>JAADCR010000072.1 GCA_013154375.1 Aquificota bacterium | reverse complement strand
TCTTTGAGGAGCTAAAAAAGTGTGAAGACACCACCGTTATCTTCTTTGAGAACCCCAAACGCCTCTTAAAGACGCTAAACCTCCTGAGGGAAGTCTTCGGCGAAGAGACCCCCGTCTGCGTAGCGCGCGAGCTTACCAAGCTTCACGAAGAATACATAAGAGGGACCCTAAGGGAGGTTATAGAGGAGCTGGAAAAAAGAGGCTCCATAAAGGGCGAGATTGTGGTGGTCTTTAGGGTGTAGGATAGGCGCCCCTCAGAAGGGGCACCCGCAGGGGTCGGGCGGGCAGGGGTCGGGCGGGCAGGGGTCGAAGGGACCGACTACCGGCATGGCCTTCACCTCCTTTTGGCGTTCTCACTAATAAATAACGGGGCGGGTTCGGCTTTTCTGACGACGGGTTTTAGAGACCGCCTTCGGCGGTGAGGTAGGCGTACATGCGCTCGTCGGCTTTCCCGTCGCAGAAGCGCTTTATCCGCTCGCTGTAGAGCGAGCGGTCGGAGAGAAGCGTCTCTAAGGCCTTTAACACCTTCTTAGGCGTGGCTTCTTGCTGCCGTAAAACGAGAGCACCGCCTAAAAGCTCGAGCTCTTTGGCGTTGTGGTACTGGTGGTCGTAAACGGCGTAAGGGTAGGGGATAAAGAGCGTAGGGACGCCGTGATAGGACAGCTCGGCGCAGGCACCCGCACCCGCGCGCGAGACGGCGACGTCGGCCGCCGAGTAGAGAAGGCCCGTCTCTTCTAAAAAGGGGAGCGCCTTAACCGAGGGCGGGGCCTTTCTAAACCGCTCGTAGTGGGACCGGCCGGTAACGAGTAGAAAGGTAAAAGGCAGGTGGCGCGCCAGCTTAAGCGTAAGCTCGTTTAAAAACAGAGCACCCTGAGAGCCGCCCAGAACGAGTACCACCGTAGCCTCTTCCGGCAGGCCCAGAAGCCTACGGGCCTCCTTTTTAGCGTAGCGCTTTTTTGCCTCTTTCCTTAAAGGCAGCCCTACGCGGACCGCTTCCGGGAAGAACGACTTAGCCCGCTCAAAGGCCACGAAGGTTACGCGAGCAAACCGTCGGAAGAGCCGGCTGCTCCGGCTCGGGACCGCGTTCTGCTCGTGCAGAAAAAGAGGGATGCCTTTCTTTAAGGCGTAGAGGGAGGCCGCCGTAGAGGCGTACCCGCCGAACGAGACGACGGCCTCCGCGCCGGGCACGGCCTGCTCGAGCTTACGGTAAGACCGGTAGGCCGAGAGGAGAAACTCGAAAAAGCCTTTAGGGCTTAACGAGAAAGGTCTCGCCTCGAGGTGCAGTACCGGCAGCTCGGTGCGGACGGAGCGCTCGGGACCGCGCGAAGAGGCGACGAGCGTAACCTCGTGACCCTTCTCCTTTAAAAACCTCCCGAGAGCCAGAGCGGGAAAAAAGTGGCCGCCCGTACCGCCGCCGGCCAGCAGAAACACTACTTAACCTCTACCTTAGGAAAGAGGAGCTTCTTCTCTTTAACGAGATAGCCCTCCCGGCCGTAGGGCTTGAGCTCCGGAGGCGGGGAAGAGAGGCCGAGCATCTCGAGCGCTTCCGACATCTTAAAGGGCATAACCGGGTAGAGCATGCTCGCCAGCACCGCAAGACCGTCGGTAAGCGCGTAGAGGGCCTTCTGTAGCTCGTCGGTTTTTCCTTCTTTGTAAAGCCTCCACGGCTGGCGCTCGTCGACGAACTTGTTCAGAAACGACGCGAGCTTTAAAGCCTCCTCTATAGCTCCGTAGAAGTTTACCGCCTCGAAGCTCTTCTCGTAGCGCTCTATCCGCTCGCGGGCAAAGCCTTCGTACTCCTCGTCGGGCTCGCCCTTAACCACGCCGCCGGTAAACTTAAGCGCCATGCCCGCCACGCGGCTAAACAGGTTACCTATCTCGTTGGCCAGCTCGCCGTTTATCCGGTTAATTATGGCCTCGCGCGAGAAGTCCCCGTCTTGGCCGAAGGGTACCTCCCGCAGGAGAAAGTACCTTATCTGGTCCAGCCCGAACTCTTTAACCACCTCGTACGGGTCTACCACGTTCCCGAGCGTTTTAGACATCTTCTGCCCTTCCACGGTCCACCAGCCGTGGGCGAAAACTTTTTTAGGAAGCTCGTAGCCGAGAGACATTAAAAAAGCCGGCCAGTAGACCGCGTGGAAGCGCAGTATGTCCTTACCTACTAAGTGTAAGTCCGCCGGCCAGAAAAAGGTAAGCTCGTCGCCGAGGGCGGACATGTAGTTAAACAGCGCGTCAAACCAGACGTAAATAGTGTGCTCGGGGTCGAAGGGGACGGGAATGCCCCACCAGACGCGGCTTCTCGGCCGCGTCACCGACAGGTCTTTAAGCCCCCTCTCTACGAACGATATAACCTCGTTTCTCCTAAAAGGCGGGTTTATAAACTCGGGCCGCTCGTGGTACAGCTTTAAAAGCGCGTCGCGGTACTTCGTAAGCCGGAAAAAGTACGAGGGCTCTTTTACGTACTCGCACTTTTTACCGTGGATGGGACAAGAGAAGTCCTCGGCAAGCTCGGCCTCGGACTTAAACTCCTCACACCCTACGCAGTACCAGCCTTCGTACTCGCCTAAGTATACGTCGCCGCGCTCGTAGCACTCTTGGAAGACCTTCTGGACGAAGCGCTCGTGCTCGGGGTCGGTGGTTCTTATAAACTTGTCGTACGATATGCCCAGAAACTCCCAGAGCTTTTTAAAGCGCTCCGCGTTCCTGTCTACCAGCTCCTTAGGGTGGAGACCGAGCTCTTGGGCTTTTTTCTGAATTTTAAGACCGTGCTCGTCGGTACCGGTAAGAAAAAAGACGCGGTAGTTACGGACGCGGTAGTAGCGGGCTAAGGCGTCCGCAGCAATGGTGGTGTAAGCGTGGCCTAAGTGGGGAACGTCGTTGACGTAGTATATGGGGGTGGTGACGTAGAACTTCTTCATAAAGAAGAATTATAAAGGGGAGCCCGAGCCCCCTCAGTCGAGCTCGGGCATCTCGGGACCGCCGACGTCTTTCTTCTTGTCTTCGGGCAGGTCGGCGATGAGGGCTTCGGCCGTGAGCATGGTACCGGCTACGGAAGCGGCGTTCTCTACGGCCGTCCTGACGACCTTCGTCGGGTCTATGATGCCGGCCTCCATCATGTCCACGTACTCGCCCGTAGCGGCGTTGAAGCCCCAAGTCTTGCCCTTCGTCTTACCCAGCTCGATGACCTTCTCGAGAACCACCGAGCCGTCGTAGCCGGCGTTGTAGGCAATCTGCCTTATGGGCATCCGGATGGCCCGCTTCATGATGTCTATGCCGAGCTGCTGGTCTTGGTTGTCGCCCTTAAACTCCTCGAGGGCCTCGGAAGCCCTTACGAGTGCTACGCCGCCGCCGGGTACGATGCCCTCTTCAACGGCAGCTTTGGTGGCGTGTACGGCGTCTTCGACCCTTGCCTTCTTCTCTTTAAGCTCGGCCTCGGTGGCCGCACCTACCCTTATGATGGCTACGCCGCCGCTGAGCTTAGCCAGACGCTCTTGCAGCTTCTCGCGGTCGTAGTCCGAGGTCGTCTCCTCGAGGAGCCTCTTAATCTGCTCGATGCGGGCCTTAATCTGTTCGGGGTCACCCTTACCGCCGATAATCGTCGTCCGCTCTTTGTCCACGACGACCTTCTCGGCTTGGCCGAGCATGTCGAGCGTGACGTTCTCGAGCTTAATGCCGAGGTCTTCCGTTATGGCCTGACCGCCGGTAAGTACGGCGATGTCGCCGAGGTAGTCCTTCCTCCTCTGACCGAAGCCGGGAGCCTTAACGGCACAGGCCTTAAGTACGCCCTTAATGTGGTTTACCACGAGCGTAGCCAGTGCTTCGCCTTCTACGTCTTCGGCTATGACGAGCAGCGGTCTGCCGCTCCTTACTACCTGCTCGAGCAGCGGGAGGAGGTCTTTAATGTTGGTTATCTTCTTCTCGTATATCAGGATGTAGGGGTTCTCGAGCACGCACTCCATCTTCTCGGGGTCGGTCACGAAGTACGGCGACAGGTACCCGCGGTCGAACTGCATGCCCTTAACTACCTCGAGCGTCGTCTCGGAGGACTTGCCTTCTTCTACCGTTATGACGCCGTCCTTACCCACTTCTTCCATAGCGTCGGCGATAATCTTACCTATCTCGGGGTCGTTGTTGGCGGATATGGTAGCTACCTGCTCAATCTCCTTCCTGCCCTTAACGTCCTTCGAGAGGCTCTTAAGCTCTTCTACTATCTTCTTAACCGCACGGTCTATCCCGCGCTTAACCTCCATGGGGTTGGCGCCGCTTGCGGCTACGCGGAGACCTTCGTGGAATATGGCTTGAGCCAGTACGGTAGCCGTGGTGGTACCGTCACCGGCCACGTCGGCCGTCTTAGAAGCAACCTCTTTAACGAGCTGGGCACCTATGTTCTCGAACTTGTCCTTAAGCTCTATCTCTTTAGCGACGGTAACGCCGTCCTTGGTAACGACGGGCGTGCCCCAGCTCTTACCGATAATAACCTCGCGGCCCTTGGGGCCGAGCGTAACCTTAACGGCGTTGGCGAGCTTGTCAACGCCCGCCTTAAGCTTAGCCCTTGCTTCTTCGTTGTAAATTATGGCCTTTGCGCCCATCTCCTCACCTCCTTTTTATTAACCCTGATAATCCTCAACGACGGCAAGCACTTCGTCCTCGGACATAACGAGGTAAATCTTGCCCTCAATCTCGATGTCGTTACCCGCGTACTTGGAAAAGAGAACCACGTCCCCCTCCTTTACCGAGAGGGGCCTCAGCTCGCCATTCTCGAGCAGCTTACCCGGACCTACGGCTACCACGCGGCCGAGCTGAGGCTTCTCCTTAGCCGTGTCGGGGATGATTATCCCCGACGGCGTCCTCTCTTCCTTCTCTTCAAACCTCTCTACTACTATCTTGTCGTACAGAGGCCTGAGCTTCATCCGTCCACCTCCTCCGAGAAGTCTTTTCACAGGAAATTATATTTACACGGCCCCGCCTTGTCAAGCCCGTTTCACGCCAAATTTTAGTCTCCTCTTATAAATCTTTCTCAAAAGACCTATATTAAAACGAGGAGGGTGTAGCCGTGAAGGGCGTAAAGGAGCAAGCGCTTAAGCTCCTCGAGGAGGCTTACCGTTACCACCTCGAGGGTAACCTCGACAAGGCCGTAGAGCTGTACCGCAGGTCTATAGAGCTCTACCCCACGCCCGAGGCTTGGACCTTCTTAGGCTGGGCTTACAGCATGCGCGGAAACCTCGAGGGGGCCGTAGAAGCCTGTAAGAGAGCCATAGAGCTCGACCCCGAGTACGGCAACCCTTACAACGACATAGGCTTTTACCTTATAGAGATGGGTAAGCTCGACGAAGCGCTGAGCTGGCTCGAGAAGGCCAAAAAGGCAAAGCGCTACGCATCTCCGCACCTACCCTACGTAAACGCCGCCAAGGTGTACCTGCTTAAAGGAGAGCTCTTTAAGGCCCTCGACGAGCTCAACCGGGCGCTTAGGATAAAGCCGGGCTACCTCCCGGCCCTTATAATGAAACATCAGGTACTCGGCATGCTCAACTGATGGCGGTAGTAGCCCTGCTTACCGACTTCGGCCTTAAAGACGGCTTCGTCGGTGCCGTAAAAGCCGTCGTTCTCTCGACAAACCCCTCGGCCCGGATTGTGGACCTCTCGCACGAGGTTACGCCCTTCGACGTTCTCGAGGGCGCCCTTATTTTAAAGGCCCACTACCGATACTTCCCCGAGGGTACCGTCTTTTTAGCCGTCGTAGACCCGGGCGTAGGCTCGGAGCGGCTCCCTGTAGTCGTAGAGACGCCCCGCTACCTCTTCGTCGGCCCCATGAACGGGCTTTTCGACCTCGTCTTAAAAGAAGAGCCTAACTTTAAGGCCTACAAGATAGAGCGCTTCACCCTGCCGGCCGTAAACGCTACCTTCCACGGCCGGGACGTCTTTGCCCCCGTAGCCGGCCACCTCAGCAGAGGCCTGCCGCCCGAGCAGGTGGGCCCGCCCGTAGAGTACGCGTTTCTCCTAAACTACCCTGAGCCTAAAGACCTCGGCGGCCGCGTAGAGGGCGAAGTAGTCTACTTCGACCGCTTCGGCAACGCCGTAACCTCCGTCCCGTGCGGACGGTACGAGGCGGTCGTCTTTAGAGGAGAGCGCTACCCGGTGGTGCCTTACTTTGCTTTAGGCGACGGAAGACGCCCTTCGGGCGTGTGCGGCAGCTTCGGCCTTATGGAGCTATTCTTAAAAGAGAGAAGCCTGAAGGACGAGCTGTGCGTCAGAAAGGGCGAGAAAGTGGCGTTTATTAAGTACTAATGAGAGCCTCGGTCGACTCGATAAGAGGTCTGCTCTTCGAGGTGGGATTTAAGGGAGGGTTTGCGCGCGGTCTTGCCCGCCGACAGCCCGACCCTTGGAGAGACAAAGAGAAGCTCATTTTAAACAAGCTGCGGCGCCACGCCGATAGGCTCGGCCCGACGGGGAAGCTCCTTGCCTCCCTCGAGGACCCGTTTAGCCTAAAACCGTTCGACGGGAAGAGCTTCACCTCGGAGCTCCCGCAAGTAACCGGCCCGTACGAAAGGGCCGAGCTGGCGGTCTACGCGGCGGGCCTCGTCGCGGGCCGGCTTTTGGCAGCCTCCGTAAAGGGCCGTGCGGTGCCCGTGGTGTTTGACCTGTTTAGCGAGGAGCGCTCGGAGGCGGGCGTATACCCGAACGCGGACCTTCTGTTTTTAGAAAAGAGCTCCGAGAGTACCCTCTTACACTGCTACGACAACAAGCTCTTCGGCGGGTACCGCCACCTGCTTAAGCTTCTCACCGACGAGCTGTTCGTCCCGCCCGAGCTGGGCGGTGCGCAGCTCTACCTCACGCCCGGGGGCGTCTCGTTTGAAAGCTTCGCCCGCACCCTGCTCGAGGTAGCCCGCAGGCTGAACGAGCCCGACCCCGAGATAACGGCCCTTACGCAGGTCTTTAGCTACACGTTAGACTATCTGTCCAAGCCGCCTATCCCCGACGCCGTACAGCTCGGCGTGTTACCCTCCACCTCCGAGGGCTTCGTCTGCCGCTTCCCGCTTAACGGGAGCGGCGGGTTTTACGCCGAGCTTGCCGAAGCGTTTAAGCGCACCTACGCCCAGCTTAAAAGAAAGCCGAAAACTTACTTCCGTAAAGTGAGGGAGCGGGCCGGCGTAAAAGCCCGCTCGTACAGAAACCTCGACAAGCTAAAAGAGGAGCTAACGGTAAAGGTAGAGCAGCTCCAAAGCGAGCTAAACGGCCCCAGACGTACCTCTTTAAGACCCGCTAAAACCATCTCCGAGCTCCGGGCGGAGGTTCTACGGCTCGTAAGGGACTTTTTTAACGAAGGGCCCTACGGGAAGGCGCTCGTCCTGCTCCACTCCACCGGTGCGGGTAAGACCACCGCCGCCCGGCGCGTCGTGCTCGGGGAGACCGATGAGAAGCTCGTCTACTTCTACTTCGCCCCGAGGAAGAAGCTCGTAAGCGAGCAGCTCATCGAGGCCGAGCGCCTGCTCGGGAGCGAGAGGGTCCTTACGGTCTCGCAAGCCGGACGGGAGAAACCGCCCGCGGTAAGGCGCGGCGACGAGGCTAAAGAAGAGAGCTCACCCGAAGGGCTTCTAAGGCGGCTGAGCGAGCTCGTAAAGCAGTCCGTTAAAGAGCACAAGCCGGACAAGCTCGCCTGCTTTACCACCACCCAGTCGCTGGTAAAGCTTAAGTACGGCTCTACTACGGCCAAGCACGTCGATAGGCTCGTGCAATTTTTAACCAGACAGGGCTACCGCGTCGTCTTCGTGCTGGACGAGCTTACCGGCTCGGACAACGGGATGTACGCCTTCGAGGAGCTTTTAAAGCTCGTAAGGAAGTTCCCTAAGTTCGTGACGCTTCTCACCTTTGACGCTACGCTCCACTCGTACGGCGTCTTTAAGCGGGCCTTGGAGGAGTTTAAAAAGCGGCGGTTTCTGGCTTCCTCGTTTATGTTTGCCCCCTTTGAGCCAAACGGCGAGCTGGAGCTCCACGGCGTGCCCGTGAAGGTCTACTCGGGCTACTCGTACCCAGCCCGCGAGATAAAGATAACCGAGCGGTTCCTTCTGGAGGAAGACGGCGAGAAGATTTTAGAGCGGTTCGTTGAGCTCGCGGTAGAGAAGCTGAAAGAGCTCAGAAGCCGCAACGAGCGGCTCTACGTTTACATCCAGAACCGGGAGCTGGTCAGGAGAGTGGCCGACGAGCTTGAGAAGCACGGCTACCGCGTGCTCGTGAGCACCTCTAACGTAAAGACGCCCGAGAAGGAGCTCGAGTCGGACGCTTTTAACTACGACGCCGTCGTCTCTACCTCTACCCTCTCGAGAGGCGTGAGCCTAAAGCACGACTTTACCGCCGTCGTTACGCTCTACACGCACTACCTCTCGCCCGAAGAGAACGCCGCGGAAGACCTTCAGGCCACGGCCCGGATAAGGGGGATGAAGAACGACGAGGAGGTGGTTAAGGAAGTCGTCCGCGTCTACGCCCTGCCGGCTGACAAAGCCGTAAAAGAGCACGCCCAGACTTACGCCGACAGCCTTATAGAAGAGCTCGGGCTGCCCGACGACGAGCTTCTACGCGAGCGTCTAAGGAAGCTTTACGAGCTCGTCGCCCGCTACGAGGCTTTAAACGCCGTTAAAACCTTCGCCTCGGTCTGTAGGGACCTCTACCGCAGCTACTACCAACCCTCGGACAAGGTGGTGGCGGTGCTGCCGCGCCAGCACCGCGTGGAGTTCGTGCCCGAGCAGCTCAGTACCGCCGCTCAGCTTTTTACCTTCCTTAACGAGGTGTACGAGTTCGGCCGCCTTAAGCCCGAGCAGCGGGATAAGCTGAAAGAGTTTATAGACCTTCTCTACGAGTCGCTGCTGGTGCTGCCCGTAAGCAGCCTCGACGAGCTTAAGAGACGCGAGCTCCGCTACGCCCATCCGTTCCTGCTCGTAAAGGCGCCCGTGGAGCTCCAGCTTAAAGAGGCGCGCCGCCTAAAACGGCTCTTTGACGAGTTTAAGAGCTTTCTGCGCGAACAGCACGACGAGCACGCCTACAGGCTCGAGGAGCTTCTGAACTACCTCTCGGAGGGTAAAAGAAGGGTAGAGCTTAACCTCCTCGTCTACGGCCCCTCCTTTGCCGTGGCGGAGCTGCTGAGGGAGGGCGAGAGCGCGGGCGTGGCAAAACTTAAGCGCGTTATAACGCGCTACGGTATAACCGTTCTCGGCGGGAGGCTCGGGCTCGAGGCCCGGATTAGGAGACTAAAGGAGGGTCTGTTCGGCGTAGTCTTCCCGGTCGAGAACGCGCAGGTGCTCGAGGAGCTCCTGTCGCACCACCTCAGGGTAGGCGGGAAGCTTCTCGAGCAGCTTATAAGCGAGCTTACGGGAGGTGGTTAGGTATGGGCAAGGACGCCTCGGGTTTTTTCGACGAGGAGAGCCGCCGCTTTACCGGCATCTTCGCCCGCGGCGAGCGGCCCGACGGGCTGGACTACGCGCCTAACGGCGGCGAGTACCTCTGCGGCCTTTTCTTGTCCGGCGAGCCCGGCTACGACGGACAGATAACCGCCTTCCTCGACCACTTTAGAGAGCTTTACTACCGCTTTCTCAACGGCGAACGGCCGCTCGGAGAGCTCGGGCGGCTTCACCGTCGGCTTCTGGCGTTCTTTGAGCGGCGCGCACCTGCCCTTAACCCCCTAAGGCTCCAGAGCTTACGCCCCGCTTCCTACCCGTGGAAGTTTTTAGACCAGAAGGGCCGGCCCTTTAAGTGCTACTTGGCCGTAAGCTCGGACGGCGGTAAAGACCTGCGGCTCTACTTCGTCGACGAGCCGTTTGAGCTGCGCGACGACGAGGAGCGCGGGGAGCTAAACCTCGTAGCCAAGCGGAGAATCTTGGAGGCGGTAAAGAGCCTTGAAGGGCTCGACGGGGAGGTTTACGCGTTTTTTGACTACCTCAGCCGCCTAAACCCGGATTACGAGCTTGAGAAAGAGCTGTTTAACAAGCTCTGGAAGGTCGAGACGAGTTTAGCCGTAGGCTTTGAGGAGAGTGCGGCACTTAAGCCCCTCGTTACGCGCGCCGGCTACCTGCTTAAGGGCCTATCGTCGGAGGAGTTTCTGCGCCGTCTGGCCGAGAACGAAGACGTTCTGTGGCCGCTGGGCGTTGATGAGGAGCTGCCGGAAGAGGAGAAGGTGAAAGCGTTAAAAGAGGAGCTCGAAAAAGAGGGCCACCTCGAGTGGATAGTAAAAGTCCACGACGACGAGAGCTTCCGCGCAAAGCTCCGCGACGCTATAGCCCGTGCCCTTAACGAGGTGCCTAAGCCCCTCGGCTGCGTCTGTTACAAAAAGCACGACCCTTACTACTACAAAGAAGCACAAAAGCGTTTAATGGCCCGTCCCTTCTTCCCGGTGCTCGTGGCCGAGCGGGCCGTGCTTGAGAAAGCACGAGCGTTTTTAAGGCGTGCGCTTAAGCTAAACAAGCCCTACCTCAAGCTCAAGGAGCTGGCGGCCGACGACCGGGTAACCGCCCTTACGGCCGAGGAGCTCTTCCCGGGCTGGGAGCGGCTTAAAAAGGAGAGGAAGTTCGTCCAAGAGAAGGCGCTGCTCTTTCCGGCCTTTATGCTCGAGTTTGGCGGCTTTTTAGAAGCGCTTGCCAAGCTCGAGCGCGAGAGAAGCGCGCTACCGTTTCTCTTTTTCGGGCTCGACACCTCGCTCGACGAGGAAGACGGGAGCTACCCTTTCTGGAACGCCGTTAGGCTGCTGAACGACTACCTTCTGCCCGAGCCGTTCCAGACGGTAACCCGGCGGGGCCTGTCGGTCTTTAACGACACCTCGGTGAAAAACGCCTTCACGAGCGGACTTAGGAGCGGCCGTAAGGTGGTGCTAAAAGAGCCTCAGCCGTACCGAGGGGAGCTTCTACTTCTGGTCGAGTACCGGAGCGTCTACTTCGTAAACGGGCGGGCGCACTACGCGTACGCCCCCTTTAAAGTCAGCTTTACGCAAAGCGGCGTGGAGATTGAGCGGCCCCGCCGCACTTACTTCCTGCTTAACGGCACCGCCGGAGACGCCAAAACGCTGGACGAACTCTTTAAGAGAGGCCGCGTCGTCCTCATCACGCAGTCGCCCGACGGACCGGCGGAGAACCGCTTAAGGGCCTTTCCCGAGGCGGACAACTTCGTCGTTTACTACCGAGAGCTAAAGACGCTCACGCCGGTTACGCAGCGCGACCCTAAAAAGGAGAAAGAGGAGGCGCTCGTTATCTTCCGCCGGGACTTCGAGAAGGGGGCCGCCCGGCTTAAGCTGCGTGCCCTCGAGGAGTTTAAAGAGTACGCGCTTCTTGCCGTAAAGGCTCCTTTCGTCCTGCCTCCGCAGCTTAAAGAGGCGCCTTACGTCTCGCACGCGGTCTCGCTCTTTTTCGTAGACGGGCTTAAGGACGTAGAGCCGACGCTTCAGGAGCAGGTGGTAAAGAGCCTTATAGCTTGGCTAACTTGGGAGAGCGAGGCGGCCTTCTTCTCTTACGCAAAGCCCAAGTTCCCGCCGCTCCGCCTCCCGTCGCTGGAGCTGCGCGTCAGGCGCGACGACGGGGAGGAGGTCGTCTACGAGTTTCACGCCTCGGCGCTCGCGTTCGAGCTTGCTTACCTGCTTAACCTCTGGCGTCACGGCCCTTCGTAGAGGGCAAGCTCGCGTAGCAGCTTAAGCCGGTGCTCCTCCCCGCGGACCGGCCCGAGCCTTCTCGAGCCTAACTCCAGACCTACGGCGAAGCCGTCTTTAAAGTACTTATTTATTAAGTAAGTAAGTTTAGAGAGACGCTCTTCGAGCGTACCCTCCACGGCGTCTAACGAGAGAAGCACCGAGCCGGCCTCGTACGAGTAGGCGTTCTTAACCGTAAGCTCGCCGCGCTTGGCGCTTACCTTCCAGTGGACGAGCTTAAGCGGCTCTCCTCGGTAAGGCCTTAAGTCTTTAACCTCCTCAAAGCCGCTGCGCTCGGAAGCGTAGCCCTCGGCCTGACCTCCGAGGAGCGTCGCGGGCCCCGGGCTGCTTATCGGCTCGGGGAAGACCACGGCTCTTACGGGCAGCTCCAGCTCGTAGTAGCGCTCGAAAAAGCCGAAGGGAAACTCGGACGAGACGCGGAGCTTTACCTTCTCGAGCAGGCCGCGCCTCTCGGGCCTGAAGGTAAGCTCGTACTCCTGAGCTTCCGGCCCTACCTTGGGAAGAAGCGCCTCCCCGCCGTTAGCGCCGACGGAGACGAGGTAAGAAGGGCAGCGGTGCGCGGTTTTTACGAAAACTTTTAAGCGGGCGGGACGGCGGGCGTAGAGCTCCCTCGGCGGCTTTACCGAGATGCGGAGGTTTTTAAGGTTCAGATAAGACGAGACGCCCGAGACGAGCATGCTCGCCAGCATAAGCGAGACGACCAAGTAAAGCAGGTTGTTGCCCGTGTTAACGGCGGCCACGCCCAAAAGAACCGTAAGGAGTATAAAGAGCTTGCCGGCCTTATTTACCCTGACTCTCATCGCGCTGCTTTTTTAAAAGCGCGTCGCCTAAGAGGTTAAACGCGAGAACGGTAAGGAATATAGCCACGCCCGGCGTTAGGAGCCACGGGTAGTGGGCCAGATAGCTGACGTTACGCACCTGTGAGAGCATGTTTCCCCAGCTCGGCTCGGGCTCTTGGATGCCGAGGCCTAAAAGCGACAGGGAGGCCTCGCCTAAGATAAAGGCCGGCACGGCCATGGTGGCCGAGACGACGAGGTAGAAGTAAGTGTTAGGCAGAACGTGCTTAAAGATTATCCTGAGCGTCGAGGCCCCGTAGGTTTTAGCGGCCAGCACGAACTCTTTCTCCCGTATAGAGAGCACCATCCCTCTTACCACCCTTGCCAGCGAGGCCCAGCCTAAAAACGAGAGGATAAAGACGATTATTAAAAACACCTGACCGCTGGAGAGCTCGAGCGGGAAGACGGCCCGGAGCGAGAGCAGCAGGTAAAAGCCGGGAATGGACATAAGTACCTCCGCAAGACGCATAATAACCGCGTCTACTTTACCGCCGAAGTAGCCCGAGAGCCCGCCCACGAGCGCGCCTACGAAGAAAGTAGTAAGCGTACCTATTACGGCCACGCCCAGCGAGTAGCGCCCGCCGTAAAGAAGACGCGACAGCACGTCGCGTCCCAGACCGTCGGCCCCGAGCAGGTAAAGCCGGCAGGGCTCTTCCACCGAGACGAGCTTAAAGCCCCAAGGCGTGGAGGTAAGAAACTTAAGCTTACAGCGGACTGAGCGGTCCTCTTCGTAAACCTTAAAAAGTGGGTCTACCAGCTTGTACTTGTATACGAAGGGGAAAGTAAGCTTCCCTTCGTGAAAGAAGCGTACGCGCGTGGGCGGGTGGAAGGGAGCCTCGCGGTTCTGCAGGTCGTACGGGTAGGGGGCGAAGAAGTCGGCAAAGACGACGGGAACGGTTATAAGGACGAGCAGGGCCAGCGCGAACCTTAAGCTAAACATCGTAGCCGAGCTCCTTAGATAAGGTAAGCGCAACGCGCCTGAGTAGGGGCTCTACCTCCTTCTTAATTTTATCCGGCGGGAGACGGTAGGACGGTGCGAGCACCTCCAGCGCTCCTTCCGGCCGGCCCGAGCCGCTTACCACCGCGCACGCTACGCCCGAGAGCTCGCCGTCGGCGCTAAGCTCGTACTCTACGGCCGGCCCGCCCTCGACGAGGGCCTTTTTTAAGGCGCGGGCCGAGGCCGTCTCGGCCTCTAAGGCGAACCGCTTACCCGCCCGCGGCTCGACTTTGACGGGCCTTACGCTCTCTTCGTGCGCCACGTAAACGACGCTCCGGCGCCGCTCGTCCAGAAGGGCCAGATTTACCGTCTCTTTAACGGCAAAGCGCAAACTCTTAAGCTCGGGCAGGGCCAGCCTTATAAGCCGGCTGTGGCGCATAAAACCGTAGCCGAGCTTAGCCGCGTTAACCGCCAGCTTGTACTTGTCCGTCTCCTCGTCTTTTTCCACGAGCCCGTGCTCCTCGAAAGTGGCCAGCGCTCTAAAGACGTTGTTTTTACTCAGGTTAAGCGCTTGGCTTATCTCCGTCACGCCCGCACCGCCCTTCTCCATCAGATACTCCAGCACGCGGAAAGCCTTCTCGAGCGTCTTCATAAGTACTATTTTCCCTCACGAGATTTAGAACGGTTTTTGCAGTCGTTTTATTTTCTTGACAGCTCGGCCGGCCGCCCGTAAAATGTAGATGCGGAGGTGAGTAATGCAGCGGCGCGCTTTCGACAACGTCTTCTACTGGGAAGGACGGGCCGTCATACCCCCTCAAGGCAGCTTTATAAAGCTTAAAGAAGACAAGACCCTCGACGTCCCGCCCAACCCGATAATCCCCTTTATAGAAGGCGACGGGATAGGGCCCGAGATAACGCAGGCCATGCTTTTAATAATCAACGAGGCCGTTAAAAAGGCCTACGACGACGAGAGGAAGATATACTGGGTCGAGCTTCTGGCCGGCGACAAGGCCGAAGAGAAAACGGGCGAGCGGCTGCCTCAAGAGACGCTCGAAGTTCTTAAAGAGTCGATAGTAGCCATAAAGGGGCCTTTAGGCACCCCCGTAGGGAAGGGCGTCCGTTCTATCAACTCCGCCCTCAGGCGCGCCTTTGACTACTACTCGGCCGTCCGCCCCGTCTACTGGATGGGCCAGCCCACTCCCATCCCCGAGCCCCAGAGGGTGGACGTGGTAGTCTTCAGAGAGAACACCGACGACGTTTACGCGGGCGTGGAGTTCTTCGCGGGAACGCCGGAAGCTAAAAAGGTAAGGGAGTTTCTCATAAAGGAGATGGGCGCCAAAGAGGAGGGCTTCCCCGAAGACGTGGGCATTACCGTAAAGCCCATGAGCGAGTTCAAAACCAAAAGGCACGTCCGTAAAGCCCTCAGATACGCCTTAGAGACCGGCAGAA
>JAADCR010000053.1 GCA_013154375.1 Aquificota bacterium | reverse complement strand
CGCTCGAGGAAGGCCTGAGGTTTGCCATCCGCGAAGGCGGTAGAACCGTAGGCGCAGGCGTCGTTACCAAAATCCTCGACTGAGGGATAGAAGATGCCGAGAGAGGTAATTACCTTAGCGTGTACGGAGTGTAAGCGGAGGAACTACACGACGACGAAGAACAAGCAGAAGCACCCGGAGCGGCTCGAGCTGCGGAAGTACTGTAAGTGGTGCCGTAAGCACACCCTGCACCGGGAAGTGAAGTAAATTTATAAAGAGGCCGGGGCTGTAGCTCAATTGGCAGAGCGCGGGACTCCAAATCCCGTGGGTGGGGGTTCGAGTCCTCCCAGCCCCGCCACTAAACCCTTTCACCGCCATGGGTAAGCTTATAGAGTTTCTTCAAGGCGTAAAGGAGGAGCTTAAAAAGGTAACGTGGCCGTCGAGGGAGCTCGTGATAAAGGCCACGATTAGCGTTATAATATTCTCCCTTGTAGTGGGCGCCTATCTGTGGGTGCTCGACTTGGCCTTTACCAGACTGGTAACGTTCATCCTCTCCTTGAGAGGGAGCCTATGACGCAGGAAGTTAAGGAGCTGGAGAAAAAGTGGTACGCCCTGCAGGTCGAGCCGGGCAAGGAGAACGAGGCTAAAGAGAACCTGCTCAGAGTGCTCGAGCTCGACGGTCTGCAGGAGCTCGTGGACGAGGTGGTCGTGCCCGCGGAAGAGAAGGTGGTAATCCGCGCTCAGGGCAAGGAGAAGTATAGGCTCTCTCTCAGGGGGAACGCCCGCGACATACCCGTTTTAGGTAAAAAGGGCGTTACCACCTTCCGGATAGAAGACGGGCAGGTAAGGGTGGTCGAGAGCGTGGAGGGCGACACCTGCGTCCAAGCCCCTCCTATATCCAAACCCGGCCAGAAGATTACCTGTAAGGAGAACAAGACCGAGGCGAAGATAGTCCTCGACAACAAGATATTCCCGGGCTACATCCTTATAAAGGCTCACATGAACGACAAGCTTCTTATGGCCATAGAGAAGACGCCCCACGTCTTTAGGCCCGTTATGGTGGGCGGCAAGCCCGTCCCGCTAAAGGACGAAGAGGTCAAGCGGATACTGGACCAGATTAAGCGGGGCGTCCGCCCGGCTAAAGTGGAGTTCGAGAAGGGCGACCAAGTAAGGGTCATAGAAGGGCCTTTCATGAACTTTACCGGGACCGTGGAAGAGGTACACCCCGAGAAGCGGAAGCTTACGGTTATGATAAGCATATTCGGCAGGATGACGCCCGTAGAGCTCGACTTTGACCAGGTAGAGAAGATTTAAGGAGGCACCGCCATGGCTAAGAAAGTAGTAGCCACCATAGAGCTCATGCTCCCGGCTCAACAGGCCTCGCCTGCGCCGCCCGTAGGGCCCGCGCTGGGCCAGCACGGCGTAAACATTATGGAGTTCGTCAAGCAGTTTAACGCCGCCAGCCGGGAGTACGAGCCGGGCACCATCCTGCCCGTTATCATCACCGTTTACCAAGACCGCAGCTTCACCTTTGTGCTGAAGACCCCGCCCGTCTCGTTCCTACTTAAAAAAGCCGCGGGCGTGGAGAAGGGCTCGCCCGACCCTAAGCGCGTAAAGGTAGGGAAGATTACGGTCAAGCAGCTTGAGGAGATTGCGCGTACCAAGATAAAAGACATGAACACGCGCGACCTTAAGGCGGCCATGAGAACGGTCGCCGGTACGGCCAAGAGCATGGGCATAGAGATAGAAGGCTGGAAGGAGTAGAGCCATGGCGAGGAGAGGTAAAAAGTACGTAGAGGCGGCTAAGCTCGTAGACAAGAGCAAGCGCTACACCGTCGAAGAGGCGGTAAAGCTTTTAAAGGAGATGGAGAAGGTTCTCCAGCGCCGGTTTGACGAGACGGTGGAGCTGGCCATGCGGCTTAACGTCGACCCGCGGTACGCGGACCAGATGGTCCGCGGCTCGGTGGTGCTGCCGCACGGCCTCGGGAAGCCCATAAAGGTGGTCGTTTTTGCCGAAGGCGAGGACGCGAAGAAGGCCGAAGAGGCCGGCGCGGACGTGGTAGGCGGCGAGGAGCTTATAAATAAGATTCTTAAAGAGGAGTGGACGGACTTCGACGTGGCCATAGCCACGCCCGAGATGATGCCCAAAGTGGCAAAGCTCGGCCGCATTTTAGGCCCGCGCGGCCTTATGCCCTCGCCCAAGACCGGGACGGTAACCAAGAACGTCGAGCAGGCCATAAAGGAAGCTAAGAAAGGTAGGGTAGAGTTTAAAGTAGACAAAGCGGGCAACATACACATGCCCGTAGGTAAGGTCTCCTTTGACGAGCAGAAGCTTATAGAGAACATATACGCGGCCATAGACGCGGTGGTAAGGGCCAGACCGCCCGGGGCTAAGGGGCAGTACGTTAAGAACATAGCCCTCTCGCTCACCATGAGCCCCAGTGTTAGAATAGACGTCAACGACGCGCTTAAGAAGGTTCAGGAGATGGCCGCCTGACGGAGGTAAACTATGGCGGAGTTTGACCGGGAAGCGTTCGCTCAGAGGGCACGGAGCGCGGCAAGCCGCAGGGCGCTGCAGCGCAAGCAGGAGCTCGTCGAGTCGTACAAAGAGCGGCTAAAGCGCTCCAACGGCTTCGTGATATTTTTCAACTTCCAAGGCATAGACGCCTACCCGTTTACGCTGCTGAGGCTCGACGTAAAGGACCTCAAAGGCGAGATAGTGGTAGCGAGGAACACGCTCCTCTGGAGGGCCTTCTCCGACACGGCGCTCTCGGACCACCGGGACATCTTTATAGGCCCTACGGCGGCCCTGTTTGCCTACGAAGACCCCGTAGCTCCCACCAAGAAGCTCGTAGAGTTTCTGAAAAAGACCTTTGAAGACGACTGGGAGTCGAGGATAAAAGGCGGCCTGTTGGACGGGCGGTACATAACGCCCGAGCAGGTTAAGGAGCTGGCGGAGCTCCCCTCCAAGGAGGAGCTCATAGCCAAGCTGCTGGCGCTTATGATGGCGCCCGTTACGAACCTCGCGCTCGTTCTTAAGGCCGTACCTCAAAAGCTCGTGCTTACGCTGAAAGCTATTGAAGAAGCTAAATCTAAAGAAGGAGGTAAGTAAGATGGCAACGCTTACCATTGACGAGATAGTAGAAGCCATTAAGAACATGTCCGTGCTCGAGGTGGCGGAGCTGGTTAAGAGGCTCGAGGAGGAGTTCGGCGTCTCGGCCTCTGCGGTGGTAGCCGCACCCGCCGCCGGTGCCGGAGCTGTCGCAGGTCAGGCTCAGGCCGAGGAGAAGACGGAGTTCGACGTCATACTCAAGTCCCCGGGCAAGAACAAGATACAGGTCATCAAGGTGGTGCGCGAGATTACGGGTCTGGGCCTGAAAGAAGCCAAAGAGCTCGTCGACAACGCTCCCAAGCCTATCAAGGAGGGCGTGCCCAAAGAAGAGGCGGAGCAGATAAAGAAGAAGCTCGAAGAAGTAGGTGCGGAAGTGGAGCTCAAGTGAGCTCCCTCCCCTCCCTTCTCTTATCCGTTTCCCGTTGACGCCCCGCCGAAAAGACTTATATTATAATATTCAGCTCATGACGCTTACGCCCTCGTCTGGCCTCAACAAACACCACAAAAAGGAGAGGTAAAACTATGGCTAAAGTAGCTTTGCCCCGTAAGTACTTCGGCAGGCGCGAAGAGATTTTAGAGCCGCCCTACCTGCTTAGCATACCTAAAAACCTCTTTGAGAACTTCGTCCAGCTTAAGGTAAACCCCTACAAGCGTAAAAACGTCGGTCTCGAGCACGTCTTTAGAACCTCCTTCCCCTTTAAAGACCCCGACGAGAACTTTATCTTAGAGTACCTCGGCTACGAGATAGGCGACTGGGAGTGTAACCGCTGCGGCTACAAGCCTAAGGACGACTACTTAGGCGGCTGGGACGTTCCGTGCCCTAAGTGCGGGGCAAAGCTCGTCTACAAAGAGAAGTTCACGCCCGAGGAGTGTAAGCTTAAGGGGCTAACCTACTCGGCACCCTTAAGGGTGCTTTTAAGACTGAAAACCAAAACGAAAGAGGGCTACCGCGAGCACCCGCCCAAAAAGGTCTACTTCGGCGAGATACCCCTTATGACCGAGTCCGGCTCGTTTATCATAAACGGCACCGAGCGCATCATCATCAACCAGCTAATACGCTCCAGCGGCGTCTTTTTCGAAGAGAAAGAAGAGAAGCAGAAAGACGCCACCATTATCCGCATTCTCTACCGCGGCAGCATAATACCCGACAAAGGCTCGCGCTTAGAGTTCGAGCTCTCGGGTGCCACGGACCTCCTGCACGCCCGGATAGACCGCAAGAAGATAAGCGCCATATCCGTCTTCAGGGCTTGGGGCTTAGAGACGGCCTACGACATACTTAAGCACTACTACGAGGGCGTTAGGAAGCTCGTACCTAAGGGTACGCTCCTGTACGACGCGGAGACGGGCGAGGAGTTTACGCCCGAGGACCTCGAGCACCACTACATCTTTGCCATACTCAAGTTCAAAGGTAAGCTGGCCAACTCGCCCAGAGAGCGCGAGTTTCTCGAGGAGCGTCACCTCGAAGAGTGGGAAGAGCTGGCGCGCCTGCTTGAGGACGAGAAAGTAGAGGTCCTCTCGGTTACCGTAGTGCCCAAGGAGAACGTTATAAAGAGCCGTTACGGCAAGAGCCTCGTCGAGACGCTCGCCGTCGAGACCTCGCCCAAGGACGCAGACAAAAGAAGCCCCGTAAAGATTCCCGCCGAGTACAGCTTCCGCGACTACGGCCTTATAGAGATATACAAGCGGCTCCGCCTTATCGAAGCCATGACCATGGAGATTGACTCGCTCATCGAGCGCGCACGCGTGTACTACAACGTCTTCTTCCGCGACATAAAGCGCTACGACCTCTCGCGCGTAGGCCGCGTTAAGATAAACGCAAAGGTTCACGACATACCCAAGGTCCTAACGCCCGCGGACATAGACCGGCTCGACCAGCTCCCGCCCTTAGCCTTTGCCGAGGACTACGACGGCTACAAGGCCGGCCAGCGCGTTACCAAAGAAGCGCTTAAGAAGCTCTTTAAGAAGTACAAAGAGATAAAGGTAAAAGACTACACCGAGGACGAGGCCCGCTTTATTCTGCCTATAGACCTTATAAACATCGTCAAGTACCTTATAGACCTCAGACACGGCCGCGTTAAGAAAGACGACATTGCCCACCTCGGGAACAGAAGGGTGCGCGCCGTGGGCGAGCTTCTCGAGAACCAAGCCCGCCTCGGCATAGCTAAGATGGAGAAGCTCTTCAGAGACCGCTCCGCGGTAAACAACCCCGAGAACCCCGACTTAAAGCCTCAGGACTTTATAAACCCTCGTTACGTCACCAACGCCATACTCGACTTCCTTAAAACGGGCCAGCTCTCGCAGTACCTCGACAACACCAACCCCCTCTCCGAGCTTACGCACAAGCGGAGGCTCTCGGCCTTAGGACCCGGCGGTCTTACGAGAGAGAGCGCCAAGTTCGAGATACGCGACGTCCACCCCTCGCACTACGGCCGCATATGTCCCATCGAGACGCCCGAAGGCCAGAACATCGGTCTCGTGACCTCCCCTACGGTTTACGCACGCGTAAACGAGTACGGCTTTCTGATAACGCCCTACCGTAAGGTAGAGAAGGGTAAGGTTACCGACAAGATAGAGTGGATGGCCGCTTACGAAGAAGAGAACTTCGTCATAGCCGAGAGCACGCCCCTTACGCCCGACGGCCGGATAAACGCCGAGTACGTGCGCGCGAGACACAAAAACGACATCCGTCTCGTAAAGCCCGAGCAGGTAGACTACATAGACGTCTCGCCCCGTCAGGTGATATCTCCTTCTTCCTCGCTTATACCTTTCCTCGAGCACGACGACGCTAACCGTGCCCTTATGGGCTCGAACATGCAGCGCCAAGCCGTCCCCCTCGTCTTCACGCAGGCTCCCCTTATAGGGACGGGTATGGAGAAGAAGATTGCCCGCGACTCACACGCGGTGGTGGTAGCCAAGCGCGGGGGCGTGGTAGAGGAGGTCGACGGCTCGAAGATTATCGTCCGCGTTAACCCCGAAGAGATTAACCTTAACGACCCGCTCGACATCGGCATAGACATCTACGAGCTGAGGAAGTTCCAGAGAACCAACCAGAAGACGTGCGTCAACCAGCGGCCCATAGTTAAGAAGGGCGAGAAGGTTGAGAAAGGTCAGGTCATCGCCGACGGCCACTCGACGGACCGCGGCGAGCTGGCGCTGGGTAAAGACGTGCTCGTGGCCTTTATGCCTTGGCGCGGCTACAACTTCGAGGACGCCATAGTTATCTCGGAGCGTCTCGTTAAAGAGGACGTCTACACCTCGGTACACATAGAGGAGCTTGAGGTAGAAGCCCGCGAGACCAAGAGCGGCGAAGAGGAGATTACGCGCCAGATACCGGGCGTTCCCGAGAAGGCGCTGGCCCACCTCGACGAGCACGGCATCGTGAAGGTGGGCACTTACGTCAAGCCCGGCGACATACTCGTAGGTAAAGTAACGCCTAAAGGCGAGACCAAGCTCTCGCCCGAGGAGAAGCTCCTTCAGGCCATCTTCGGCGAGAAGACCAAAGACGTAAAGGACGCTTCTCTACGCTGCCCGCCCGGCGTAGAAGGGATAGTTATAGACGTGCAGGTCTTTACCAGAAGGGGCACGGGTAAAAAGACGGAGCTGGCACGGAAAGTAGAGCAGGAAGAGCTCGAGCAGCTCGAGAAGGAGCTCGAGAAGAAGAAGAACCTCATTATCTCCGGGCGCGACAAGGTGCTTAAAGGCCTCGTCTTGGGCAGGAAGATAGAGAAAGACGTAAAGATAGGCAGAAAGACGCTAAAGAAAGGGACGGTCATTACCGAAGAGCTGCTTAAAGAGCTCGCCTCGTTCATACTGGCCCGTCCGGAGAACTTCTTTAACGACGAGGAGCTGATAACCAAGATAAAAGAGATATTCACGCGCTCCAGAACGCAGATAGATATGCTTAACAAGGTCTACGAGGAGAAGAAAGAGGCCATCTTAAAGCGGAGGGACCTCCCGCCCGGCGTTATAACGCTCGTGAAGGTCTTTATCGCGAGCAAGCGCAAGATTAAAGTCGGCGACAAGATGGCGGGCCGCCACGGGAACAAGGGCGTTATATCCGTCGTCCTCCCGGTAGAGGACATGCCCTTCCTGCCCGACGGCACGCCCGTGGACATCGTCCTAAACCCCTTGGGCGTCCCGTCTCGGATGAACGTGGGGCAGATACTCGAGACGCACTTAGGCTGGGCGGCCAAGGAGCTGGGTAAACAGCTGGGCAAGCTTATAGAGCAGACGAAGGACCGCAAGCAGATAATAGAGTGGTTTAAGGACGTCTACGCCGTAGGCGACAAAGAAGGCGAGAACGCCAAGTTCATAGAGGAGTTTCTCTCCTCTCTCTCGGACGAGGAGTTCTGGAAGGTGGTCCGCGACTACGCCGACCGGGGCATACCCATGGCCACGCCCGCCTTCGAGGGTGCGGAAGAGTCGGCGGTTAAGGAGCTCCTCAAAAAAGCCGGCCTTCCCGAACGGGGTAAGACCACTCTCTACGACGGCAGGACGGGCGAGCCGTTCGACTTCGAGGTAACCGTCGGCTACATGCACATGCTTAAGCTCATCCACATGGTAGACGACAAGATACACGCCCGTGCCACGGGCCCTTACTCCCTCGTCACGCAGCAGCCGCTCGGCGGCAGGGCCCAGTTCGGCGGTCAGCGTCTGGGCGAGATGGAGGTCTGGGCGCTCGAGGCTCACGGCGCGGCCTACACGCTTCAGGAGATGCTCACCGTCAAGTCCGACGACGTCGAAGGAAGGTCCAAGGTCTACGAAGCCATCGTTAAGGGCCGCTACACCTACACGCCCGGCATACCCGAGTCGTTTAAGGTGCTCGTAAGAGAGCTTAAGGCTCTCAGCCTCAACGTTAAGTGCCTTAACGGCGAAGAGAAGCCTTGTGACCAAGTTGAGATAAAAGAGGAGGAAGAAAAATGAGTGAGAAAGGAAGGGGTATCTTCCCCTTCTCCAAGATTAAGCTCATGCTCGCCTCCCCCGAGGACATAAGAAGCTGGTCCCACGGGGAGGTAAAGAGGCCCGAGACCTTAAACTACAGAACTCTAAAGCCCGAGAAGGACGGGCTCTTCTGCGCCAAGATATTCGGGCCTATGAAAGACTACGAGTGCCTCTGCGGTAAGTATAAAGGGAAGCGTTTTGAAGGGAAAATTTGCGAGAAGTGCGGCGTTGAGGTTACCTCCTCTTACGTAAGGCGTCAGCGCTTCGGGCACATAGAGCTGGCCGCTCCCGTAGTTCACATCTGGTTTTTAAAGAGCACCCCCTCTAAGATAGGGACGCTGCTTAACCTCACCTCCAGAGACGTAGAGCGGGTAGCTTACTTCGAGTCTTATCTGGTCATCGAGTACCCCAACGAAGAGGAAGAGGAGAAGTTTGAGAAAGACGAAGGGACCATCCCCTTAAACGACGGGATATCCACCAAGTGGGTAAAGCTCCACGTGGTTAACGAGGAAGAGTTTGAAGAGAAGTACGCCTTTACGCTTGAAGAGAAGTACGAGTACGGGATGGGCGCCGAGATACTTAAAGAGGTGCTCTCTAAGCTCGACCTCGACGCCTACTCGAAGAAGCTCAAAGAGCTCGTAAAGCCTTACAGCATAGGCTTTGAAGACCTCGGTAAGGAGCTCGAACAGAAGTACAAAAACCTATATCAGAAAATCATAAAGACCATCGCCGACGACTTTAGAGCTTACGGCATAGAGCTTAAAGGCCTCGAAGAGCTCGGCCTGACGCTCGAGCAGGCCATACACAGAATACTTAACGAAGAGCTATACCTTAACGTCGAGACGGGCGAGCTTAGCTACGAGGACTGCGGCGAGCAGTGCCTGACGGGCAGAGAGGCGATAAAAGAGTACTACGAGAGGGTCCGTCAGCAGAAGAAAGACGTTCCCGTCTTTGAGAAGATAAAGGAAGACATCAGGGCCACCGTTCTTAAAGAGATTTCCGAGGCCAAGATAAAGAAGTACCTCCGCATGCTCCAGCTCGTCGAGGGCTTTAAAAAGAGCGGCAACAAGCCCGAGTGGATGATACTCGAGGTACTCCCCGTGCTACCGCCCGAGCTGAGGCCTCTGGTGGCCCTCGACGGCGGCAGGTTCGCCACCTCGGACCTTAACGACCTGTACCGGAGGGTCATAAACCGGAACAACCGCCTCAAGCGGCTTATAGAGCTCAACGCGCCCGACATCATCATCCGTAACGAGAAGCGGATGCTCCAAGAGGCGGTGGACGCGCTTATAGATAACGGTAAGCGCGGCAACCCCGTAAAGCAGAACGGACGGCCGCTTAAGTCTTTAGCCGACTACCTTAAGGGTAAACAGGGCCGCTTCAGGCAGAACCTGCTGGGTAAACGCGTAGACTACTCGGGAAGGTCCGTCATCGTAGTCGGTCCCGAGCTCGAGATGCACCAGTGCGGTCTGCCTAAGATAATGGCCCTCGAGCTCTTTAAGCCCTTCGTCTACAGAAGGTTAGAAGAGAAAGGCTACGCCACCTCCATAAAGCACGCCAAGAAGCTCGTCGAGCAGAAGACGCCCGAGGTCTGGGAGTGCCTCGAAGAGGTCGTCAAACAGCACCCCGTTCTTCTCAACCGTGCACCTACGCTCCACAGGCCTTCCATACAGGCCTTCGAGCCCGTGCTCGTGGAAGGCAAGGCTATACAGCTGCACCCGCTCGTCTGCCCGCCGTTTAACGCGGACTTCGACGGCGACCAGATGGCCGTTCACGTCCCGCTCGGGATAGAGGCGCAGCTCGAGAGCTACATCCTCATGCTCTCTACGCAGAACATCCTCTCGCCCGCACACGGTAAGCCCCTCACCATGCCCTCGCAGGACATGGTTCTGGGCACTTACTACATCACGCACGACCCCATACCCGGCAGGAAGGGCGAAGGGAAGGCCTTTGCCGACTTTGACGAGGTTATAAAGGCGCTCGAGCTCGGCCACGTGGACGTCCACGCCAAGATAAAGGTAAAGGTCGGCGACGAGTGGGTAGAGACTACGCCCGGCAGGGTACTCTTTAACTCCATTCTGCCCGAAGGCCAGCCGTTCGTTAACGAGACGCTCGACAAGAAGCGCCTCTCTAAGCTCATAGCCAACCTCTACATCACCGTAGGTAACGAAGAGACGGTTAAGTTCTTAGACCGCGTTAAGAAGCTCGGCTTCCTCCGCGCCACCATGGCGGGCATATCCATAGGCATAGACGACCTGCAGGTGCCTAAGGCTAAAAAGAAGATTATCGAAGAGGCGCTTAAAAAGACGGAAGAGGTCTGGAACCAGTACTTCCAAGGCGTCATTACCAACAAAGAGCGGTACAACAAGATAATCAACATCTGGTCCGAGGCCACGAACGCCGTCTCTAAGGCGATGTTTGAGGAGATAGAGAAGTCGAAGCGGATAGAGAACGGCAAAGAGTACCCCGGCACCTTTAACCCCATATACATGATGGCCATCTCGGGTGCGCGCGGTAACCGCGACCAGATACGCCAGCTGGCGGGCATGCGCGGCCCCATGGCTAAGCACTCGGGTGAGTTTATAGAGACGCCCATCATCTCCAACTTCCGTGAAGGCCTGTCTGTACTCGAGTACTTCATCTCCACCTACGGTGCGCGCAAAGGTCTAGCGGACACGGCGCTCAAGACCGCCTTTGCCGGCTACCTCACGCGCAGGCTCGTCGACGTTGCCCAAGACATCACCGTCACGCAGGAAGACTGCGGCACGCTTAAGGGCTTCGAGATGGAGCCCATCGTGGAAGCCGGCGAGGAGCGAGTCCCGCTTAAGGACCGGATATTCGGCAGGGTTCTGGCCGAGGACGTGAAGGACCCCTACACGGGCGAGCTGATAGCCAAGCGCAACGAGGTGGTGGACGAGAAGCTGGCCGAGAAGATTGCCCGCGCCGGCATAGAGAAGGTAAAGATACGCTCGCCGCTTACGTGCGAGGCTAAGCACGGCGTGTGCGCCATGTGCTACGGCTGGGACCTCTCGCAGCGTAAGCTCGTCTCGGTGGGCGAAGCGGTGGGCATCATAGCCGCCCAGTCCATCGGCGAGCCGGGCACGCAGCTGACGATGAGGACCTTCCACATCGGCGGTGCGGCTACGGCTCAGAAGGTCCAGAGCTTCGTAAAGACCGAGAGCGAGGGGATAGTTAAGTACTACAACGTCAAGATTGTCGTAAACCGTAAGGGTGAGAAGATAAACATAGCTAAAGACGCGGCGGTGGGCGTGGTTACGGAAGAAGGTAGGCTCGTAGAGCGCCACGCCATACCTTACGGCGCTAAGCTGCTCGTCGACGAAGGGACAAAGGTTAAGGCGGGCACCAAGCTTGCCGAGTGGGACCCGTTCAACACCTACATCATCGCCGAGAAAGGCGGGAAGCTCGAGCTCAGGGACATCATCCTCGACGTTACGGTAAGGGAAGAGCGCGACGTCATAACGGGTAAAATCGCTACCGTCGTCTCGTTCATGAGACCCAAAGACGCCATGCTCCACACCCCCGTTATAGCCGTTATCACCGAAGAAGGCGAGGAGCTTGTCTACGACCTGCCCGTAAACGCCATACTGAACATCCCTTCCGAGAAGCTCTCCCTCGAGTGGAGGGTCTGCCCCACCTGCTCCGAGTCGGAAGAGACGACCATACAGCACCAGTACTACGTGGTTAAGGACATGGAGGTCCAGCCGGGCGACGTACTGGCGCGCATACCCAAAGAGACGGCCAAAGTTAAAGACATCGTGGGCGGTCTCCCGAGGGTCGAGGAGCTCTTCGAGGCCAGACGGCCTAAGAACCCGGCCATCATCTCCGAGATTGACGGTTACGTTAAGATTTACGAAGACGCGGACGAGGTAATCATCTTCAACCCCGAGACGGGTGAGACGCGTAAGTACGCCATTAAGAAGGACGAGCTCATACTCGTCAAACCCGGCCAGTACGTCCGGAAAGGTCAGAAGATTACCGAGACGAAGGTAGCCGAGATAGACGGTAAGGTCCTTATAAAGGGTAAGGGTAAGAAGATAATCGTCTACAACCCCGAGACGGGTCTCCAGAAGGTCTACTTCGTGCCCAAAGGTAAGCGCGAGCTCGTCCGCGACGGCGACTTCGTGCGCGCGGGTGAGCCGCTAACGGAAGGTACGCCCGTACCCGAGGAGATACTCAAGGTTAAAGGTGTAGAAGAGCTCGAGAAGTTCCTCCTCAAAGAGGTACAGATGGTTTACAAGCTCCAAGGCGTGGACATCAACGACAAGCACTTTGAGATTATCATCAAGCAGATGCTCCGTAAGGTCCGCATCGTGGACCCGGGCGACAGCAGGTTCTTGGTCGGCGAAGAGGTGGACAAGGAGGAGCTGGAAGAGGAGATTCAACGCATCAAGCTCGAGGGCGGCAAGCTGCCTAAGGCCGAGCCTGTTCTGGTGGGCATCACCAAAGCCGCCCTCTCTACCAAGAGCTGGATATCCGCCGCGTCGTTCCAAGAGACGACCAAGGTGCTCACGGACGCCTCGGTAGAGGGCAAGGTGGACGAGCTCAGGGGTCTTAAGGAGAACGTGATTATAGGTAACCTTATACCCGCGGGTACGGGCGTGGACGACTACAAGGACGTACAGGTCGTGGAGAAGGAGAAGGCTCTCCAGCAAGAGCCCGAGAAGCCCGAAGAGGAGGGCTCTCAGGCCTGAGCCCTCCTTCTGCTATACTATTTATGCTCTGCGGAGGAGCGTAGGATGCCTACCTTTAACCAGCTCGTTAAGTACGGCAGGGAGAAGCGGAAGAAAAAGTCGAAGGCGCCCGCCCTTCAGGGCTGCCCTCAGAAGCGGGGCGTCTGCGTGCGCGTTTACACGGTGACGCCTAAAAAGCCCAACTCCGCTTTAAGAAAGGTGGCTAGGGTACGCCTCTCGAACGGGATAGAGGTGACGGCTTACATCCCGGGCGAGGGGCACAACCTTCAGGAGCACTCTATAGTGCTCGTAAGGGGCGGCCGTGTTAAGGACCTGCCGGGCGTTAGGTACAAGATTATCCGCGGTGCGCTAGACGCCGCGGGCGTGGAAGGCCGCCGTCAGTCGCGCTCTAAGTACGGCACCAAGAGACCTAAAGACGAGAAGAAGGGAGGTTAACGCATGCCCAGAAAGGGACCCGTCCCGCCGAGGGAGATACCGCCCGACCCTAAGTACGGCGACGTTCTGGTTCAGAAGCTTATAAACAAAGTAATGAAAGACGGTAAGAAGAGCGTGGCCGAGTGGATAGTTTATACGGCGCTCGAGGAGGCGGCCAAAGAGCTTAACATGCACCCGGTGGAGCTGCTTCACCAAGTTATAGAGAAGCTTAAGCCGCAGTGGGAGGTCCGGCCCCGCCGGGTAGGGGGTGCGACCTACCAAGTGCCCATAGAGGTGCCCGAGCGCCGTCAGATAAGCTTGGCCATAAAGTGGCTGGTCCAAGCGGCGCGCGAACGGCCGCGCGGCCGCGGCCAGTACACGATGATTGAGCGGCTTAAGGCCGAGCTTAAGGACGCGTTAAACGAGAAAGGCGGTGCGTACAAGAAGAAGGAAGAGACGCACCGCATGGCTCAGGCCAACATGGTCTTCTCTCACTTCCGCTGGTAACTCCCTGCCAGCCCCGTAAGGGGCTCTTTTTACTCTTCCTTATAAAACGCTTGTTATAATATGTAAGCTGACCTTTCTGAGCACGGAGGTACGAGTATGGCGAGACAGGTGCCCATAGAGAAGTTAAGAAACATAGGTATCGTTGCTCACATAGACGCGGGTAAGACTACCACCACGGAGCGGATACTCTACTACACGGGTAAGACTTACAAGATAGGTGAGGTTCACGAGGGTGCCGCCACCATGGACTGGATGCCCCAAGAGAAGGAGCGGGGCATTACTATAACGGCGGCTACCACCGCTTGTTACTGGACGCGTAACGGCGAGCGTTATCAGATAAACATCATAGACACTCCCGGTCACGTGGACTTCTCGGTAGAAGTGGTCCGGTCTATGAAGGTGCTCGACGGTATCGTCTTTATCTTCTCCGCCGTCGAGGGCGTCCAGCCCCAGTCGGAGGCCAACTGGCGCTGGGCCGACCGCTTTAAGGTCCCCAGAATTGCCTTTATAAACAAGATGGACAGGCTGGGCGCCGACTTTTACCGCGTGTTTGACGAGATAAAAGAGAAGCTCTCCATAAAGCCCGTGGCCATACAGATACCTTTAGGCGCGGAGGACCAGTTTGAGGGCGTTATAGACCTTATGGAGATGAAGGCCATAAGGTGGCTCGAGGAGACGCTCGGCGCTAAGTACGAGGTTATAGACATCCCGCCCGAGTACCGAGAGAAGGCCCAAGAGTGGCGCGAGAAGATGGTCGAGACCATAGTCGAGACGGACGACGAGCTTATGGAGAAGTACCTCGAAGGTGAAGAGATATCCGTCGAGGAGCTCCGTAAAGCCCTCAGGAAGGCTACCATAAACAGGCAGCTGGTGCCCGTCCTGTGCGGCTCGGCCTTTAAGAACAAAGGCGTCCAGCCGCTTCTGGACGCGGTTATAGACTACCTGCCCTCGCCCGTAGACCTGCCTCCTATAAAGGGCGTAAACCCCAAAACGGGCGAAGAGGAGGAGAGGAAACCCCTCGACGAAGAGCCCTTCTGCGCTTACGCGTTTAAGGTTATGGCCGACCCCTACGCGGGTCAGCTGACGTACATAAGGGTCTTCTCCGGAACGCTTAAGGCGGGCTCTTACGTTTACAACTCCACCAAGGACGAGAAACAGAGGGCCGGAAGGCTGCTTCTTATGCACGCCAACTCCAGAGAGGAGATTCAGCAGGTCTCCGCGGGCGAGATATGCGCGGTGGTGGGCCTTGACGCGGCCACGGGTGACACCCTCTGCGACGAGAAGCACCCTATAGTTCTCGAGAAGCTCGAGTTCCCCGAGCCCGTTATCTCCATGGCTATAGAGCCCAAGACGAAAAAGGACCAAGAGAAGCTCTCTCAAGTTCTTAACAAGTTTATGAAGGAGGACCCCACCTTCAGGGCCACCACGGACCCCGAGACGGGACAGATACTCATCCACGGTATGGGCGAGC
>JAADCR010000001.1 GCA_013154375.1 Aquificota bacterium | reverse complement strand
GACCCGGTGCCCGAGGACGTGCTTTTAGAGCTTAAGCGTATTCCCGAGATTCTCTTCGTTAAGCAAATCGTTCTTTAAAGGCCTGCTCGAGGAAGCTTACCCACGCGCTTAGCCCCTCGCCCGTCTTGGCCGAGACGGGTATAAGAGGGGCCCGGGCGTTTACTTTCCTTAGCGAGCGCTCGGCCTTTTTAGGGTCAAAGTCGAGGTAAGGTAGCAGGTCGGTTTTGGTTAGCAGGACGAGGTCGGCGTCTTTAAACATAACCGGGTACTTCTCGGGCTTGTCCTCGCCCTCGGTGACGGAGAAGAGAACGACGTTCAGGTGCGTGCCGAGGTCGTAAGAGGCGGGGCAGACGAGGTTGCCCACGTTCTCGACGAAAAGCAGGTCCAGCTCGTGGAGCGGCAGGTGGTGGAGGGCGCGGTGGAGCATGTGCGCGTCGAGGTGGCAGGCGGTGCCGGTGGTTATCTGGTACGCGGGTACGCCTTTTTTTCTTAGACGCTCCGCGTCGTTCTCCGTCTCGAGGTCGCCCTCAACGACGCCTACGCGCATCTTCCCGTTTAGAAGCTCCACCGTCTTTTCTAAGAGCGTGGTCTTGCCCGCGCCGGGGGAGCTCATGAGGTTGACCGCCAGCACGCGGTGGCGGTCGAAGTGTTGACGGTTGTGGAGAGCCTGCTCGTCGTTGTCTTTAAGAATCTTAGTTAAGACTTGCAGGGTTTTAGGCTCGTTTTCGGGCAGGCCGCATCCGCAGTCTCGGCACATAGGTTTTAGTATACTACCCGCGTCTTAAGAGCGTTTTGGCCAGCACGAAGAAGGCGAGCGTGCCGAGGGTAAGAACCAGTGCGGCGGCCCAAGCCTGAGCGTGCCACTCTTCGTAAGGTCCGGTGGCGTATATAAATATGGTGACCGTTAGCGTGGCCATGGGCTCGAGGGGGTTAAAGGTGGTGAAGAAGTTGTTAAAGGAGGTAAACAGGAGGGGGGCCGTCTCGCCGGTTATCCGGGCTATGCCCAGAATGACGCCGGTCAGTATGCCCCGCTTAGCCGCCGCCAACGAGACGTCTTTTATAACCTGCCAGCGGTAGGCGCCGAGGGCGTAAGCGGCCTCGCGGAGCGAGTCGGGTACGAGCTTGAGCATCTGGGCAGTGGTTACGGCTATTACGGGCAGCATTAAAAGCGCCAAAGCCACGGAGCCGCTAAGGCCGTAGAAGTGGCCCACGGGCTTTACCAGCAGGGCGTACACGAGCGTGCCTACTATTATAGAAGGCAGGGAGACGAGCGAGTCGGTTACGGTCCTGAGAAACTCGGCGAGCTTGCTGAAGCGGCCGTACTCGGTAAAAAACACGCCGGCGGCTATGCCCACGGGCACGCCTATGAGCACGGCCAGAGAGGTTACTATCGCGTGGCCTATAAAGGCGTGCCTGAGCCCGCCGCCCTCCTCACCCGGCGGAGCCGGGTCTTTTATAAATAGCTCTAAAGAGAGGTTAGGAAGCCCTTTCGAGAAGACGTCGAAGAGTATCCAGAACAGCCAGAAGAGCCCGTAAAGAGCCGTTAAGAACGATAGGCTTAAAAAGAAGGTGCTTTTTAGCTTGCGGAGCTTTACGGCTCTCTCTAAAGACCCTTTACCGCCCATCGCTTCTCTAACCTCTTGAAAAGTAAAAACTTGCTGAGCGCCAGCAAGGTAAAGGACATAACGAAGAGTATGAGCGCCAGTCCGTAGAGCGACGAGAGGTAGAGCTCCGTGTCGGCCTCGGTAAACTCGTTGGCTATGGCGACGGTTATGGTGGTAAACTGGTCGAGCAGGCTTCTGGGTATCTGGTGGACGTTACCCGTTAAAAAGGCGACGGCCATGGTCTCGCCTAAGGCGCGCCCTACCGAGAGGACGGCGCCGCCGACTATCCCCGGAAAGGCGTAAGGTATTACGACGTCTTTTATGACCTCCCACTTGGTAGCGCCGAGGCCGTAGCCGGCCTCTTTAAGCAGCCGCGGCGTCATCTCGAAGGCGTCTTTTACTATGGTGGCCATAAAGGGGATTATCATTATCGAGAGCACGAGCGAGGAGGTGAGTACGTCTATGCCCGTCGGGACGCCGTCTACCAGCCGGCCTAAGACGGGCAGGCCGAGTAGCAGCTCCTGAAGGAAGGGCTCCACCTTCTCGGCCATAAAAGGCGCTACGACGAAGAAGCCCCACAGCCCGTATATTATGCTCGGGATGGCGCCGAGCAGCTCCACGGCGGTGGTAAAGACGGGCTTAAGAGCTTTGGGTGCGAGCTCGGAGATAAAGACGGCTATGCCGATGCAGACGGGTATGGCCAGCAGGGAGGCCAGAAAGGTCGAGATTAGCGTGCCCGTAAGCGCAGGCAGAGCGCCGAAGAGCTCCCTTACCGGGTCCCACTCGGTGCCCGTTATAAAGCCTATAAGGCCGAAGCGCTCTAAGGCGGGCCGGGCCTCACCGTAGAGCGTAAAGAGGGCCACCGCGGGATACAGTAGCCCGACGAAAAGCGCTACGAGAAACAGCAGAACGAAGACGAGCTTGTCGAGGAGCTTGTCTTTAAGCCGCTTATAGCCACCCATAGGACTTCCAGTAGGCCCTTACTTTGTCTTTTACCTCTTGAGGTAGCGGGACGTAGTGGAGCTCGAGGGCTATGGCGTCGCCCTTACGGAAGGCCCAGTCGAAGAAGGCTACGACCTTACGGTTTATCTCCTGACGGTCGGGGTCGCGGGCCAGCAGTACGAAGGTGGCTCCGGCTATGGGGTAGGCTTTCTCGCCCGGCTGCCAAGTTAGTACTTCGTAGAAGTGTTTCTCGGGCTCCCACGAGGCGTTCCGGGCGGCCTCTTTAAAGGTCTCCACCGAGGGCGGGACGAAGTTGCCCTCGCGGTTCTCTACCAGTGCAAAAGGTAGCTTGCTCTGGAGCGCGTAAGCAAACTCGACGTAGCCTATAGCTCCGCGGACGCGCCGCACGTAATTGGCCACGCCCTCGTTGCCCTTAGCGCCTATGCCCGTGGGCCACTTTACGGCTTTCCCGTAGCCGACCTTCTCGCGCCACTCGGGACAGGCCTTAGACAGGAAGTTGGTAAATATCCAAGTGGTGCCCGAGGCGTCGCTCCGTCTGACGACGGCTATGCGGCGCTTGGGCAGCTTAACGCCGGGGTTGTCGCGCTGGATAATAGGGTCGTTCCAGTAGCGGACCTTACCCATAAATATGGCACAGAGGGCCTTAGCCGATAGGCGGAGCTCTTTAACGCCGGGCAGGTTGTAAACTACGGCTACACCCCCCACCACCGTGGGAAACTGGGCGAGTTTGTACTTCTCCACCTCTTCGGGCTTTAGGGGGGCGTCCGTAGCGCCGAAGTCTACGGTCCGGTTAATTATCTGCCTTACGCCACCGCCCGAGCCTATAGACTGGTAGTTAACGCGAATGCCCGTCTCTTTGTAGTACTCGGCAGCCCAGCGCCAGTAGAGCGGGGCCGGGAACGAGGCTCCCGCCCCGTTTATAACCTCGTCGCCGAAAGACAGGTAAGGCAGAAAGACCACGCCGCCGAGCGCCTTTAGAAACTCCCTTCTTCTCATCTCCTTACCCCTCATCTATATTATTCCGCCCCTCCGTTAAGAAACGGTTAAGAGGGGGCTGTTAAAATGACAAAACGGGCCATGGAAAAAAAGGGCGTAAAGATAGACGTCAGGAACCTAAACTTTTACTACGGCTCGTTCCACGCGCTTAAGAACATCACCTTCCCCGTCTACGAGCGTAAGATTACGGCCATTATAGGCCCCTCCGGCTGCGGTAAGACGACGCTGCTCAGGTGCTTTAACCGGATGCACGACCTTTACGAGGGTGCCCGTTACGAGGGCGAGGCCATTTTATACCCTGAGGGTATAAACCTTATAGGTAAAGACGTAGACCCCATACTGGTGCGGATGCGGATAGGTATGGTCTTCCAGAAGCCCAACCCTTTCCCCAAGTCCATTTTCGAGAACGTGGCCTACGGTCTGAAGCTAAGGGGCGTAAAGGACAAAAAGGTTTTACGCGAGAAGGTAGAGAAAGCGCTAAAGGACGCCGCCCTCTGGGACGAGGTTAAGGACCGCCTCCACGAGAACGCTTACGCCCTCTCGGGCGGCCAGCAGCAGCGGCTCTGCATAGCCCGCGCCATAGCTCCCGAGCCGGAGGTACTTCTTTTAGACGAGCCCACCTCCGCCTTAGACCCCATATCCACGGCCAAGATAGAGGAGCTTATAGAAGAGCTTAAGAAGAAGCTCACGATAGTTATAGTGACGCACAACATGCAGCAGGCGGCACGGATATCCGACTTTACGGCCTTTATGTACATGGGCGAGCTGGTGGAGTTCGGCCCTACGGAGAAGCTTTTTACCAAACCCGAGAAGAAGCTCACCGAGGACTACATCACCGGCCGGTTCGGATAAAGAGGCGCTTTTTGGACGAGACCGTAAGAAACGGGCAGGAGAAGAGAAAGAAGGGCTTTGTATGCCGTAAAATACTCCCTATGAAAGAGATAAAAACGGGAGGCGCCCCCTCGCCGGTGGGCCCCTACTCGCAGGCCCTTCTCGTAGGGGGCTTCCTCTTTATCTCGGGCCAGATAGGCGTAAACCCCGAGACGGGTAAGCTCGAGGAGGGCTTTGAGAGACAAGTAAAGCGCGTGCTAACGAGCATAGAGGCCGTACTTAAAGAAGCCGGTCTTAGTAAGCGTAACTTGGTACGCGTCTGCGTCTACCTTACGGACCTTAAGCTTTTCCCGCGCTTTAACGAGCTGTACGCGGAGTTTTTAGAGGGCGTTGAGCCTAAGCCCGTCAGGGTAACCGTCGGGGTAAAGGAGCTGCCCTTAGGCGCTCTCGTGGAGATAGAAGCCGTAGCCTACGCGGGGTAAATTTAAATCTCATGAACCTTCCCGACCTTAAGCTGCCCGCCGACGAAGGTGCCGAGCGGGCCGTTCTGGGCAGCATGCTCGAAGACCCCGAGAACAACGTACCCACCGTAATGGAGATACTCCGCGAGGAGGACTTCTTCGTAGAGGAGCACCGCCTGCTGTTTCGCGTAATCCACGAGCTGTGGAACGAGCGGGGCGGCAAGTGGGACTTTATCATCCTCCGAGACTACATAAAGCGCAAAGGGTTGGAAAAGCAGCTGCCCGAGGACTGGCTAAAGGAGCTTTACGCGGAGGCCGTGGACGCGGAGCTGCTCGAGGAGGCCTGCCGGATAGTAAAGGAGAAGGCGGGCCAAAGGGCCATTATAGAGCTGGGCATAGAGCTCATCCACAAAGGTAAAGAGGCAAGGGACTTTAACGCGCTTATAGAGGAGGCCCAGCAGAAGATATTTGCCATCGCCGAAGGGACGGCCCCGGTACAGATATACCACGTTAAAGACGTTGCTGAGCAGGTTATAGAGCTTATAAAGCGCTTCCGCGAGACGGAACGGATAGTTACGGGCCTTCCTACGGGCTTTATAGAGCTCGACTACAAGACCACGGGCCTACACCCGGGCGAGCTCGTGGTCGTGGCCGCCCGTCCGGGCATGGGAAAGACGGCCTTTATGCTCTCGATAGCCTGTAACGTGGCACGGGACGAGGGTAAGCCCGTAGCCATATTCTCGCTCGAGATGAGCAAAGAGCAGCTCGTTATGCGGATGCTCTCCATGATAGCCGAGGTCTCGCTGAGGAAGATAAGAAGCGGACAGCTCTCGGACGAGGACATGGAGAAGATAATGGGTGCGGTGATGGAGCTGTCGCGCTACGAGATTTACATCGACGACACGCCCGCTTTAACGACGACGGAGCTAAAAATACGGGCCCGTAAGCTTAAAAAAGAGAGACAGGTCGAGCTCGTGGCCGTGGACTACCTCCAGCTGCTCCGCTCGCCCGTGCGTAAGCACTCGCGGCAAGAAGAGGTGGCGGAGGTCTCGAGGAGCTTAAAAGCTCTGGCTAAAGAGATAAGCGTGCCCGTTATAGCGCTGGCCCAGCTCTCGAGGGAGGTAGAAAAGAGGACCGACAAGCGTCCTCAGCTGGCCGACCTCAGGGAGAGCGGGCAGATAGAGCAGGACGCCGACATTATCCTCTTTCTCCACAGGCCCGAGAAGTACAGAAAAGTCCCGCCCGACCAGAAAGGGATAACCGAGGTCATTATCGCCAAACAGCGACAAGGCCCCACCGACACGATAAAGCTGGCCTACCTCGAGGAGTTTACCAAGTTCTCCAACCTCGAAGAGGCTCCGCCTTCCGAAGAGAGCGTGGACGAGCTTCTGGCACAAGAGGAAGAGGAGGTGAGCGGTATTGACTTTTAGCCCGGCCGGGCGTAAAATATTTACTCGGCTATCCGGGGTAGCTCAATCGGCAGAGCGGGTGGCTGTTAACCACCTGGTTGGGGGTTCGAGTCCCTCCCCCGGAGCCACTTCTATATCCCCAGCACGTCGAACATGTCGTAAAAGCCCGGCGGCTTACCCTTTATCCACTTAGCCGCCTCCACCGCTCCGCGGGCAAAGACCTTCCGCGAGCCGGCGCGGTGCGTAAGCTCGAGCCTCTCCTCCGGCCCGAAGAAAAAGACCGTGTGCTCACCCACCACGTCGCCGCCCCTGAGCGAGCAGAGCCCCACCTCGCCGTCCTTCCGGGGCCCCTCCTTACGGCAGAAGACGGGCTCTTTACCCGTAACGGCCGCCACAATCTGGGCCAGCTTTATCGCCGTACCGCTCGGCGCGTCCTTTTTGTAGCGGTGGTGAACCTCGAAAATCTCCTCGTCGAAGGGCTTACCCTTAAGCGCTTTGGCCGCAAACTCTACGAGCCGGAAAAGCAGGTTGACGCCTAAACTCATGTTCGGCGAGTAGAGCAGGGCGCAGCTCTCGGAGAAGCGCCTGAGCTCCTCCACGTCCGACTCTTCCAAGCCCGTCGTGCCTATAACGATGGGTACGCCCAGAGCACTTGCCACGCCCGCGTAACCTACCGCCGCCCTCGGGTCGCCCGAGAACTCTATAACCACGTCCGCCCTTTTAAAAAGCTCCTCAGGCTCGGCCGTTAAGGGCACGCCCTCGAGCTCCTTTATGCCCGTCTCTTTACCGAGGTCGCCGCTGCCCACGCGCTCGGGCCTCTCGAGACCCCCCACCACCTCGAGCCCTTCCTCTAAGGCCACCTCGAGGACGCTCCGTCCCATCCTGCCCAGCGCACCGCAGACGGCCAGCTTAATCACGGCCCTCCTCCTCGCCGAAAATCATCCGCTCAAGCTCCTTAAGCGCCTCCTTCGCGTGCTCCGGCGGCACCACCGCCGGGTAGACCGCCACGCGCACGCCCTCTTTAAAAAGGTACTTAGCCAGCAGACGCTGCAGCTCCTCCAGCTCTTCCGGCGTTATCTCCGTTCTGAGGGCCTCTGCCACGTCCTTCTCGTCCGTGGCGAAAAAGCCTACAAGCGCGAACGGGACTACCGAGAACTCCTGCTTCTCGTCCGTCATCTCTACCTCCTAACATCCATACTATCTTTTTTTAGTATGGCCGTGCTGCTGTTTCTCCTCAGCCTCTCGCTAACCTTTCCGCTCGAGAAGCTCGAGAAGCTCCTGCGCACCACCCAGACCGTTAAAGTAGGCTTTACGCAAAAAACCAGCTACGACTGGTTTCCTAAAGAAGAGATAAGCCGCGGCGTCTTTTACGCCTCCAGAAACGGGAAGTTCCGTCTCGAGTACTACGCGCCCGAGCGCGTAACGGTCGTCTCCGACGGACGAACCGTCGTAGTCTTAAACCACGACGAGAAGACCGTCTTTACCGAGCGCTTTAACGCCCGCGGCGAGCTACTTTACGGCTTGTTCGTCGCGGAGCGGCCCCTTAACGAGCTTTTCGAGCTTACGGCTCACTTAAAAAAAGACGGCCGCGAGGTTTTCGTCTTAAAGCCTAAAAGAGACGAGACGGTTAGAGAGGTTAAGTTAGTTTTAAAAGGAGACGAGCCTGAAAGGCTCGTAATACTTTACGGCGACGGCGGTAAGACGGTCTTCGAGATTACCGAGTTTAAGAGGAACTTCGAGCCTACCGAGGAGCTGTTTAAAATAGAACTGCCCGAAGGCTACCGGGTGCAGCAGTATGGAGACTGAGACGCTTACGCTAAAGCCCGTCAGAAAAGAGGAGCTAAACAAGCTGGCCGAGCTCTACCTTAAAGCTTACGAAGGGCTCGAGAGTTACGCCTACACGCATCCGTCGGACGCGCTGGCCTACATGGAGTGGCTCTACAGAAGAGACCCGGAGGGTTTTTTAGTCTTAAAAGACGGCGAGAGGCCCGTAGGCTTCGTGGCCGCGGACGCTAACTGGTTTAGCAAAAGAGCGCGCAAGCGCGTAGGAGCCGTCCACGAGCTGGTCGTAGACCCGTCTTACCGCGGCCGCGGTCTGGGGAAGATGCTTCTAAAAAAGGCGCTCGAGTACTTTAAAAGTAAGGGGCTCGACGAGGCGGAGCTCTGGGTAGGCGACGAGAACGAGAGGGCCATAAGTCTGTACCGGAAAGAAGGCTTTAAAGAAGAAGGCCGCTACAACTACTGGGTACGCATGGTTAAAAAGCTCTGAAGGTTATACTAAGGATTAGATGAGCGAGCTGACGCGGAGGGTTAAGCCCTACTACGAAAGCTTCACCTCTCCCCTGCTCGAGCTGCTCCGTAAAAAAGGCGTCAGCCCGCACGCGGTAACGGTCACGGGCTTTATCCTTACGGCGGCCGGCTCGGCCTTTCTGTACTTGGAGAAAGACCTTCTGGCCTTCTTTCTGCTTCTTGCCGGCGCACTGGCCGACGGGATAGACGGGGCGCTGGCGCGCCGCACCGGCAGAAGCTCGCGCTTCGGCGCCTTTCTCGACTCGACGCTGGACCGGCTCTCGGACGCCTTACCTTTCGTAGCCCTTACGGGCCGCTTCGCCGCCTTGGCCGACGAGACGGGGGCGCTGCTTAGCTCTCTGGCGCTTACCTTCTCTCTAGCCGTCAGCTACGCGCGCGCCCGGGCCGAGAGCTTGGGCGTTAAGGGCGTTAGAGGCTTTATGGAACGGACCGAGCGCTGGGCCGTACTTCTTACGGGCCTTCTTCTGGGCCTGCTTAAGCCCGCTTTAGTACTAATTCTCTTAGGCTCGATGTTTACGCTCCTTCAGCGTATCTTAGAAACGAAGAAGGCACTGGAGGGAGAGCCATGAACATCTTCGACGCCATAAGGCAGTTTAAGCAGCTGGCCGAGGTTACACAGAGCCTTAAAGAGGAGCTAAGAAGCAGCGTCGAGCGGCTCGAGGGCGAACGGGTCACCGTAGTAGTTAACGGTCTGGGAGAGCTCGTGGAGCTGGAGCTAAAGCCCGAAAGCTGTAAAGAGCTCGAGAGCGAGCTTAAGGAGCTTATAAACGAAGCTCAAAGGAGGGCGCGCGAGCGCGTTAAAGAGGCTGCTAAAGAGAAGCTCGGGGGGCTCGACCTTGGCTTTTGAGGACGTCTTCCCCCCTTCCTTAAAAGAGGCGCTCGAGGCGGTTCAGGAGGTGCCCACCTACGGTGAGCGGGGGGCCTCGAGACTGGTTTACAACCTCATGAAGCTCGAGCCCGAGAAGCGGCTCGAGGTGGTTAACAAGCTCTTAGAGGCTTCTAAAAAGCTGAGGCCCTGTAAGGAGTGCTTCCTGCTTACCGAGGGCGAGCTGTGTAGGGTCTGCAGCGACGAGAAGCGCAGCAGGAAGTTTATATGCGTAGTGGAAGAGAGTCAGGACGCGTACGCGATAGAGCGGCTCGAGCGCTACAAGGGCGTGTACCACGTGCTGGGCGGCCGCATAGCGCCCCTCGAGGGCGTCTCGCCGGAAGACCTTACGATAAACGAGCTTATGGACCGGATAGAGCGCTACGGCGCTAAAGAGGTCATCCTCGCCACCAACCCCAACGTGGAGGGCGAGGCCACGGCCAGCTATCTGGCTTCCCTTATAAAGAAGCGATTCCCTTCGGTAAAGGTTACGCGGACCGCCTACGGGCTTCAGTTCGGCGGGCTTTTGGAGCTGGCCGACGAGCACTCTTTAGAGAAGTCGCTCGAGAACAGAAGGTAGAACCGCTCCTCGGGGCAAGGGTACAAAATAGCCTGCTTAACCTCGGGCATGAGCTTTTTAAGGACGTACGGTATGCCGTAGCCGCGCCAGAGGTGCCCTTTCCCTACTATAACCACTATCCGGTGCTCCGGATAGAGCAGCAAAAGCTTGTAAAGCCGGTAGGCCATGCCGTTGTCCCACGCCGTCTGGACATCTATAAAGCGCTTCTCGTCGGTTTTATGGCCGTGGAGCTTCATCTGCTCGAGCAGGTACTTGCGGTACTCCTCCGGCGGGTAGACCGGCTCGGGCGGCAGGTAGACGCTTTTAACGCCTTTAAGACCTTTCTTTTTAATCTCGCGGAGCAGCTCGGTGGGAACGTTTAGCGCGACGACCTTTACGCCCTTCTCACGGGCAAACCGCCAGAGCATTGCGTAGAGTTTTTCGTCGGGAAACCACCGCTTCCTGTACTCGGTACCTTTAAGCATCTCCTCCTCGTCTATCTCCTCGTCTAAGTAGAGCTCTAAAAACTCCTGAAAGGGCTGCTGGAAGCCCTCCATGGCTATAATGAGCTTCGGGTCGTGCTTATAAAGCGCCTCTATAATCTTTAGCTGCAGCTCGTGAATCTCTTCGTCCGTGTGGACCTCGCCTAAGTACACGACGCGGTACTTAAGCAGCTCCCGGACAATCTCTTCAAACGAGACCTCTTTAAAGAAGCGCCACTCCGAGCCGAAGGCGAGAAAGGCCAGAAGCAGGCTAAAGATTGTACTTCTCAACCAGCTCCCTCACCTTGGCGTTAAGCTCTTCCGTTAAACCCCTGAGCTCGTTAAGAAGACCCCTGTACTCGCGCTTAAGCTTGTGTAGCTTGCGCTCAAGCTCCTGCTCTTTTACGAAAAGCTCGTGCTCCTCCTCGCGGAGCTTCTCGTAGAGCTTCCTGAGCTCTTGAAGCTCTTCGGCCGTGCGGTGCGCGCGCTCGAGCAGGCGGAGCCGCTCTTGGTAGAGCCGCTCGTACTCGCGCGGCGAGTCGGCCGACTCCATAAGCTGCCTGAGGTGCTTTATCTTGTGCCTTAGCTCGTTAAACTCGTGCTCCTTCTCCCGAATTTTCCGGGCCGTCTCGAGCACCTCTTCTTCTTTACGCGTGAGCTGCTCGCTAACGGTCCTCAGCTGCTCTTCGAGCTTCTCGAGCTCTTTGGGCACGGAGGAGAGCACGGCTTTAACTTTCTCTATCCGCTCGCGGAGCTTCTCGAGCTCTTCGTTAAGCGTCTCTACGGCCGTCATACTTTTAGTTTACTCGCTCTTTTTGGCCTCCCGCCAAAGCGCCTCGAGCTCCTCTAACGAGACCTCTGAGGGCTTTCTGCCCTGCTCTTTTAGCTTTCTCTCTACAAACGAGAAGCGTCTTATAAGGCGGTCGTTAGCCTCCTGAAGCGTCTCCTCCGCGTCGAGGCCGAGACGGCGGGCCAGCTCCACGAGGGCGGTAAGCAGGTCGCCCAGCTCGTGCTTCAGCTCTTTAGGGTTTTTACGCTTCAGCGCCTGCTTTAGCTCTTTAAGCTCTTCCTCTATCTTGCTAAAGAGCTCCTCGTCGGAAGGGAAGGTGAATCCCGCCTGAGCGAGCTTCTCTTGGATTTTCTGCGAGCGCATGAGGGCGGGCAGGTGCTTAGGGATGCCCTCGAGAACGCTCTCGCGTTTTTCGAGCTTTCGCTTCTCCCAGTTTTTCAGGGCCTCTTCGGGCTTTGCGGAGCCGAAGACGTGGGGGTGGCGCTCTATAAGCTTGTTTATAAGCTCGTCTATAACTTCTTTCACGCCGAAGGCGTCTCTCTCTTTAGCTATCTGGGCGTGGAAGACTACCTGAAGCAGCAGGTCGCCCAGCTCTTCTTTAAGCTTCCGGTCGTCGCGCTCGTCTATGGCGTCGAGCAGCTCGTAGGCTTCTTCTATGAGGTACTTTTTCAGGCTCTCGTGCGTCTGCTCGCGGTCCCACGGGCAGTCGCGCCTGAGGCGCTCCATAACTTTAAGCAGCTCTTCGAAGGCTCTCCCTTCTTCGGCCATGAAGATGATTCTACAATTAGTTTTATGCCGGACTGGGGGAAGTTCCGCATATCTTTCGGCGGGTGGCGGCTTTTAACGCTGTCGGACCACACGCTCGAAGAGTCGCAGACGGTGGAGGACTATTACGCCGAGGCGGAGGTCTGGGAGCCGCTCGACGGTAAGCCCGTCGAGCGCGGTAAGAAGGTGGCCTTCGTAGACGGGGTGAGAAGAACCGAGCACGCGGTTTACATAGAAGACCCTAAAGAGGCGGCGGTGGTGGAAGGGGCCTTCGTCTCTATAGGGGCGGGGGCGCTGGTGCTCGTCTTCGGCGAGCCGACGCCGCTCGAGGAGGCGCTTAAAGAGGCGCTCGTGGAGCGGTACCTGCTTCTTCGCGACCGCTTGGTTATATCCGAGCCGGTGGTGCGGTTCGTCACGCGGGCGGGCGTTCTGGAGTTTAAGGTGCTTAAAACCGACGGGGAGCTCTCGCCTAAAGTGAACGAGCTTATGGGAAAGCTCGAGCTGAAGGCGGCACGGGGCGTTATAAAGGAGGGGGCGGTGCTTATAATAACGGACGGGCCGCTCCGCGTACCGGCGGGCAGCCTGCCATTGGTGGGTTACGTAAAAAAGCAGAACAGGCTGTACCTGCCGCCGGAAGGGATGGAGGTGCTCCGGGCGCTTAAAAAAGGTCAGCGTACGCCCGTGATGCTTACCAAAGCGGTAAGGGACGGCAGGACGCTCGAGTGCTTTACGTGGTACGTCAAAGTGGGCGACGGTGAGGGTATTACGGGCGTGGCACGCGTAGAGGCCGACGCGAGTTTAGGGCTTGAGCGGGTAAAGGAGCTGGCCGACCTTACGGCCTTCCTGCTGCCCGTTTACGCGTCGGAGGAGTTTAACGACGAGCGGGCGCCCCAGAACCTCGTACCGGTTAAGTACCTCGAGGCGTTCTTAAGGAGGCACTTGGGCAGTCAGGCGCTCATACGGCGGCTCGTGGCCGAGGTTATGCTCAGAAGGGCTCCGCGTCGAGGGCTTGCTTGAAAAGCTCGAGCGTCTTTTTTGCCTCTTCTTCGTCGAGCTTCTGTATGGCAAAACCGACGTGAACCAGCACGTACTCGCCCTCCTTTACCGGCTCGGGCATAAGCTCGAGCGAGACGCGCCTTTTAACGCCCATGGTCTCGACGGTGGCGGTGTTGTCGTCGTGAAGCTCGAGCACTTTAAACGGAATTGCTAAACACATGCCCCTAAATATTTTATTTGAGTATGGAAAAGAAGTACGGCGAGCTGGAGATAGAGAAGGCCGAGCTCGAGGCTTGGGAGAACCCCTCGCCCGGCCGCGACTACGTGGTGGAGATAACCTTCCCGGAGTTTACGTGTCTCTGCCCGCGCTCGGGCTACCCAGACTTTGCCACCATAAAGATACGCTACGTGCCCGACAAGTACATAGTGGAGTTAAAGTCGTTAAAGCTCTGGCTGAACAAGTTCAGAAACCGCTACATCTCCCACGAGCAGGCTACGAACGAGATATATCAAGCCCTGTACGAGCTTCTAAAGCCTAAGTTTTTAGAGGTGGTAGGGGACTTCCACCCGAGGGGTAACGTACACACGGTGGTGCGCGTAAGGAGCGACGGGAAGTACGATTAAAATCTTTCACTAATGTGGGTTTTAGGCGAGCACGACGAGCCTTACCGTAAAGCCCGGGAGACCGTCCTTAAGCTCGTCGGCAACACTCCTCTGGTAAGGCTTAGAAAGGTCCTCCCGCCGGACGTACCGCCGGAGATAGAGGTCTGGGCAAAGCTCGAGAGCTTTAACCCCGGCGGCTCGGTAAAGGACCGCCCGGCTCTATCTATGTTTTTAGACGCGATAAAGCGGGGCGTCATTAAAGAAGGAAAAGTAGTTATAGACGCCACCTCGGGTAACACGGGCATAGCGCTGGCCATGGTAGGTGCGGCTTTGGGCGTGCCCGTCGAGCTGGCCATGCCCGCCAACGTGAGCGAGGAGAGGAAGAAAATTATTAAAGCCTACGGCGCTAAAGTGTACCTCACGGACCCGCTCGAAGGGACGGACGGAGCCATCCTGTTCGTCCGCGAGCTCGTTAAAAAACATCCCGAGCGCTACGTCTACCTCGACCAGTACAACAACCCCGCCAACTGGAAGGCCCACTTCTACTCGACGGGTATAGAGATATGGCACCAGACGAAGGGGAGGGTTACGCACTTCGTCGCGGGCATAGGAACGGGCGGGACCATAATGGGTACGGGCCGGAGGCTGAGGGTCTTTAACCCTAACGTCCAGATTATCGGCGTCCAGCCGGCTTACCCGTTTCACGGGATAGAAGGTCTTAAGCACATAGAGAGCTCTATAAAGCCGGGCATATTCGACGAGACGTTTTTAGACCGTACCATCTTCGTCGAGACGGAAGAAGCTTACGAGTGGGCGCGTAAGCTCGCTAAGGAAGAAGCGCTCTTCGTAGGCCAGTCGTCGGGAGCGGCGCTGAGCGCCTGCGTCCGCCTCGCCCGTGAGCTTGCCCGGAAGGGCGAGAAGGCCGTCATCGTTACCGTCTTTCCGGACGGCGGGGAGAAGTACCTTTCGACGGCCCTATTTTCTGACAGATAGCATAAAATAACATGCATGGGGTTCTTAAAAGTTCTCCTCGGAGCGCTGGTGGTAGCCTTTGCCGTAGCCTTTACCTACTACAACCTCCAGCCCGGTGAGGTCAGGTTTCACAACTTCTCGGTCAAGCTCCCTATGTTCATCCTCGTTTTCCTGAGCGTGGGCATAGGCTTTATCGTGCCCGTTATCTACTACCAGCTGCGCGAGAAGGCGCTCAAGCGCCGGGAGGAGAAAATCTACGAGCTTCTCAACCTCTACTGGCGCGAGTACTTAGGTAAAGCGCTGCAGGTGCTCAGGAAGTTTATAACCGTCGAGGAGTTTGCCCCCTTTTACATCCGCATCAAAAAAGAGCTTGAGGGCAGCCCCGACATACAGCTCGACCTATACTCGAAGGGCATTGCCGAGACGAGTCTGGCCGAGCTGAAGTTCCGTAAGAGCTTAGAAGACGCCAAGATACTCCTCGAGAACGCCCTCGGGAAGAACCACAAAAACTTAAGGGCTAAGCGGATGCTCCGCAGCGTCTACATGGCCTTCAAAGAGTGGGAGAAAGCCGAAGACCTCCAGAGGGAGGTCCTTAAAGAGATTGAGAAAGAGCGTAAGCTCAACGAGGAGCGCGCACTGGCCAGCCTGCTGGCCGAGAAGTACATGTCGGTTAAAGACGAGAGCGCACTTAAAGAGCTCTGGAAGCTGCCTCTCTCGAAAACCTCCGCAGCCCTGCTCGGGAGTATGGAAGGCGGCGAGGAGGTTCTCGAGGCCGCGGCAAACCTCGGCATACTGAACGAAGTGGTAAAGATAATGGAGGAGAGGAACCTGCTCTCACCTAAGCTCGTGAATCTGGTAGAGAGCTACCGCGAGCAGCTCTCGGACGACGTTCTCTACTTTTTATACCTGAAGCTCAACATGCACGACAAACTGGGCGAGCTTAAACCCACCCTGAGGGAGCTGAACCTCGTGAAAGACAAAGGTAGAAAGCTTCTCTCGATAGTGCGGATGTGGGAGTGCGACGAGTGCGGCAAAGAGTACGTCCGTTACGACTCGGTCTGCCCCAACTGCCTGAGCGTTAACTCGCTTAAGGTAAGAAGAGGCGAAGAAGGTGCTCGTAAACCCGCAAAAGAGAGAGGTTAAGTTTAAGATAGTCTATCACGGCCCCGCCCTCGCGGGTAAGACGACGAACGTGGTAAAAATTGCCGAGAGGCGGGGCAAAGAGGTCCTCTCGTTTGAGACGCGCGAGGAGCGTACGCTCGTTTTCGACCTTCTTACCGAGCAGCGCAAAGTGGGCGACTTTACGCTCACGTTCGCCCTTTACACGGTCCCCGGACAGCACATCTACACGGACATCCGCAGGACGGTTATGAGGGGTGCCGACGGCGTGGTCTTCGTGGCCGACTCGTCGGAGAGAAGGCTTAAGGAGAACGAGGAGTTTTTAGAAGTCTTGGCCGAAGACTTGGCGCTCTACGGGAAAGACATAAAAGACACGCCGCTGGTGCTTCAGTACAACAAACGCGACCTGCCCGACGCCGTGCCTATAGAGGTTTTAGAGGAGCGGCTCAACCGGCTTAGCCGGCCTTCCGTGCCTGCGGTGGCGGTTAAAGGTGAGGGCGTGGAGGAGACGCTCGAGACTATAATCCGAGAGGTGGTCCGTAAGTTTAGGAGCGTCCTAAGATGATAAGCGGCGAGCTCCGCTCCGCACAGGAGCTGACGGAGCTGCTCTCGGGGCTACCGGGTGCAAAGTCCGGCTACTTAAGCGTCTTAAGTAAGAACCTCTTTCTGTCTCTGCGCGTGGAGAACCGCAAGGTAAAGGGCTTTTACGCGAACTTGGAGTTTAGAAAGCCCGTCCCCTCGAGTCTGCTTCTCTACGCGCTGGCCGAGCTCATGCTCGACACGGAGGGCTACTTCTCGTTCGAGCCCGAGAGCGCCATAGAGGAGTTTCTGCCTGCGGACGAGGAGCTCGAGGGCCTCGTCATACGGGCCACCATCTTAAGAAAGGAGCTCGACGAGCTTCTGCCGTTCGTCATAACGCCCGCGGCCACGCTCCGCTCTAAAGACGAGAAGCTCGACGGTAGAACCTTGGCCGAGATTCTCGTAAGCTCGGAAGACCCCGTGACCGAAGCCCGTCGGCTTAAGAAGCTCTTCGAGGAGAAACTCGTCTCGGTAGCCCGGATGGAAGAGAGCGGGAGCGTGGAGGAAATCGGGCTAGACTACGTGCTCGAGGGCGTGGAGTACGGTAAGGTGAACCTCTTTCCCATCGTCGACAGCTTAAAAGCGCAAGGCTTTACGGGCTTCGTCGAGATAGAAGGGGAGAGCGAGAGAGCTTACGTCTTTTTTAAGGGCGGTAAGATATTCGGCGTCTACCCCGCGAGCGTTAAGCTGTTTGACCTGTTTCTAAACGCCTTCGGCAACCTGAAGGCGAGCGTAGTAAAGATAAAAGAAGAGTTCGTAGAGACCTTCGCGCAGGCTTTCGTAGGAACGCCGGCGGTCGAGAGCGAGGACCGCTACGCCTCTTTAGGCAAGCTCTTTCTTACGCTTCTGACGCTTAAGGAGCGCGGTACCGTAAAAATAGAGAGCCCGGAGGGCTCGTTCGTTTTTATCTTCCAAGACGGCAAACTCCTCTCGGCAAAAAGGAAAGACCGCTGGAGTGAGAACTGGCGCGTGCTGTTCGAAGAGCCCTTTAGGGTCTACCTTTACAAAGAGGTGCGGCCTCAGAACGTTAAGCCCTTGTTTTACCTGTTTCTCATTAACAAGCTCCTACACCTTTTAAGAAAGCACGGGCTTGAGCGCGAGCGGATAAAACTCGTGGAGTTTGTAGCCCGCAAGCCCAACTTGTACCTCGACGGCTCGTACGTAAACCCCTCCGCACCTTTAAGTAAAGAGGACGAGGAGGAGCTTTTTAACCTACTCGTCTCGGTCTCGGACAGTCTCGTTAAGCACCTCGGCCGCACACGGTTTGAGGAAGAGCTCGAGAACGAGCTAAGCCCTTACAAGGACGTGTTTAAAATTTTGGAGCTGCCCGACGCGCTTAAGCTCGAAGGATGAAGCTCCTCTGGCGGCTCGTAAAACCGCACCTTCACCTTATAGCCCTCTCGTTCTTAGGCTCGCTCGTCTACTCGGCCGGGAACGCGGGTCTGGCCCTTACGGTAAAAAAGGTCGTCGACGAGGTCTTTGTAGAGAGAAACGCCGACGAGCTGTACATCACCGCACTGGCTTTACTCGGCTACGGCCTTACGGCCCAGACGGGCCAGTTTATCTCCTCTTACCTCATCGGCTACGCCTCGGAGCGGCTCGTAAAGGAGCTCCGTAAGGAGCTCTTTCACAAACTCCTTAAAAGCCCGTTAAACGTCTTTTTAGCCACGAGCTCGGGCGACGCGGTAAGCCGTGCCCTTAACGACGTTGAGCTCCTCCGTCAGCTCGTGGCCGAGCATGTGCCCAAGCTGCTGCGCGAGCCCTTTTTAGTGGCCGCCTTGGCCGGCGTACTTATTTACCGCGACGCCTACCTTACGCTCTACCTCACGCTCCTTGCGCCGCCGTTTTACTTCATTACGCGCTACTTCTCTGACAAGAAAAAGAAACACCTTAAGCGCCAGCGCGAGCAGGTAAGCCGGCTGGCAAGTCTTATAAACGAGAGCTTTAGGGGGATAGAGAGCATAAAGCTCTTTATGGCCGAGAGCTTCTTTTTAAAGCGGTTCGAGCAGGCCTCGGAGCTACTCTTTAGAGCCTCGGTAAAGCTCCACGCCTACGCTCTCTCAAACAGCTTTACGAACTACCTCTTCGGCTACGCCGTGGTGGCGGTCTTTCTGCTGCTCGGCGGGAGACGCGTAGCCGAAGGAGTTATAACCGCGGGCGACTTCGTCTCTTACTTAACGGCGCTCTTTATGCTCCAGAAGCCCCTTATGGACCTCCAGAAGGCGGTAATGCACGTAAAGGGCGCCGAGCCGCTGTTTGAGCGTCTCGAGGGCTTTCTAAAGCTTCCTGCCGAGAAGGACGGGACCGAGCCCTTTAGAGGACTAAAAAAGGAGCTCCGGCTCGAGCGCGTCTCGGTAAAGGCCGACGGGAAAGAGATTCTAAAAGAGGTGAGCCTCACCGTAAAGAAGGGCGAGAAGGTGGGTATAAAAGGTCCCACCGGGAGCGGGAAGTCGACGCTTCTAAGGGTTCTCCCGAGGCTCGTCGAGTACGAGGGTAGCGTGCTCGTAGACGGGGTCGAGCTTAGGCGCTTCAGGCTCTCGTCGCTGCGCGCCCGCGTCTCTATGGCCACGCAGGAGCCTTTCCTCTTTAAAGGCACCGTAAGGGAGAACCTCCTTATAGCAAAGCCCGGAGCTACGGAGGAGGAGCTTATTAAGAGCCTCGAGCTGGCGGCCTGCGAGTTCGTCTTAAGCTCGCCCTACGGGCTCGACTACCCGGTAGAGGAAGGCGGGAGGAACCTCTCGGGCGGGGAGAGGCAGCGCTTGGGTCTGGCACGCGTCTTTTTAAGAGGCGGGGAGCTTATACTACTCGACGAGCCCACCTCCGCTTTGGACGCCGAGACGGAGAGGAGGGTGCTTAACAACCTCTTCACCGTCTTTAAAGAAAAGACGGTTTTTATAGTGGCGCACCGCGAGAGTAACTTCGCCTACTGCAGCCTGCTTCTCGAGCTTGAGGAAGGGAAAGTTAAGAAGGTGCGTAGGCTTTAGGCTTTAGACACTCTTTAAGGTCGCCGACGAAGGCCTGTATGTACGGGTGCGGGTTCTCCATAACCTCGTGCGGCGGGCCTATGGCTATAATCTCGCCCTGTTTTATGACCATAACGCGGTCGGATATGGTGAAGGCCGATATCATGTCGTGCGTAACCACCAGCGCGGTGCTGCGCGTCCGGTCGCGTAAGGTAAGTATAAGACGGTCTATAACGCGGCTCGTTATAGGGTCCAGACCCGAGGTGGGCTCGTCGTATATAACGAGCTTAGGCTCGGTGGCTATGGCCCGCGCTATGGCCACGCGCTTACGCATGCCGCCCGAGAGGTCCGACGGGTAGAGGTCCATAACCTTCTCGTCCAGATTAACCATCTTAAGCTTCTCGAGGGCGAGCTTCCGCAGCTTCTCCACGGGCATGTTAGTATGCTCGAGGTAGTAAAAGACCACGTTCTCCCAGACCTTGTAGCTGTCAAAAAGCGCCCCCTCTTGGAAGACGTAACCAATCTTTTTTCTAAGCTCGTCCAGCTCGTCGCGCGTCAGCTTGTCCACCTCTTTACCGAACACCCTCACGAGCCCGCGCGTAGGCTTCCACAGCCCTACGATAATCTTCGTTATTGAGGTCTTACCGCTACCGCTCCCGCCTATGATGGTAAATATCTCTCCTTCGTAGACCTCAAACGAGACGTTCTTTAAAATGACGCGCCCGTTAATCTCCTTGTAAAGGTTCTTAACCTCTATAACGACGCTCCGCGTACTCACAACACCAGTATAAATTATTCTCTTATGGACAAGATACTTATAAGAGGTGCGCGTCAGCACAACCTTAAAAACGTCGACGTAGACATACCCAAGAACAAACTCGTGGTTATAACGGGCCCCTCGGGCTCGGGCAAGTCCTCGCTGGCCTTCGACACCATTTACGCCGAGGGCCAGAGGCGCTACGTCGAGAGCCTATCCTCTTACGCGAGGCAGTTTTTAGGCGTTATGGAGAAGCCCGACGTGGACGCCATAGAAGGTCTCTCACCCGCCATAGCCATAGACCAGAAGACCACCTCCAAAAACCCCCGCTCCACCGTAGGCACGGTGACCGAGATTTACGACTACCTGAGGGTCCTCTGGGCCAACCTCGGTAAACCCCACTGCCCCGAGTGCGACCGGCTCCTTACGGGCCTCTCGCCTTCGGAGATAGTAGAGCGGATATTCGACGCGCACGAAGGTAAGAGGGTTATGATACTCGCTCCCCTCGTCCGCGGGAAGAAGGGCGAGTTTAAAGAGCTCTTTAAGCAGATAGAGCGCGACGGCTACAGCCGCGTAAAGGTAGACGGCCAGCTCTACCGCGTCTCGGAGGTCCCGCCGCTGGAGAAAAATAAAAAACACACCATAGAGCTCGTGGTGGCGCGCCTCCGCGTCGAGCAAGACGAGCGGGCCCGCCTCCTCGAGGCCGTGGAGAAAGCCTTAGAGCTCTCGAGCGGCCTCGTAAAGGTAGAGACCGTAGAAGACGGTAAAGAAGAGCTCTACAGCGACAAGCTCGTCTGTCCCGAGCACGGCTTTACCCTCCCCGAGCTGAGCCCGCGCCTATTCTCCTTTAACTCCCCCTACGGTGCCTGCCCCGCCTGTAAAGGCTTAGGCGTCAAGTGGGAAGTCGACCCGGCCTTACTTATAGACCCCGACAAGCCCGCCGTAAGGGCCCTAAAGATTGTCGAGAAGGGCCTTTTTAGCTACCTCCGCTGGCCCGTCTCTAACGTCTTACGCCGCTACGGCTACGACCCGAGAACGCCGTGGAAGAAGCTACCCGAGAGCGTCCGCGCCTCCGTCCTTTACGGCACCGAGAGCTTCGACGGCGTTGTAAAGCACCTAGAAAAGCGCTACCTCGAGGAAGAGAGCGAGCGCGTACGGGAGGAGATTGAGGAGTTTATAGTAGAAAAGCCTTGTCCCGCCTGTAAGGGAGCACGGTTAAGACCCGAGGCGCTCGCGGTAAAGGTGGGCGGTAAAAGCATATGGGACGTCGTCAGCATGCCCGTAGGTAAAGCTAAAGAGTTTTTCGTAAACTTAGAGAAGACCCTTACGGGTAAGGACAGAATTGTAGGCGAGAGGCTGATAAAGGAGATTGTAGAGAGGCTGGGCTTCCTCGTAGACGTGGGTCTCGAGTACCTCTCTCTGGCCCGCTCGGCCACGAGCCTCTCGGGCGGCGAGATGCAACGGATAAGACTGGCCACGCAGCTCGGCTCCAAGCTCTCGGGCGTGCTGTACGTACTCGACGAGCCGTCTATAGGGCTCCACCCGAGGGACACCGAGAGGCTCGTAAAGACGCTGAAAGGTCTAAGAGACCTCGGGAACACCGTACTCGTGGTCGAGCACGACCCCGAGACGATAGAGCAGGCCGACTGGGTTATAGAGCTCGGGCCCGGAGCGGGCAAGCACGGCGGGCGGCTCGTGGCCGAGGGCACGGTGGAAGAGATAAAGCGTAACCCCCGCTCCTTAACCGGTGCCTACCTAAGCGGCAGGAAGGAGATACCTGTACCGCCCGAACGGAGGAAGCCCACGGATAAGCGGATAAAAATAGTAGGGGCGCGCCAGCACAACTTAAAGAACCTTACGGTGGAGATACCTTTAGGTCTCTTCGTCTGCGTCACGGGCGTTTCGGGCTCGGGTAAGTCCACGCTCCTGTACGACGTTCTCTACCGCTACGCGAAGAACTACTTTACCGGCTCGCGCGAGCCCGTGGGCGAGGTAGACCGGATAGAAGGGCTCGAGCACGTCGACCGCGTTATAAACGTCGACCAGTCGCCCATAGGCAGGACGCCCCGCTCTAACCCCGCCACGTACACGAAAGTTTTCGACCTTATAAGGAACCTCTTCGCCCAGACGCCCGAGGCCCGGGCCCGCGGGTACAAGCCCGGGAGGTTCTCCTTTAACGTAAAAGGCGGGAGGTGTGAGGCCTGTCAGGGAGAAGGCGTTATAAAGGTCGAGATGCACTTCCTGCCGCCCGTCTACGTTACGTGTGAGGTCTGTAAAGGCAAGCGTTACAACCGCGAGACGCTCGAGATAACTTACAAAGGTAAAAACATCGCCGACGTGCTCGAGATGACCGTCGAGGAAGCGCTCGAGTTTTTCGAGAACGTCCCGTCTATAAGGCGGAAGCTCGAGGTGCTTAAAGAGGTGGGCTTAGGCTACCTCACGCTCGGCCAGCCCGCGCCCACCCTCTCGGGCGGGGAAGCTCAACGGATAAAGCTCGCCCGGGAGCTCTCCAAGCGCGACACGGGCCGTACGCTGTACCTTCTGGACGAGCCTACCACGGGCCTACACGCGGACGACGTTAGAAAGCTCGTAGCCGTACTCAGGAAGCTCGTCGAACGCGGCAACACGGTGGTGGTCATAGAGCACAACCTCGACGTTATAAAGTGCGCCGACTGGGTTATAGACCTCGGGCCCGAGGGCGGCGAGAAGGGCGGCGAGCTGGTGGCTCAAGGCACGCCCGAGGAGGTGGCCCTAAACCCCCGCTCGCACACGGGCAGGTTTCTCAGGAAGTACTTAAAGCTTCCCGAGCGGGCGGTATCTTAACCTCTTCGAGCCAGCGCTTCAGGGCCTCTAAAGCTCTACGGGCCATAAGCTCTTTTTTCTTCCGCTTGTCTTTAACTTTAAACGGCAGCGGCGGGAGCAGACCGAAGACCGGGTTCATGGGCTGGAGCTCCCCCTCTTTCTCCGTTATGTAGTGAACCAGTGCCCCGAGCATCGTCTCGCGCGGCGGGACTACGGGCTCTTCTCCCTTTAGGAGTCTTACCGCGTTAATGCCCGCCAGTATGCCCGTGGCCGCGGAGGCCGCGTAGCCCTCCACGCCCGTAATCTGCCCGGCGAAAAAGAGCGCCCGGTCGCTCCTTAACGAGAGGTCCGGCCTTAAGACCCTGTTTGACTGGATGAAGGTGTTCCTGTGGATAGAGCCGAGCCGGACGAAAACGGCGTTTCTTAAACAGGGTATAAGCCTAAAGACCCTCTTCTGCTCCTTGTAGGTAAGCTTCGTCTGGAAGCCCACCAGAGACAGAAGCGTCCCTTCTCTGTTCTCTTTCCTTAGCTGGACTACGGCGAAAGGCTCTCTGCCCGTCCGCGGGTCTATTAGACCTACGGGCCTCATGGGTCCGTGCAGGAGCGTCTTGTAGCCCCTACGGGCCATCTCCTCTATGGGCATGCAGCCCTCAAAGTAGACGGCCTTCTCGAACTCCTTAGGCTCTACCTTCTCGGCCTTAAGGAGCTCCTCGTAAAAGCGGCGGTACTCCTCCTCGGTTAAGACGCAGTTAAAGTAGTCGTCGCCGCCTTTACCGTAACGCGAGCCCCAGAAGCCTTTACTGAAGTCTACGCTGTCGGCCTCAACTATGGGAGCTATGGCGTCGTAAAAGTAGAGCGTCTCGTGCCCGACGAGCTTTTTTATCTCCTCCGTAAGTGCCTCCGAGGTTAGAGGCCCCGTAGCTATTATTAAAGGCCTATCGGACGGTATCTCCGTAACTTCCTCTCTTATTACCTCTACGTTGGGGTGCGACTCGAGCTTCTCGGTTACGTAGGAGGCGAAAAGCTCGCGGTCCACCGCCAGCGCGCCGCCGGCCGGTACGCGGGCGTGCCGCGCCGCCTCGAGAACGAGCGAGCCGAGCAGGTCCATCTCGGCCTTTAAAAGGCCCGCACCCGTGGTAAGCTCGAGCCCGCCGAGGGTGTTGCTGCAGACGAGCTCGGCCAGCTTACCCGTTCTGTGTGCGGGCGTCATCTTTTTAGGCCTCATCTCGTAGAGCTTTACCTTAAACCCTTCCTGCGCTATCCGCCAAGCGGCCTCTACGCCCGCCAGACCGCCGCCTACAACTACTACCGCGTCCTTCATGACAAGTAAAGAAATATAAGGCCAAAATACTCCTATGGACAGGCTGGTGGTGGTTCCGGCACGGATAGGCTCCACGCGTCTTCCCGAGAAGCCCCTCGTTAAGGTCGGCGGCGAGCCGCTCATTTTACGCGTGGTCAAAAGCTTGAAAAAAACGGGCTTTCCCGTCTTGGTGGCCACCGACTCGGTAAAGGTGGAGCGGCTCGTAAAGCCTCACTGCCCCGTCGTACTGACGCCCTCCGACCTACCCTCGGGCACGGACCGCGTCCTTTACGCCGTCCGCTCCATGCCCGTTAAGTTCGTCGTCAACTACCAAGGAGACGAGCCGTTTGCTTACCGCGAGGACCTCGAGAAGCTCTTTAAGGCCCTCGAGGAAGGCGCCCCCGCGGCTACGCTCGCCCTAACGGACCCGTCGGCTTACGAGCGGCCCGAGGACGTTAAGGTGGTGCTCGACGGAGAAGGCTACGCGCTCTACTTCTCCCGCGCCCCCGTTCCTTACGCCCGGAACGGGCTTAAAGAGCCTTACCCGCTTAAACACGTAGGCGTTTACGCTTACAGAAAGGAGGTGCTCGAGCTTTTCGGCCGTCTGCGGCAGAGTAAGCTCGAGCTTATAGAGGGTTTAGAGCAGCTGAGGCTGCTCGAGCACGGGGTAAAGATAAAAGTGCTGCTTACGCGTAACTACTACCACGGCGTAGATACGCCGGAGGACGTAAAGCTGGTAGAGAGAAAGATAAAAGAGGGCGGCGGAGCTTAGTCCGCCAGCAGGTCCCTCTTAATCTGCTCGGGCGAGGGGCAGGCCTCGGGAGGCATCCGCTTAACCTTAGACGCGTAGTAGAGGACGGGTATAAGAACGAGCGTGAGCACCGTCGAGCCTATGGTGCCGAAGATAAGCGATATGGCAAGACCGTTGAATATCGGGTCGAAGACGATAACGAAGGCACCTATAACTACCGCCGCGGCGGTAAGCAGGATGGGCCTCGTCCTTATAACGCCCGCTTCTACCACGGCTACGTGTACGGGCAGACCTTCCTTAAGACGCTGCTCGGCAAAGTCTACGAGCAGAATGGAGTTTCTCACGATAATACCGCCCAGCGCGATAAAGCCTATCATAGAGGTGGCGGTGAAGAAAACGTTACCCATAATCTTGTCCATAAGCCAGTGGCCCGGGATGATGCCCACGAGCGTGAGCGGTATGGGCGAGAGGATGATGCCCGGAATCCGGAAGTCTTGGAACCAGCCGAGCACGAGCACGTACATAACGAAGATGGCCACCGCGAAGGCCAGCCCGAGGTCTCTGAAGACCTCGAGCGTGATGTGCATCTCGCCGTCCCACTTTATGTAAACGCGGTCCTCTATAACGGGCAGCGACATCCAGAGCTCACCAATCTTCCCGTAAGGGTTCTCTATGCTGAGCACCTCGTCGCGGACGGCCATAATCCCGTAAATGGGCGCCTCCTCTCTACCGGCCACGTCGCCGATGACGTAGATGACGCGGCGCAGGTTCTTGTGATAAATCGTCTTGGGTATGGGCTTCTCTTTAACCTCGACGAGCTCTATAAGGGGTATAAGTCTGCCTTCGCGGTTAGGTATGCGTACCGTCTTTAGCACCTCGGGCACGCGGTAAGGCTCGTCGAGCCTTACTATAATGGGTACGTGCTCCGTGTCGGTACTTTGCATAATCCCCGCCTGCCACCCGCCTATGAGGGCCTTAACCGTGTAGACGACCTCTTCTTTAGAGAGCCCCGCGAGCTTAACCTTGTCCTCTTTTACCTCGAGCTCGAGCATGGGCGCGTCCGTCTCGAGGTATATCCCTTCGTCCGTTATGGCGGGCGACTTTTTGAATATCTCGAGCACCTTCAGCGCCACCTGACGCTGCGTCTTTAGGTCGGGCGCGTAAACCTCGGCCACTATGGGAGAGAGCACGGGCGGGCCGGGCGGGACCTCTACCACGGCCACATACTTAGCGCCGTGCTTCTTAGCTATCTCGTGAACCTTAGGTCTTATGAGCTTAGCAAACTCGTGCGACTGGAGGTCGCGGTCGTGCTTACCTACGAGGTTAATCTGTATCTCCGCCAGATTGGAGGCCTGACGGAGGTAGTAGTGCCTTACCAGACCGTTAAAGGTAAAGGGTGCCGCGGTGCCCACGTACAGCTGGTAGTCGGTAACTATGGAGTAAGAACCCACGTAGTCGGCTATGGCTTTGGCTACCTTAAACGTCTCCTCGAGCGTGGTACCCTCGGGCATGTCGAGCACTATCTCCAGCTCGGACTTGTTGTCGTAAGGAAGCATCTTAACCAGTACGGCTTTCGTGTAAAAGAGTGAGAGCGAGGCAAGCAGCAGCAGGATGACGAAGCCGTAAAAGGCGTAGCGCTTTACCTTACTGACGAGAAGCGGGTACATAATGCGGCAGTAAAGCTTCCAGAAGAGGGTCTTTTTGATGTCTATCTCTTCGTGCTTCTCGCGGTCTTTTTTAAGGATGTAGTAAGCGGCCCAAGGGGTGACGATGAAGGCCACCAGCAGCGAGAAGAACATAGCCACGGAGGCGTTAATGGGTATGGGCCGCATGTACGGCCCCATTAGGCCGCTGACGAAGGCCATGGGCATGAGCGCGGCTATGACGGTAAAGGTGGCGAGAATCGTAGGGTTACCCACCTCGTCCGTGGCGCGGACGATGGCCTCCCTCGGAGGGAGTTTACCCATCTCGAACCAGCGGTGTATGTTCTCGACCACCACGATAGCGTCGTCGACCAGAATACCTATGGAGAATATAAGGGCAAAGAGCGTGACGCGGTTCAGCGTAAAGCCGTACATCTCGTTTAGGAAGAGGGCTATAGAGAGCGTTACGGGTACGGCGAGGCCCACGACGATGGCCTCGCGTACGCCCAGCGAGACCGCGATAAGCAGCACGACGGAGAAGGTGGCGATAAAGAGGTGCTCGAGAAGCTCCATAGCCTTCTCTTGTGCGGTCTCGCCGTAGTTACGCGTTACGGTAACGTTAACGTCCGAAGGTATGACCTTACCCTTTAGGTGCTCCACCAGCTCGATAACTTGGTCCGCGACCACCACCGCGTTGGTGCCTTTACGCTTAGAGACGGCTATGGTTACGGCCGGGTATAGCTCGCCCGGCTTACCTTCGAGGTTCTTGTACCAGTGGGCCTCGCCCAGACCGAAAAACACGTAGTTCTGTATCTCCGAAGGGCCGTCTATAACTTGTGCCACGTCCTTAAGACGGACTATCCGTCCGTCCCTTACGGCCAGTACTACGTTCTCGACGTCCTTTACAGACCGGAAGAACGGGCCCGTCCGTACGAGGTACTCCGTGTTACCTTTGTTTATCTTCCCGCTTACGGCCTGTGCGTTGGCCGCCTTGAGCACCTGAGCCACGTAAAGGGGCGAGACGCCGTAGGCCTCCATCTTTTTAGGGTCTAAGATGACCCTTATCTGTCTGGGCCGTCCACCTATGAGAAACACGTCGGCTACGTTCTCAATCTTCTTTATCTCGTTCTGGAGCGTGGCGGCGAGCCGCCTGAGCTCGTACCAGTCGTAGTTTTTACCCCAGAGGGTTAGCGTGACGACGGGTACGTCGTCTATGGACATAAGCTTTACTATCGGCGGGAGCACCACGCCGGGCGGGGCGAGGTCGAGCGCGGACATCATCTTAGAGTTGAGGTCCACGAGCGCCTTTACCGGGTCCGTACCCACGTAAAAGCGGGCCGTAACTATGGCCATGTCGTTCATGGAGGCGGAGTAGATGTACTCGATGTCTTTAAGCTCCCAGAGCTTCTTCTCCAGCGGATAGACGACGCGGGCCTCCACCTCCTCGGGTCCGGCCCCGGGGTAGGCGATGTAGATGTCTATCATGGGTACGACAATCTGAGGCTCCTCTTCCCGGGGCGTCGTTAAGACGGCAAAGGCGCCCAGAGCGAGAGCCACGAGAACGAGGATGGGCGTGAGCTTGGAATCTATGAAGTAGTTGGCCAGTCTACCCGCTATGCCGTACATCCCTTAACCTCCTATACGACAGCCGTCGCAGGCGCGCTCTACGCCTTCTACGATAATCACCTCTCCCGGCTCGACGCCCGAGAGCACCTCGTAGTAGCCGTCAAACTCTCTGCCGAGCCTTACCATCCGCAGCTCTATAATGCCTTCCGGCAGTACGACGAACACGCCCGTAAAGTCCCAGCGCCTGTAGACGGCGCTTTTAGGCACGAGCACCGTAGGTTTGTCGAGCTTCTCCACCAGATAGACCTTGGCGTAAAGCCCGCTCTTTAGCCCTTCGCCTTCTATAAGGGCCTTAACTTTGAAGGTGCGCGTGTAGGGGTCCACCGCGGGCTCGAGCTCCGTCACTTTAGCCTTAAAGCTCTTTTTAAGCGCCTCGACGAAAACCTCCAGCTCGTCGCCGAGCTTAACCTTCTTTTGGTACTTCTCCGGCAGGGACACCTCTACCTTGTAAGGCCGCTTCTCGAGCACGAGCAGGGGGTGTCCGGGGGCGGCTATGTCGCCCTTGTCGGCGAACTTCTGTACCACGTAACCGGTAAAGGGAGCCTTAATCTCGACGTACGAGAGCTGAGCGGTAGCGGCTTTGTAGGCCTCTTGGGCCACTTTTATCTCGGCCTCCGCGGCCTTAAGACGGGCCTCGGCGGCTTTAAACTGAGCCTCGACCATGTCAAACTCATGCTGCGTAACGGCTCCTTCTTTAAGTAGCTTCTTAAACCGCTCGTAGGTTTTCTTAGCGGCCTCGTAACCGGCTTTTGCGGCCAGATAGTTTTTACGCGCCTGCTCTATCCGCTGTCTGGATATCTCCGTCTGGGCCTTTACGTCCCTAGGGTCTATGACGTAGAGCGTCTGGCCCTTTTTAACGAGCTGGCCTTCTTTAACGAGCTCTTTAACGACGTAGCCCATTACGCGCGTGGAGACCTCCGCGCGGTCGGAGGCGGTTACGGTGGCGCTGAAGGGTACCTTTACTTCCGTGACGGCTTTTACGGGTGCGGTTTTAACGCCGGTTACCTCGCGCGCGGGCCTCTCGACCTCTTTAGCGTGTATCTTCTCGTGGAACACGCCCGCCAGCCACATGATTATCAGCGTCACAGGCAGCACGAGGAAGAACAGATACTTAAGCACCGTCCTCATTTTAGAACCTCCTCCTTAAGTACTCCCGCCGAGAAGAGGGCTTTAGCGTAGGCTACGTTACAGGCTTTTAGTGCCTGCACCAGCTCAAAGCGGGCCATGTCGAGCTGCGTCTGGGCGTCGAGGAGGTCCACCATGCGGGCCATCCCCTCCTCGTAACGCTTCTTCATAACCCTCACCACCTCTTTAGCCTCCTCCAGACGGGCCTTCGCCGACTCGTAAGAGGCGAGGGCGTTCTGGTACGCCGCGAAAGCCTCTTCTATCTGGAACTTTATGGCTTTGGCCAGAAGCTCGCGGCGGCGCCGCAGGGCCAGCTCTTGCTCTTTAAAGCTTTTAGCTTTGTAAAGGGGAGCGAAGCCGAGGTTGAAGTCCCACGTGAGGGCGAGACCGAGCATGTACCCGTCGCCTTCGTTGCTAAAAGGCTGGTCTTGGTCGTACATGTACCAGCTGGCAAAGGCAAAGAGCTTGGGCAGGTAGTCGGCGCGGGCGCTCTTTACGCCCTCTTTTAAAGACCTAACGTAGTAGTTAAGGGCGGCGTAGTCTTCGCGCGAGGAGAGGGCCACCTTCAGCAGCCGCTCTTTAGACAGCTCGGGGCAGCCCGTAAAGCTTTTAACCTCAAACTCGCCGTAGTCTTTGTTGGTTACGAGCTTGAGGGCCTCTTTGGCCACGCGGTAGTTGTTCTCGGCCTGTCTTAGCTTCTCGCGGGCCTTAGAGAGGTAGACGCGGGCGCGCAGCACGTCGGCAAAGAGGGCTACGCCCGTCTCGTGGGCCTTCTCGGCCAGACGGACGTGCTCTTCGGCGTCTTTAACGGCTTGACGGGCCGCCTCTATGGCCGCTTTGGCCAGAACGGCGTTGGCGTAAGCTTCGTAAACCTTTAGAACTACCTCTTCCTCTTTACGGCCGAGGTTAGTTTTGTCGCCTTTCCACTTCAGCTTTGCCATGTTTTTAAAGGCACGGAGCTTACCGCCCATCCAGACGGGGAGCTCTATAGAGAGCTTGGTCTCGAAGTTGTTTATAGCGGGCGGGTCGTTGAGCCGCGCCGGGTTAAAGTCGGGAAGGTTAATCCGCTCTTGGTTCATCTTTATAACGAGGTAGTAGCCGGGTATGTTGGTCTTGGTGTAGGTCTCGCCGAGCTTAACCGTAGGGAAGAGCAGACCCCGCACGGACTTGTACTCGTACTCGGAGGCCTTAACCTGACGGCGGTAGGCTTTAAGCTCGAGGTTGTTCTCGAGCGCGTCGCGTACCGCCTGCTTTAGCGTAAGCTCGCCCGCAAAGAGGGCGCCCGTAAGAAGCAGAAGAACTGCTACCTTCATACCGTCCTCCCGGCAGTTAAACACATTAGCGTATTCTAATATTCTAAAACCATGATTAAGTTCAGCCTCAGCTCCTCGCGGGCGAACCGCTCTCCCGCGCCGAGACTCTGGGCGCCTAAAAGCGCTACGCTCAGCTCGCCTCTTTTTATCTTACCCTCGTGCTCGCGGACGAGCCGCTTGAGCTTCTCCGCGGTTAGGCGGGGCGCGTCGGCGGGCACGCCGTAGGCGTCTTTTGCCTCTCCTATTACTAAAACGCTCGTCTCGTCGTGAAAGAGCTCGGTCTCTAAGAGGGCTTTTACGCGCCGGGTCTTTAGTTTCTGCTCGTAAGAGGCGGGTACTACGAAAGTTGGGTAGGTGACGGGGCTTAACGAGGGCCGGACGGGCCGGTCCGATAGTAAGACCCTCAGGTGCTGTTTGTTGAAGTATAGAAAGGGGCCGTTCTGTCTGACGAAGTCGGCCTTTACCTGACCGCGCAGGGAGGGTGAGTAGGGCAGCACCTCGGAAGGTACCGGCTCGCCGTCACACTCGAGGAGCGCACGCTTTAGCCGCCAGTTTAGGAAGGGGAAGCTCTCTTCGTAGACGGGTAGGCCGAGCTCTTGGGCAAAGAGGCGGAGCTCTTTTATAAGGAGCTTCTCGGCGGGTGAGCCGGGAGGGCGGGGTGAGGTGAGAGAGAGCAGACGCTCCGCGTCTTTCGGTTTTGAGGAGATAAGGCCGTAAATGCAGCCGCAGTAGCTCTGCCGGTACAGGCCGTACTCGTTAGAGAGGCGGTAAAGCTCCTGCGTGCCGCCGCCTTTCCGGTAGTCGGGGGAGAGGAAGGTAAGGCCGTGTCTGCGTGCGGCGGTCCGGCCGGCCTCGATTAGGGCGTTGCGGTTTTTCCGCGGGCTCATGAGGAGCGTGGTGGTGAAGGCGGTGGCTCCGAGCTTACGCGCCAGACGGGCGGAGCTTTCGAGCCGCTCGGTAAAGCAGACGGAGCAGCGGGCTCCGCCCTCGGGCTCTCCCTCCAGACCTTTAACGGCGGTTAGCCAGCGCTCGGGCTCGTAGGGGCCTTCTACGAGCTTTATAGAGAGCTCTTTACAGACGCGCTCGGTCTCTTTTAAGCGGAGCAGGTACTCCTCGGGCGGGTGGATGTTGGGGTCGTAGAAGTAGGCGTAGAGCTCGGCCTCGGGGTGGTCTTGACGGAAGCGCTTAAGAAAGTAAAGCGCGTCGGGGGCACAGCAGACGTGGACGAGCAGTTTATCCCTGCTCATCTTCTTTCTCTTTCTGTTTGGCGATTAGTATCTCTTCGACTTTTAGCACTTTGGCTTTGGGTACTTTGACGATGGCCCGCCGGTAGGCCTCGCCCTGAAGCTTGGACAGCTCGTTCTGGATGAAGTCCATAAGCTGGTCTATCTGACGCTGCATCTCTTCCATCTGCTCTTTGAGGTTAAGGATTATGTCTACGCCCGCGAGGTTGACGCCGAGCTCGCGCGTAAGGAAGAGGATAAACTCGAGCCGCTCGAGGTCTTCGTCGGTGTAAAGACGGGTGTTACCCTCCGTTCTGGAGGGCTTCAGCAGTCCCTCCCTCTCGTAGAGGCGGAGCGTCTGGGGGTGGATGTTGTACATCTTGGCCACTACGCCTATCGTGTAGTAAGCTTTTCTCTTCTTCATAGCTCCTCACCTCTCGCGTACTCTGGGCGGTTTGGGCAGAAGCTCCTGAAGCTCTTTAAGGAGCTCTTCGAGCTTCCTCCCTTCCCCCACGAGCTTGTCCATAAAGCCTATCTTAGGTACGTCCACGTGCGTCCGGACGAAGAGGTCGCCCTTCCCGCCGCCCTTAAGTTTCGGCATACCTTTGCCGGGCACCTTTACGGTGGTGCCTTCTTTGGCGCCGGCGGGAATTTTTACTTTCACCTTCTCGCCGTCTAAGGTAGGTACCTCTATCTCGGTGCCCATGACGGCCTCCGGGAAGGTGAGGTTGACGTCGAGGTACAGGTCGTCGCCCCGGCGCTCGAAGAGTTTGTGGGGCTTTACGCGGACCTGTATGTACAGGTTGCCCGGCGGGCCGCCGTAGCGTCCGGCGTGTCCCTTACCCTCCACCACGAGCTTGGAGCCGTCGCGTACGCCCGGCGGTATCTTTACCTTTATCTTCTCGCGCTGGAGCACGAAGCCCTCTCCTCCGCAGCTGCGGCACGGCTCGTAGACCTCACCCCGCCCGCCGCACGTGGGACAGGTCTGCCGTACCTGCATGAAAAAGAAGTTCTGCGTAACCTCGCCCCGTCCGCCGCACGTGGGGCACAGGCGGGCACTCGTACGGTCTACGCCCTCGCCGCCGCAAGCGCGGCAGGTGACGGCCCGTTCTACCTCTACGGGTACCGTGGTGCCTCTGTAAGCCTCTTCGAGCGTAATCTCGACGGGGAGGAATATGTCTTCGCCGCGGACGCTCCGACGGCGGGCGCGCCTTCTGCCCGCGGCACGCTCGAATATCGTCTCAAAGTCGAAGGGTACGCTCTCCATAAACTCGCGTAGCAGCTCTTCGACGTTAACCGTCTGCGCGGTTTCCTGCGTCTGTACGCCCTGAAGCCCTTCGTGGCCGTACATGTCGTACAGCTTCCGCTTCTCGGGGTCCGAGAGTACCTGATAGGCCTCGTTTATCTCTTTAAACTTCTCCTCGCACTCGGGCTTTTTGCATATGTCGGGGTGGTACTTCCGCACGAGCCGGCGGTAAGCCTTCTTTATCTCCTCCTGAGAGGCGTTCCTCGGGACGCCTAAAATCTCGTAGTAGTCACGCTTTGTGGAAGAAGCCATAGCCTGCCCTCCGCTCTTTCCGAAGTTTTAAAGTTATAAGTTGAGCACTCTTCTGTCAAGTTTGTAAATCATTTTGGACTAACAATCTTTTAGGGTAGACTTTACTACCCTCGGACCTGCCTACGCCAAAGAACCGCCCGCCGGCGAACAGCCTCACCCAACCCTCGGGCGCCTCGCGCTCTACGGGTGCTCCGCAGACAAGTTTTCTTAACTCCTCTTTACTTACTTCTACGGCGGGCATAAACGAGAGGAGCTCCTCCACCGGGAGGACGAACCGCTCGGGTCTGTCGGCGCTTTTTAGCTCCTCGAGCGTGACGGCCCCGTCTACTTTTATAGGCCCTACGGCGGTTCTTCTCAGCTCCTTTACGAACCCGCCCGTGCCTAAAAGCCGGCCCATCTCCCACGCGAGACTCCTTACGTACCCTCCCGAGGAGAGCTCGGTCAGAAAGCGGGCCTCCCGTTCTCGCTCGTTGCAGCTTAAAAGCTCGAGCCGTCTTACTTCTACCTCTACGGGCTTAAGCTTTACCTCTTTACCTTTACGCGCCAGCTCGTAGGCCCTGCGGCCTTTAACTTTTTTGGCCGAGAAGGGCGGGGGCGTCTGGAGCCTTCTGCCGGTTAGCTTAGGCAGAAGCTCTTTAAGTTTTGAGCACGAGAGCGGTGCGTCGGAAGCGTAAACGAGCTTACCCTCCGCGTCCCACGTGTCGGTCTGGCCTGTAAACGAGACGGTAAAGAGGTACTCTTTCGGCAGGCTCTGGAGGAAGGGGGTGAAACGCGTGGCCCGTCCGAGGAGGATAATCAGCAGGCCTGTGGCGGACGGGTCGAGCGTGCCCGTGTGGCCGGCTTTCTTTACGCGTAGGAGCCGCTTAACCTCGTCTACGGCGGAGGCCGAGCTTAAGCCCGCGGGCTTGTCGAGCAGCAGGGCCCCTTCCATCAGCTTAAGAAGTCTTTAAGGTGGCGCTTCATGGCCAGACTTCTTAGCTTTCTTAAGGCGCGCGTCTCGAGCTGACGGACGCGCTCGCGCGACAGGCCGAGTATCTCGCCTATCTCGCGGAGGGTTTTAGGCTCGTTGCCCTTAAGACCGAACCTGAGCTCTATAACCTTCCGCTCCTTCTCGGTGAGCTTGTCCAGAAGGTCGTCAATCTCTTTCTTTATGACGTCTTCTATAACCTTCTCCTCTACCTCCGCCGTCCCGTGCTTGCTGAGGAAGTCTATAAAGAAGGTGTCTTCGTTCTCGCCCACGGGTGCGTCGAGCGAGAGGGGGACGCGGCAGACCTGTAGGTACTTCTCGACCTCCTCGGGCGTTATCTTGTAGCCTACCTCTTTAAACTTCTTCTCCACCTCTTCGGGCGTGGGTTTACGGCCGAGCTCCTTCTCAAGCTCTTTCTCTATCATCTGCTTGCTGAGCTCCTCGGCTATCTCCTCGGGCGTGGGCTCGCGCTCGAGCTTTTTGGCCAGCTCACCGTACACGTGGCTAATCTTGTTGATAAGGTGAGACTGCTTTAACGGTATCCGTACGGCCCCCGTCTGCTGGGAGAGCACCTGCATGATGGCCTGCCTTATCCACCAGACGGCGTAGGAGATGAACTTTACGCCGCGGTCCGGGTCGAAGCGCTTGGCCGCCTCGAGCAGCCCGAGGTTACCCGCGGCGATGAGCTCGGAGAAGGGTAGGCCGTAGCCTATGTACTGCTTGGCTACGCTGACGACGAACCTGAGGTTAGACTCGACGAGCTTCTTGAGCGCCTCCTCGTCGCCCTGCTTGGCCCTCCGGGCGAGCTCCTTCTCCTCTTCGGGCGTAAGGAGCGGTATCTTGGAGATTTTCTTAAGATACTGATTTATCAGCTCCTGCTCTGTGTCCGAAGCCATAACCCTCCACCTCGCTTACTCAAGCGGGAGCGCAACGTAAAGGGCGTCCTCGCCGCGCTTAACGCGTAAGGCCACCCTCTTTTTACCTTGCTCTTTAAGCTCTTTGAGCCGCTCGTAAAACTCTTGGGCACTCTTTACGGGCTCGCCTTGGACCTCTAAGATGACGTCGCCCGGACGCAGACCCGCCTCGTAAGCGGGCGAGCCGTACTCTACCCTTTCTACGAGAACGCCGTGAGGCACTTTGTAGCTCTTTATCTCTTCTTCCGAGAGGTCTCTGACGAACAGACCGAGGTCCATGGGAGAGACGCCTCTGGCGTAGCTGTCTTTAAGCTCGCCTATGACGACCTTAATGTCTTTCTTCTTACCTTTACGCAGAACCGTTATGGTGGCCTCCGTACCGGGCTTAAGCTTAATTATCTTAAGCTGGAGGTCCCTGAAGTTGGAGACCTTCTCGCCGTTTACGGCCACTATTATGTCGCCCGGCTTTATGCCCGCCTTCTCGGCCGGCGAGCCGGGTATGACGCGCGTGACCACCACGCCCTCTTTAACGCCGAAGGCCTCGGCCAGGTCGGGCGTAATCTCTTGTATGGCTACGCCCAGCCAGCCGCGCGTAACTTTACCCTCGGTAATAAGCTGCTCCATAACCCACTTGGCCAGATTTATGGGTATGGCGAAGCCGAGACCCTGAGCGTTGGCTATTATGGCCGTGTTTATGCCTATGACCTCACCCTTTATGTTTACCAGCGGGCCGCCGGAGTTACCCGGGTTTATGGGCGCGTCCGTCTGTATAAAGTTCTCGTAAGCGGTTATGTTTATGCTCCGCTTTAAGGCCGAGATTATCCCCATGGTTACGGTCCGCTCGAGACCGAAGGGGTTACCTATGGCAAACACTATCTGGCCCACCTTAAGCTTGTCCGAGTCGCCGAGCTTGGCTACGCGCTTCTTTATGTCGGGTATGCCCTCGGTGGGTATCTCTACCACGGCTATGTCCGTCTTCTCGTCTACGCCTACTACTTTACCCTCTTTAACCGTCTTGGCGTCTATGCTGACCCTTAACTTTTTAGCCTTCCTCACCACGTGGGCGTTGGTCAGAATGTAGGCTTTCTTTTTCTTAGGGTCGAGCTTAACTATAACGCCGCTGCCGACGGAGGTCTCGGAAGGGGGGCGGTTGTGCCAGAACCAGAAGGGCCCCGGGAAAGCACCGCGGTTCTCGCGTACGGCCTCTATCTTAACCACCGCCGGAGCTACTTTCTCTATTACCTTTATCTGCTCGCGCTCGAGCTGCTCGAGAACGGAGGCAAAGAGGAAGCTAACGAGCGTAAAGAGTGCGAGCGTAAACCTTCCCATAATACACAAGATTTTACACTTATAACTGATATGGGCAAAGTGATTAAGCTCTTTGAAGAAGAGCCGCGCAAGCCCGAGAGGAGGCCTTTAACGGAAGAGGAGCTTAAGGAGCTTTTAAAGCCCCTCGAAGAGGGGCTTCTCAGACTCTACCCTTCGCAGGTAAAGGCGGTAAACGGGCTGGCGGCCGTGGGTCAGGTAAGCGGCGACGAGAAGCTTTTAGGCGGCCTGCTTTTTTGGGAGAGTAAAAAGGGCGGGCCCGCCGTCTCGACCTTTATCGCACTTTTCAAAAACGACCGGCTGGAAAAGATATCTTTCTACGAGGCTAAGAGAAACTACTGGGACTGGGAGGTTACGGTAAAGAGCTTGAAGGAGCGCTTCGACGCGGAAGAGGTGGAGAAGGCGGCCTTAGCGCTGCGCGAGCGCTTCTTCGGCGGCCAGACGGGTAAGTAGCTCGGGCGTAAGCTCTATAAGCACCGCCTCCTCGTCGCAGTCGGGAAACTTGACGCAGTTAACGCACTCGCCCCAGACCTTGTGAGGGAGCTCCCTCTTGTCAATCTCTCTAAACGGGAAGTTCTTTAAAAAGAACGCTTTAACGTAGGTTAAAGAGAAGACGCGTCTGACGCCGAGCTCGCCGGCCTCGAGGAGGGCCTTAAGAACGAGCGTTCTGCCTATACCGCCGCCGCGCAGCTCCTCCTTTACCGCCAGCGACCTAATCTCGGCCAAGTCTTCCCAGACGACGTGCAGCGCTACGCAGCCGACGACGCGCCCGTCGAGCTCGCAGACCCAGAAGTCGCGTATGTTCTCGTATATGGCGTTTAAGCTTCTGGGCAGAAGCAGGCCCTTACGGGCCTCTTTAGAGAGTAGCTCGTATATGGCGTGTGCGTCTTTTACCTTAGCCTTACGGAACCGCTTCATCCCCCGCGTAGCACCCTAAGCAGGTCGTTAATAATTACTAAGACCATCAGGGTTAAGATAATCAGAAAGCCCACCTTCTGCCACTTCTCTTTAAAGCTCTCGGGCAGGGGCCTGCCCCTTATCCACTCGAGCGTAAAAAGAAGTATAAGCCCGCCGTCGAGAACCGGCAGGGGCAGGAGGTTAAATATAGCCAGCTGGAGCGATATAAAGGCCATGGTAGAGAGAAAGGGTATAAACCCGCTCTCGGCCGCCTGACCGGCAAACTGAGCTATGGCTATAGGCCCGCCGATGGTCTTAAACGAGACCTCGCCCGTAAACAGACCCACCAGAAGCTTAAGCGTCAAGAGCGTAAGCTCTTTAACGCGCTCAAAACCTTTTTTAAGAGCTTCGGGAAGCGGGTAGCGCTCCTTTACCGTCTCTACCTTAGGCGCTATACCGAGCACGGGCAGGCCGGTCCGCGGGTCGGTGGCGGGCACGACCTCTTTAACTAACACTTTGTCTCCGCGCTTTATCTTAAGAACCAACCTTTTCCCTTTGCTCTGGCGGATAACCTTTACCAGCTCGTACCAAGTTTTAACAGGCTTACCGTTAACCTCCAAAATGACGTCGCCCGGACGGATGCCCACCTGGTCCGCCGGCGAGCCGGGCAGCACGCGGCCCACCACGGGCGGCAGGGGCGGGGCTATACCCAGAGGCTCGCGCTCGAGGTCCGGCAGGGGCACTTTCAGCTTAACGAGCTTATCTCCGCGCTTTACCCAGAGCTCCGTCTCCTTTACGCCCTCTACGCGGAGCTTAATAAGAGCCTCGCGGAGCTCTTCCCAGCTCGAGACCTTAAAGCCGTTTACGCGGACGACCCGGTCGCCCGGCTTCAGCCCCACCCTGTCCGCCCACGAGCCTTCCTCTACATAAGCCACCACGACGGGCTCTTTTAAGTGTTTAGGCACCTCGACGCCTACGGCGTAGACTACCGAAAAGAGAATCCACGCTAAGAGGAAGTTAAACAGCGGGCCGCCGAGGGCTATGAGAATCTTCTGCCAAGGTTTTTTAGCCGAAAAAGCCCGCGGGTCGTCTATAGCTTCCTCCTCGCCGTAAAGCTTTACGAACCCGCCTAAGGGCACGAGGGCCACCTGAAAGACCGTCTCGCCCACGCGTTTGGCAAAGACGGGCGGGCCGAAGCCTATGGAGAAGACCTCCACGCGCACGCCGAAAAGGCGGGCCATAATAAAGTGGCCCAGCTCGTGAAACCAGACGAGAACGCCGACGAGAACCAAGAAAGCCAGCAGGCTTACCATCTTACGCTCCGAGCGTCATAACTATCACCTTCCGCTCGCGCGGCCCGTCGAAGTCGGCCAGAAATATAGACTCCCAAGTCCCGAGGGCGAGCTCGCCGTTGACAACGGGCACGACGCGCGAGTTACCTATTATGGCGCTCCTTATGTGGGCGGCGGAGTTGCCCTCGAGGTGTGCGTAGTTCGGGTCGTTCCACGGGATAAGCTTCTCAAGAGCGTAGGCGATGTCTTGTACCACCGCCGGGTCGGCCCCTTCGTTTATAAACACGCAGGCGGTGGTGTGGGGCGTGTAGACGACGCAGAGCCCCTCCTTAAGACCCGACCGCTTTACCACCTCCCTTACGGCCTGCGTGATGTTGACGATGCTCGTTCTCTTGGTCGTTCTTACGCGGATAACCTCCGTCATGTTCACTGAATTATAACCAATATATATAGACCGGCATGAAGACGACCGTAGAGAGCCTCTTTAAGAAGAAAGCCAGAGGCGAGAAGATTACTATGGTCTCAACTTACGACTACTGGAGCGCCAAGCTCTGCGACGAGGCGGGCGTAGACTGCATCCTCGTAGGCGACTCGCTTGCCACCGTCGTAAAAGGCGAGGAGAACACCCTCTCGGTTACGCTGGACGAGATTATCTATCACGCCCGCTGCGTCCGCAGGGGGGCTAAGCGCGCCTTCGTTATAGCCGACATGCCCTTTATGAGCTATCAGGTCTCGCTCGAGAAGGCGCTCGAGAACTGCGGCCGCGTTATTAAAGAGTCGGGCGCCGAGGCGGTAAAGCTCGAAGGCGGTAAAGAGCTGGCACCTTTAGTAGAGAGGCTCACGCTCGCGGGCGTACCCGTGGTGGGCCACCTCGGCTTTAGGCCCCAGAGCATACACCTTACCGGACGGCCGCGGGTGGTAGGCCGGACGGAAGAAGAGGCTAAAAAACTCAGAGAAGACTTTAAGGCGCTCGAGGAAGCGGGCGCTTTTATGATAGTGCTCGAGAGCGTCCCCTCGGAGCTGGCGCGCGAGCTTTCCGAGAGCGCCTCGTGTCTGGTTATAGGCATAGGAGCCGGCAGGTTCGTCGACGGTCAGGTGCTCGTCTTCCACGACCTACTGGGTCTTTTCGAAGACTTTAAGCCTAAGTTCGTAAGGCGGTTCTTAGAAGGCGGGAAGCTGATAAGGGAAGCGCTGAAGCGCTTTAAAATGGAAGTCGAGAGGGGGAGCTTCCCGTCCGAGGAGGAGAGCTATGGATAGCGAGAGGGTGTACCGCTTGCTGTTTCTTTTAGCCCGTACGGGCTACATAAAAGAGAAAGACGTCCAGAGCATCGTCGGGCAGCTGAACGAGAAAGAAGACCCCATAGAGGCGCTTATAAGGCTGGGCGTGCTTACCGAGGAAGACATCACGCGTTTTTTTAAAGAGCAGATGCCCTCGCGCGTGGTCGAGGAGATAGACGTTAAGTCTATACCCGCGGAGGTGCTAAACGTCCTCTCGCGCGAGCTTATAGAGCGGTACAAAGTTATACCCTTTAAAGTAGACAAAGGTAGGCTTTTTATATACACCTTTGACCCGCTTAACCAAGACCTTATAAACGAGCTGAGGTTTATAACCAAGATGCCCGTGGTACCCTTTTACGCCCCGCCTTCGGCGATAAACCGCGCGCTGGAGGAGCTGTTTCCTAAAGTCCAAGAGGTGCTAGAGGAGATTCCCGAGGAGGAGATAACAATAGAGGAGGTGGACGAAGAGGTCTCGATAGAGGAGGTCATCTCGAGCGTAGACGCGGCACCCATAGTAAGACTTACGAATCTCATTATCTACGAAGCGGTTAGACGCGACGCCTCGGACATACACGTGGAGCCGCTCGAGAAGAAAGTGCAGGTCAGGTTCCGGATAGACGGCGTCTTAAGACCCTTTAAGGAGTTCCCGGCTAGCGTAAAAGACTCGCTCGTGGCGCGGATAAAGATACTGGCAAACATGGACATATCCGAGCGGCGTAAGCCCCAAGACGGCCGGATACGCGTTACGGTCCAGAAGAAGAAGATAGACCTCCGCGTGAGCACCGTCCCCACGGTTTACGGCGAGAAGGTGGTTATGCGTATACAGGAAGCCGAGAAGTACCTAAAGGTTAAGCTCGAGGACCTCGGGTTCGAGCCGGACGACCTGCTTAAGTACAGAAAGGCTATATGGAAGCCGTGGGGTATGATACTCGTCTCGGGCCCTACGGGCTCGGGTAAGACGACGACGCTCTACGCCTCGCTTATGGAGCGTAACACCCCCGACGTTAACATCATGACCGTAGAGGACCCCGTGGAGGTATCCATACCGGGTATAAACCAAGTGCAGGTAAACGAGCGGATAGGCCTAACCTTTGCCGAGGTGCTAAGGGCCTTCCTCCGTCAAGACCCCGACATCATCCTCGTGGGTGAGATAAGAGACACCGAGACGGCCGAGATAGCCATAAGGGCTTCCCTGACGGGCCACCTCGTCTTCTCCACGGTACACGCCAACGACGCACCCTCTACGGTGACGCGCCTCGTAGACATGGGCGTCGAGCCTTTCTTGGTAGGCAGCTCGCTCGTTATGGTCGTGGCGCAGCGTCTTATAAGAAAGCTCTGCCCCAAGTGTAAACAAGAGACGACGCTCCCGCCCGACATAGCCAAGCAGCTGGGCCTCGCCGAGAAGGACGAAGAGATAAAAGTTTACAAAGCTAAAGAAGGCGGCTGCGAGTACTGCAACTTCACCGGCTACAAAGGCCGGACCGCCGTCCACGAGATACTCGAGATAGACGACGAGTTAAGAACGCTTATAGTCCGCGGCGCTAACCACGACGAGATTAGACGCGAGGCCCGTAAGAAAGGCATGCGGACGCTCTACGAAGACGGGCTTATAAAGGTTAAAAAGGGCATAACCTCGCTCGAGGAAGTGAACCGGGTGCTGGCGGTATGAGGCTGCTGCTACTGCTGGTGCTACTCTCGCTCGTCTACGGGAAAGAGCTTAAGTTCTGTCAGAAGGGCTACTACCTGCTCTTCCCCGTCGGCTACTCGTGTACCACTTACGCCGTAAAAGACGGTAAGCTCTTTATGAGCGGCTGGACCAAAAGCTCGTTTATAGGCGCCGTAGTTAAGAAGCTCAGGCTCGAGAGCGAGGCCGTGGCCTCACTCAGCTTTACCTCCGAGCGCTTTTTAGCCCGGATAAAGACGCCCAAGTACGAGAAGCTCCACCGCTACGCCTTTAAAGGCAACGAGGTGTACTACGAGATAAGGGTAGTAGAGAACGGTAAAGAGAAAGTTAAAAAGGGGACGCTCCGCGTAAGCTCCCCCGTGGACCCGTTTTTAGCGGGCGTTCTTCTGTACCTGACGGCCGACGAGCGGGAGCGGGAGATAAGGTTTTTCTACGACGGGCTGGAGCAGCGCGTGGTTTACCGCGTCGTGGGCAGGGAGACGCTCGAGCGGATGGGAAGAGAGTGGAAGACCTTAAAGGTAGAAGTTAAGCCTTTTGTCAAGACGGAAGGGCTTTTAAAGCCTAAAGGCTCGTGGCTCGTCTGGATAGACGAGGAGACGCGGCTGCCGGTAAGGCTTAAGGTCTCGTTCGTTATAGGCAGCGCTAACGTCTGGATAGACGCGCTTGAGGGTGACGAGACGCTGCTTAAGAGCTTAAAAGAAGCTCTTGAAAAAGCTCGCGGAGGCTCTCTTCGGGAGGGCGGAGGTAAAGCTTCTGCTCTAAGTCTGCCCTCCAGAAGCGCTCGAGAAGCAGCTTCAGCTCGTCCTTAGAGAGCTTTTTAAGGTAGCTAAGAAGCTTGTGCTTCAGGAAGGGGTTTTTGACGCCCAGCTCGGCGGCTTTGTCGGGCCCCTCCTCGGCCAGAACGAGCAGCCTAAGCAGGTAGCTCGTAAGTAGCTTCTGCAGCTGCAGAGGGTGATAGCCGAGCCTGAGAAGCTCTTCGTACAGCCTTAGGGTCTTTGCGTAGTCTTTGGTGAAGAAGGCGTCGGCCAGCTCGAAGGGCGAGCTTTCTTCGGTTACGGGAAAGAGCAGACGCTCGAGCGCCTCTTCGTCGAGCTTGCCGCCTTCTCTGGCGTAAGCCACGAGCTTGTCTATCTCCTGCCTAAGCTGCGTCAGGTCGTAGCCCGTGCGCTCGAGAAGGAGGTTAAGCAGCTTAGGCGGCAGCTTTACGCCTTCGCGCGAGAGGCGCTTAACGACGAGGGCTTTAACCTTGTCTTTAGAGAGCTTGGGAGCCGAGACTAAGGTAAACGAGCTCAGTAGGCTTTTGTAAGGCTCGGAGGAGAGGTCTTGGGGCGTGAGCTTACGGTCGAAGACGATAAGCAGGGGCGTTTTAAAGGTTGAGAGGCGCTTGAGGAAGCTCTCGCGCGCTTTCTTTTTCCGCACGAAGCGCTTAAAAAACGGCTCGGGGTTTTTTAGAACTACGGGTAAGGGTTTAGCACTAAAAAGACTACCGCCCGACAGGGCGGTCGTTAGCTCTTCTTCGTCAATCTCGTCGCCCCAGAGAACCTTTAAGCCTCCGGCTTTCTCGGAGAGCTTGTTCAGGAAGTTTTTTATAAGGTACGGCTCGTCGCCGTGAAGAACGAGCCGGTCGTGCTTTAGGCCTTCCTTCTCGAGCTCCTTCTGGAGCTGGAATATTGACAGCTCCACGGTTAAATTAATTTAATACTACTTAAACGCCTCCGCGAGGTAGTAACCATGCCCGTCCTCGACTTAAAAGAGATTTTTAAGATATCCGACGAGTTTAAAGGCACTTACACGCTTAAGCCCGAAGAGGTTAAGCTCCCGCCCGAGGTGGGCGAGCTTAAAAAGCCCGTAAAGGTGAGCGTTCACGTAACCAAGGACAAGGAAGGCTACAAGATGAAGGTTAAGGTAGAAGGGACGGTGGAGCTCGAGTGCAGCCGCTGTCTGGAGGTTTACGAGAAGGACTTCTCGCACGAGAAGACGAAGCTTCTCCAGAACGTGCCTCAGGAAGAAGGGGTGTTTATGTTAAAACCCAAGGAGCTCGAGGTCTCGTTTATGGAGGAGCCCGACAAGGTAGACCTTGCGGAGCTCGTAAGGGAAGAGATTCTCCTCAGTCTGCCTATGAAACCGCTCTGTAAGCCCGACTGCAGGGGCATACCGGGCTACGAGACGGAGGAAAAGAGAAGCGGCTCTTTTGATATACTTAAAGACTTGTTACACGAGAAAGGAGGTAAGTAATGGCGGTCCCGAAGTCGAGAACCTCTAAGTGGAGGAGGAACCGTCGCCGCGCCCAGAACTTCTTTAACAAGTTTAAAAGGAGCCTCCCTTCGTTAGTTACCTGTCCCGAGTGCGGAGAGAAGATTCTGCCCCACCGCGTCTGCCCTTACTGCGGCACTTACCGTAAGCGGGCGGTAATAGACGCCGAGTAATGCTCACCATAGCCGTCGACTGCATGGGGGGTGACTACGCCCCCCGTGAGATTGTAAAGGGCTGCGTTTTGGCCGCCCGCGAGCTGGGCTACCGCATCCTCCTCGTAGGTGACGAGGAGCAGATAAAGCGCGTCTTAAAAGAAGAGAAGGCGTTAAACGAGCCGCTTTTAGAAGTAGTCCACGCGCCCGAGACCGTTGCCATGAACGAGCCCCCCTCGGTGGTGCTGAAGAGGAAAGACTCTTCGCTCTTCGTGGCGGCAAAGCTCGTAAGGGAAGGTAAAGCGGAAGGGCTCGTCTCGGCGGGAAACACGGGTGCGGTGCTGGCGGTGGGTAAGTTCGTGGTGGGGGCCGAGAACGAGGTGGAGCGGCCGGCCATAGGCGTGGCCCTACCTAACCCTAAGGGCAAGACTGTGCTTATAGACGTGGGTGCCAACGTGGACTGTAAGCCTAAGCACCTCGTACAGTTTGCGGTTATGGGCCACACCTACGCGGAGAGCCTGCTCGGGATAAAAAACCCGCGCGTGGGGATACTCTCTATAGGTGAGGAGGAGGGTAAGGGTAACGAGCTGGTGAAGGAGACCTACCCGCTTCTGAAGCAGACGAAGCTGAACTTTTTAGGGAACGCTGAGGGGCGCGACATCTACTCGGGAAACTTCGACGTTATCGTCTGCGACGGGTTCGTGGGTAACGTAATACTTAAGGCGAGCGAGAGCTTAGGCATGGCGGTGCTTCACATGATAAAAGAAGAGATTAAAAAAAGCTGGCTGGCGAGGCTGGGGGCTCTGTTGATGATGCCGGCGCTTAACAACTTCCGCCGTAAGGCCGACTTTACCGAGTACGGCGGCATACCGCTGCTGGGCGCCAAAAAGCCCGTAATAATTACGCACGGGCGCGCCAACGCAAAGGCCATAAAAAACGCCGTCCGCGTGGCGGGCGAGTTTCTGCACACGAACTTTAACGACACTTTGGTAAAAAACCTGAAAGAGCTCATCCCGCAAGAGGCAAGGGTGTAGATGGGGACGACGCTGCTGGGTACGGGAGCGTACTTGCCGTCTAAGGTGCTGACGAACGAAGAGCTGGAGAAGATGGTCGACACCTCCGACGAGTGGATTAGGGAGCGGACGGGCATACGGGAGCGGCGCATTGCCGAGAAAGAGTCGGTGGTGGACATGGCTTACGAGGCCTCTAAAGAGGCCTTAAAGAACGCTGGCGTGAAGCCGGGAGAGCTGGACCTGATAATCCTCGCCACGCTGACGCCCGAGAAACGCTTCCCCGCGACGGCCTGCCTCCTGCAGGCACGGCTGGGGGCTAAAGGCGTTTACGCCTTTGACGTCTCTGCGGCCTGCAGCGGCTTTCTGTACGCGCTCGACCTCGCGGACGCCTTTATAAAGTCCGGAAAGGCTAAAAAGGTGCTCGTGGTAGGCTCGGAGAAGCTCTCGGAGGCCGTAGACTGGACGGACCGGAGCACCTGCGTACTTTTCGGCGACGGAGCAGGGGCGGCGGTGCTGGGCGACGGCGGCGGGGAAGTCCTCTCGTCGAAGATGTACGCCGACGGCTCGCTCGAGGAGCTGCTCTACGCCGAGAAGTGCGGCTTTATAAAAATGAAAGGCAGAGAGCTCTTTAAGCAGGCCGTAAGGAGCATGGCTAAAGCCTGTCAGGAGGTGCTCGCCGAGGTGGGCGTAAAGCCTGAGGAGCTTAGCTTAGTGGTCCCGCATCAGGCCAACCTGCGCATTATAAAAGCCTTAGCCGAGAAGCTGAACCTGCCGGAAGAGAAGGTGTTCGTCAACGTGGACCGCTACGGCAACACCTCCGCCGCCTCTATACCTATAGCCCTGCACGAGGCCATAAAGAAAGGGAGGCTAAAGCGGGGCGACCTCGTTCTTATGACCGCCATGGGGGGCGGCCTTACTTGGGGCGCTTCGCTCCTTAGGTATTAGGAGCCTGAGAAGAGGCCACCTCGTGGAGCTTTAGCGCCAGCTCGCGGAGCTTCTCGGCGTCCTCTACGCGCTCCTTAAGGTGCTGAGGCAGGGCTTCTTCGCCGTAGTAAGCGCCCACCATAGAGCCTACTAAAAAGCCCAGCGCGTCCGTATCTCCGCCGAACTCGCCGTAAGCGTTAACCGCGTCAAAGAGAGCCTGCGCCGGCTCACCTACGCGCGAGAGGAATACAAACAGCGCCAGCGGTAGGGCCTCAAAAGCGTAAGAGCCGTTTCCCAAGCGTAAGATGGCCTCCTCGAGGTCTGCCCCTTCCTGAAGCAGCTCGGCCACCGCGTCTAAAGCCTTCTTGTGCTTGTCGCGCTCCAGATACTGCTTAAGCGTCTCTATAAGCCTGAGCCGCTCGGAGAAGTTCTCTAAGTAAAAGTCCTCGCGAAGCAGGTGCGCAATTAGTGCCGCCAGAAGGGCGCTCGCGTCCTTTACCTCGGGGCTACGGTGCGTAAGCATCGAGACCACTTTAGCCCCTTCGGCGGCAAGCGCCGGGTTGTAGTAGTGGAAAAGCCCCAAAGCGACGCTCCTTAAAGCGCCTTCTATAGAAGAAGAGGTTAAACCCACGCTCGACGGGTCTACGCCGCGCGCAAGGTAGTTAAGCGCGGCAACGAGCGCCGGGTCCGGGTAGCGGTGCGTCTCTTCCCTCTCGAGCCACTTAAGCAGCCTCTCGAGGTAGTCCTTCACGTCTAAGCGCTTCTTCTCAACGAGACTCTCAAGCAGAAGCCTAAAAGGCGTCGTCTCGTCCGAGGTCTCCTCCGGAAGCTGACCGTAAGCCGGGCTCGACGGGTGAGGAGGCTGAAAGTCCTCTATCCTCCCGCCGTAAAACTCAAACACCTCCTGACCCGGAACGTCTTCCACCGCCTTACCCAGAGCATCCCCTATAGCCGCACCCAGAACCGTCCCTACGAACTTCTCTTCCATAATTCTTTAAAAATAAAAACGCGACGCGCCTCCGGCGCGTTTAAAAGCCTTAGGTCATAAATTATGACTTAG
>JAADCR010000010.1 GCA_013154375.1 Aquificota bacterium | reverse complement strand
CCATTCCGAACCCGGCAGTTAAGCCCCCCAGCGCCGATGATACTGTGCCGGCAGCGGCACGGGAAAGTAGGTCGGTGCCGGGGGCTTTAAATTACCTTTACTTTTCTCTGCTCACCCGTCTTAAGGTCTTTAAGCGTTACCAAGCCCTCTTTAAGCTCGTCCTCTCCTACTATCACCGCGTAGCGGTAGCCCATTCTGTCGGCAAACTCGAGCTGTTTTTTTAGCCCGCCTTTTCTGTAAGAGAGCTCTACTCTCTTTCCTTCACGCCGTAAGGCGTCTGCTACTTTAAGTGCGTAAGTAAATACTTCTTTATCCCCGAAGGGGACGACGAAGTAAACGTCTTTTTCTTTCTCGGGAAGTTTTACGAGCTGCATGAGGCGCTCTACGCCGAGGGCGAAGCCTAAAGCGGGCGTGGGAGGGCCTCCGAGCTCTTCTACGAGGTGGTCGTACCTTCCGCCGGCGCAGACGGTAAGGCCGAGCTCGTCGGAGGTGAACTCGAAGACGGTGCGCGTGTAGTAGTCAAGGCCGCGTACGAGCCGCGGGTTCTCTACGAAGGGCACGCCTAGGGCTTTTAGGTAGTTTTTTACGGTCTCGTAGTGCTCGCGGCAGTCGGTGCAGAGGTAGTCGGTGATGAGAGGCGCGTCGCGCGTTGCCTGCTTACAGCTTTCGTTTTTGCAGTCGAGTACCCTTAAGGGGTTGCGCTCTTTCCTCCGGAGGCAGTCGGGGCAGAGCTCGCTCTCTTTTTCTTTAAGGTAGGTGCGGAGGGCCTCCGCGTAGGCTTTGCGGTCTTCTTTGCAGCCTAAGGAGTTTATCTCGAGCGTAGTTTTTACGCCTAAGCGGTTTAGCACGTCGTAGGCGGTTTTTATAAGCTCGGCGTCGGCGTGGGGTCTCTCTTCGCCGAAAACCTCGGCACCTATCTGGTGAAACTGGCGGCGCCTGCCGGCTTGAGGCCTTTCGTAGCGGAACATGGGGCCTTCGTAGAAGAGTTTTACGTAAGGACGCTGCGCGTAGAGTTTGTTTTCTATAAAGGCTCTTACGGCGGAAGCCGTACCTTCGGGTCTTAGGACGAGCTTTCTGCCTTTTCTGTCTTCGAAGCTGAACATCTCTTTCTGGACTATGTCGGTAGCCTCGCCTACGCTCCGCTCGAACAGCTCTCTAAACTCGACGACGGGCAGTATTATCTCTTCAAAGTTGTAAAGGTTTAAGACGCCGCGGGCGGCGTCGGATATAAAGCGGTACTTTTCCGCTTCTTCACCTATGAGGTCGTAAAATCCTCTTACTTTCTGCATGAGAGTAAATATTCTAAAATAATCGGCATGCTCTCTTTTGAGCGCGTAAGCGAGTTATTGGAGCGGCTTAAGCGTTTAAAGGTGGCGGTGGTAGGAGACCTCATTTTAGACAGCTATCTGTTCGGTAAGGTGGAGCGGATATCGCCCGAGGCGCCCGTGCCAGTGCTGGAGGTTGAGCGCGAGGAGTTCCGTCTGGGCGGGGCGGGGAACGTGGCTAAGAACCTCAGCGCCTTGGGCGTTGAGACGGTGCTCGTGGCTCTGGCTGGTAAGGACGAAGGCGGGGAAAGACTTAAGGAGCTTCTTGAACGAAACGGCGTGGAAGCGTTTCTGGTTAGCGACGACCGGCCTACGACGAGAAAGACGCGTCTGGTGTCGAGAAGTCAGCAGCTTCTGCGCGTAGACTGGGAGGACAGAAGACCCCTGCGGGGTGAGGCTTTAAAAGAGGTTTTAAATTTTTTAGAAGCGCTTAAGGTAGACGGCGTAGTGGTCTCGGACTACGCGAAGGGGTTCGTCACGCCCGAGCTGGTGGAGGCGGTTAAGCGTAAAGGCGTCTTCTGGGCGGTGGACCCGAGGCCTAAAAATAAAGAGCTTTACCGCGGGGCTTGGCTCGTTACGCCGAACGAGAAGGAGCTTAGGGAGATGGCGGGCGACGGACCGGTAGAGGAGACGGGCCGCAGGCTGAAAGAAGAGCTAAGCCTTAGGACGCTCGTGGTTACACGCGGGGAGAAAGGCATGACGTTGTTTTTAGACGGCGGGGTTAAGCACTTCCCGGCCCGGGCGCGGAAAGTTTACGACGTTACGGGAGCGGGAGACACGGTAATAGCAACGCTGACCGCCTTTAAGTTGGCAGGCGCCTCTTGGGAAGAGGCGTGCGAGCTGGCTAACCTGTGTGCGGGGATAGTCGTGGGCGAGCTGGGTACGGCCTCGGTAAGCCCGGAGCAGCTGCTCGAGGAGCTGAGGCTCTACTCGTCGGCCGCCAAAAGCACGACGCACTGACAGAACAGACCTTCTTCTCTACAGAAGCCTTCCCGTCTTTTGGCCTTTAGGTTTACGCGTTCTTTCTCAACGCCCAGCAGACGGGCCAAGTTTTCCCTTATTAGCTCTTTGTACGGGGAAAGCTTAGGCCGGTCGGTCACGACGACGCAGTCGGCGTTAACCAGTCTGTAGCCTTTAGCCTTAGCCCGTTTTAGGGCTTCCTGCAGAAAGAGGCTCGAGGGGGTGCCTTTAAAGCGGGGGTCTTCGTCGGGAAACAGCTCTCCTATATCGGGCTCGCCCAGCGCTCCTAAAATGGCGTCGGTTAAAGCGTGAAGAAGGGCGTCGCCGTCGGAGTGGCCTTTAAGCCCGAAAGGAGCGGGTATCTCGACGCCCCCTAAGACGAGTTTTTTACCTTCTTCAAAGAGGTGGCCGTCGAGACCCAAGCCTACGCGCAGCATAGTTTTCGTCGGGGCGAGGGGACTCGAACCCCCGACCTCCGGCTCCCGAAGCCGGCGCGCTACCACCTGCGCTACGCCCCGTTAGGAACAATAATTATAATTTATGCGCGCTTTAATAGAAGGGGCGCCCGAGAAGCCCGGCGTTTATCTGTTTAAGCGCGGAGACGAGTACGTTTACGTAGGTAAAGCTAAAAACATAAAGAAGCGGCTGCTTCAGCACCTTCAGGCGAGTAAAAAAGACCCTAAAGAGCGGGCCATCGTCAACAGCTCGGACAAGCTCGAGTGGATAGTTACGAGAAACGAGTACGAGGCGCTAGTGCTTGAGGTAGAGCTTATACAGCGGCACAAGCCGCGCTACAACGTGCTACACAAGTTCGGTAGCGGGTACCCCATGCTCCTGCTTACTAACGACGAGTTCCCTACGGTTAAGGTGGTGCGCGGGACGGACCACGAGGGCGAGCTGTACGGCCCGTTTTTAAAGGCCCGGAAAGCTTACGGGATAAAAAAGCTGGTCCACGAGCTTTTTAAGCTCCGCACGTGCGACCCTATGCCCGAGCGGAAAGAGCCGTGTATGGACTACCACCTCGGGCTCTGCAGTGCTCCCTGCTGCGGTCTTACGAGCAGAGAGGAGTACGCGCTTGCCGTCGAAGGAGCGCGGGCACTCCTGACGGGCGAGGTGTCCGAGGTGCTGCCCAAGCTTTACGCCAAGATAGACGAGTACGCTTCGCGTCTTATGTTCGAGAAGTGCGCCCTTATAAGGGACCAGATTACGGCGCTCGAGAACCTCGCGCGCGGGCAGAGCGTCACGGGCCTGCCCGTAAAAGAAGCAGACGTCTTTTACGCGGAAGGGCACCGGCTGTACCTGTTTCTCGTAAGAGCGGGTAAGCTCGTGGCCAAGGAGCGGTTTGAGCTCGAGACCGAGCATCAGGCCGAGGAAGCGCTGCTGGGCTACTACTACCGCGTACCGCCCGCACGGCTCGTGGTTACGAACTTCCCCCTTAGCGAGGAGGCCCGCGCGTGGATAACGGGCCGCTCCGACGGAGAGGTCCGCTTTACGGACGAGCTGCCCGAAGAGCTTAAGGCGATTATACGCGCCAACGTCGAGCAGGAGGCCGACCTTAAAAGCCTCGAGAAGGCCTTTAAGGAAGTGTTAAAGATAGACCTGCCGCGCGTTATAGAGGCCTTTGACGTCTCGCACTTTTACGGCGAGGACACGGTGGGCTCGTGCGTCGTCTGGAGGGAAGGGAGGCTCTCAAAAAGAGACTACAGACGCTACCGCGTAAAGACGGTGGACAAGATTGACGACTACGCGGCGCTGGAGGAGATTCTCACGCGTAGGGCCCGCAGGATAAAGGAGGGCTCAGTGGAAGAGCCAGACGCTTGGCTTATAGACGGCGGGAGGGGGCAGCTCTCGGTGGGGATAAAGGTGAAGCGTCGGTTCGGCCTAAACCTCCGCGTGTTCTCTTTGGCTAAAGAGGAGGAGATTCTCTACGGCGAAGGCGGTCTGGAGGTAAGACTTAAGGAGCACCCGCTGCTTTACCGGGTGTTCGGTCTTTTAAGGGACGAGGCGCACCGGTTTGCGCTGACTTACAACCGGAAGCTGCGCGAGAAGCGTCAGCTACGCGACGTTCTTAAAGAGCTGGGTCTGGGCGAGGTTAAGAGAAAGATAATCTACCGGAACTTCCCGAGCCTTTACGAGTTTATAGAGGCCGACGACGAGGAGCTGAGGAAGCTGGGGCTCAGCCCGGAGCTCAGGCAGAAGGTGAAGCGGTACCTTGAAAGCAACGAAGAAGGGGTATAAAATATTTATTCCGGAGGCTTGGGGCGTAGCTCAACTGGCAGAGCACCGGACTTTGGATCCGGGGGTTCCAGGTTCGAGTCCTGGCGCCCCAGCCATCCCTCCCTCTAAAAGCCATGAAGGGCGTTAAGCTTATAGCCTGCAGCTCCAACCGGAAGCTCTGGGAAGAAGTCTCCGAGCGCCTCGGCATCCCCTTAGCCGACACGCTCATAACCACCTTCTCCGACGGCGAGGTGAGGGTACAGATTAACGAGAGCGTCCGCGGCTGCGAGGTCTACGTGCTAGCTTCCCTCTCCCACCCGGTGAACCACCACCTTATGGAGCTGTTTTTAACCATAGACGCGGTAAAGCGCTCCTCGCCGAAAAAGATAGTAGCCGTCGTGCCTTACTACGCCTACGGCCGGCAGGACAGGCAGGACAGGCCCAGAACGCCCATAAGCGCTAAAGTCGTGGCGGACCTGCTCCAGCGCGTAGGCGCCCAGCACGTGGTGGTGGTAGACCTCCACTCGCCTCAGATTCAGGGCTTTTTCGACGTGCCGCTCGAGCACCTCACGGCAATACCCGTTTTGTACGACTACATTAAGAACAACCTCGTGCTAAACGACCCGGTGGTCGTCTCGCCCGACGCGGGGGGCGTAAAGAGGGCCCGCGACTTGGCCAACAAGCTCGGCTGCGGCATAGCCGTTATCCTCAAGCGCCGTCCCGAGCCCAACAAGGCCGAGGTAATGGACGTGGTGGGCGAGCTTGAGGGTAAAGACGCCATTATCGTCGACGACATTATAGACACGGCCGGCACGCTCACGGCCGCGGCAAACCTGCTTATAAACAGAGGTGCCCGGCGCGTCATAGCCTGTGCCACGCACGGTATATTCTCCGGCCCCGCTCTGGAGCGTCTCACCAAGGCGCCCGTGGAGAAGGTTATAGTTACCAACACGCTCCCGCTCGAGGGTAAGCAGTTTAACAAGCTCGAGGTCGTCTCGGTGGCTCCCCTGCTGGCCGAGGCCATAAAGAGGATGCACGAGGGTGCTTCTATAAGCTCGCTCTTTAGCTAAGGCCATGGAAGAGCTCTGTCCTAAGTGTAAAAGACCCCTCGTCTCGGTCGACTGCTGCGGCGGCGGCATGTGGTACTGCGAGCGGTGTAACGACTACTACTACTACGGCGAGCTTATAGACGAGGAGAACGCGGGTTTTCAAACTCCTCACCCGGAGGACTGCGGAGAATCTCCTCCACCACGGAACGGACCGGCTCGCCCTTAAGCACGCGGTAGACCCCTTCGCAGACGGGCGCCCTTATGCCCTTCTCTTTAACTATCCTGTAGACCGCCTCGGCGGTCTTAACCCCCTCCACCGTCTGGTTAATTCTTCTTAAGGCCTCTTTTACCGGGAGGCCCCTGCCCAGCAGTAGCCCGAGCGTCCTGTTTCTCGAGAGGTCCGCCGTAGCGGTAAGGACGAGGTCGCCCATGCCCGAGAGGCCCGTAAAGGTCTCGTACCGGGCGCCCAAGGCGACGCCTATCCGCGCCATCTCGTGAAGGCCGCGCGTTATAAGCGCGCTCCGGGCGTTGTAGCCAAAGCCCAGCCCGTCGGACACGCCCGCGGCTATAGCTACGACGTTTTTAAGCGCCCCGCCCAGCTCCACGCCCGTAAGGTCGTCGTTCAGGTAGACGCGGAAGTTAGGCGCGTTAAAGAGGCTCTGCACCAGCAGCGCTTTCTCCCTGTCTTCGTAGCCCAGCACCACCGCCGTAGGCAGCCCGCGCCAGACCTCCTTCGCGAAAGAGGGTCCCGAGAGGGCGAAGAAGTCAACGCCCGGGTGAAGCTCCTTTACCGTCTCGCTTACGCGCTTAAGCGTCTTAGGGTCTATCCCTTTAGAGGCCGAGACGAAGAGCTTACCCCTTAGCTCGAGCTGAGAGACCACGGGGCGGACCGCCTCCACCGGCAGGGCACAGACCACCACGGGCGCTCCGCTCCCGTCTTTTAGCTCCGTAGTAGCTTTAAGACCTTTAAGCGTAGCCCCTTCTTCGTACGGGTGTATGCCCGCGTTTATCTTATTAACTACTTCCGCGTTCGCGTCGTAGAGAAGGGGCTCGTGGCCTAAGCGCGAGAGGTGTACCGCTAAAGCCGTGCCCCACCTGCCGGCTCCCAGTATAAAGACCCGCATGTTGAAATATTTTGCCCCTACCGTTAAATTTAAAAACGGCCGTATAAAATAAGCGGAGGTGCGCATGACGAGAAAGGTTAAGTACGTCATCGACGTCGAGCGTTTAGAGCAGCTCCCGGAGGAGGAGCGTAAAAGACTTAAGAAGGTTACCGAGAAGTTCGCCTTCCGTACCAACACCTACTACAACGGGCTTATAGACTGGTCGGACCCCGACGACCCTATAAGACGGATAGTTATACCCACCGAGGAGGAGCTGGAGGTCTGGGGTAGGCTGGACGCGTCGAACGAGAGTAAGTATACCAAGGTCCACGGTCTGGAGCACAAGTACCCCGACACGGCCCTCCTGCTGGTTACCGACGTGTGCGGCATTTACTGCCGGTTCTGCTTTAGAAAGCGGCTCTTTATGAACGACAACGACGAGGTGGCGCGCGACGTTACGGAGGGCATCGAGTACATCCGTAACCATCCGGAGATAAACAACGTGCTTCTTACGGGCGGTGACCCGCTTATTTTAGCTACTTTCAAGCTCGAGAAGATACTTAAGGCTTTGGCCGAGATACCTCACGTCCGGATAGTGCGGATAGGCTCGAAGATGCTGGCGGTTAACCCCTACCGCGTGCTCGAGGACGAGGAGCTGCTTAAGCTCTTCGAGTGGTTTAACGCCGAGACGGGCAAGAAGCTCTACCTTATGAACCACTTTAACCACCCGAGGGAGCTGACTAAAGAGGCCCGCGAGGCGGTAACGCTGGTCCAGCAGACGGGCACCACGCTGACCAACCAGACGCCCATTTTAAGAGGTATAAACGACGACCCGGAAGTGCTTAAGGAGCTCTTAGAAGAGCTCTCGTTTATAGGCGTGCCGCCCTACTACCTGTTCCAGTGCCGCCCTACGGCGGGTAACAAAGCCTACTCGGTACCTATAGAAGAAGCGCTCGACGTGGTAGAGGCGGCGAGGGCCGAGGTGTCGGGTCTGGCGGCACGCGTGCGGTTCGTCATGTCGCACGAGACGGGCAAGATAGAGATACTGGGTAAGACGAGCGAGCTTATCTTCTTCCGTTACCACCGCGCGGCGGACCCCGAGAACCGCGGGAAGTTTATGGTCTACAAGCGTAACCCTCAAGCCCACTGGTTCGACGACTACACGCAGCTCGTGGAAGAGTACAAAGTTGATGCGGTGGGAGAGGGAGTATAATTTACCTTCATTATGGAGCTTCTCCCTCTCCACTTTCTCCTCTCCCGTCTGGAAGAGGACGTCGAGTTCCAGCAGAAGCTCACGAGCACCTATCTGGCAGGTCCTCCCCGTTACGGTCCCGAGACGGCGCGGACCGTCATGGAAGCCTTACGGCGCCTCTCGGACAACCTCAGGCTCATCTCGCTCGTTATAAGCGAGCTCGAGGAGGTCAACGAGCGCGAGCTTAAAGAGGAGGCGCTCATCCTCTCGTCCGAGAGCCTCTCGCTCGCTTCCGTGCTTCTACCCGCGGTAGAGCGCCTCTCGCCCTTTTTCTTAGAAGGGCTGCGCGTAGACGAGAAGCCCCTCCTCGAGAAGATGGAGGAGGTTCTGGCGGAGATAGAGAGCGCCGTGGAGAAGCTCGAGCTGAGCTCTACGCGCGAGCTCGTCGAGACGCTCGAGCGTCTGGCCCAGACGCTCGAGTGCAGCCTTAAGGCGGGTGAGAGGCTTATTAACAACCCCGCGTAACCCTCGAGGGAGGGTTAGGCCATGGTTAAGAAAGAGCTGCCGCTCGCGGAGTTTCTTAAGAACGCGAAAGGCTCTATACTCATAGTTACGCACGAGAACCCGGACGGGGACGCGCTGGGCAGCGGTCTTGCGCTTTACAAGTTTCTGAAAAAGAAAGGTAAAGACGTTTTTATAGCCTCTAAAGACGGCGTGCCGCACTTTCTCGACTTTCTGCCCGGGGCGGACGAGGTGCTTACCTTACCGCGCGACGAGTTTTACGACGTGGGTATCGTCGTAGACTCTTCGGGCTTCTACCGGGCGGGGGCACCCGTTAAGGTAGGTAAAAAGGTACGGATAGACCACCACGTGGGCGGCGAGTTTTACGGCAGGTACGACCTCGTGGACCCCTCCGCTCCCGCTACGGCCGCTTTAGTTTACGAGCTTATAAAAAGCTGGGACCGCGACGCGTTAGACCCCGAGATAGCCACCTGCCTCTACACGGGTCTGGCCACCGACACGGGCTTTTTCCGCTACTCGAACACCGACGAGAAGACCTTCGAGCTGGCCCGGGAGCTCGTCTCGCAGGGCGCCGACCCGTACTACGTCTACACCATGTTTTCCGAGCGCGAGAGCTTAAACAAGATGAAGCTTATATCTAAAGTCCTCGAGACGCTCTCGCTCCACGAGGGAGGTCAGGTAGCGGGCATAACGGTTCTTAAGCGCTTTTTAGACGAGACGGGGGCCTCTTACGAAGACACGGAAGGCCTCGTAAACTACCCGCGCTCTATAGAGGGCGTAAAAGTAGCCTACGCACTTATAGAGAAGCCCGAGGAGGGCGTCTGGAAGGTCTCGCTGAGGGCAAAGGGCGACGTTAACGTGGGCCGCATAGCCGAACGGCTCGGCGGGGGCGGTCACAAGTACGCTTCGGGTGCCAAGATAAAGGCCTCCTCTAAGGAGGAGGCGCTTAATAAGCTCCTCTCGGCCGTAAGAGAGGAGCTAAAGCCTCAGAAGACGGCCGTCTAATGGCCAGAATAGGCCTACACCTCTCTTCCGCCGGGCCGCTGACCGCGCTTACCGGGCGGGCCCGCGAGCTCGGGCTCGAGTGCTTCCAGTTTTTCTTAGGCAGCCCGCGCGTCTGGAAGCCCAAAAGCCCTTCGGCCGAGGAGCGGGCCCTTTTTGCGCGCTCTTTAAAAGGGTTTAAAGTAGCCCTACACGCCCCTTACTTGGTAAACCCGGCCACCGGTAAGCCCGAGCTGAGGCGCCGCTCGTTCGAGCGCTTACTCCTCGAGCTCGAGTTCTGCGAAGAGACGGGCGTGGACTACCTCGTGGTCCACCCCGGCCGGGCCCGCGACGAGAAGGAAGGCCTAAAGAGAGCCGCCGCCTTCTTTAAAGCGCTGCTCAACGCCGTTAAGCCCGTAAAGACGCTCCTGCTTTTAGAGAACACCGCCGGCGCGCGCGGCGACCTCGGTAAAAGCGTGGAGGAGCTTGCTTACCTGCTCGAGCAGCTCGAGGCGGGCCTCTGCGTAGACACCTGCCACGCCTTTGCTTACGGGTACGACCTCTCGAGCGAAGAGGGGCTAAAACAGTTTAAAGAAGCGCTGAAACGCTACGGGCTTCTCGGGCGCGTACGGCTCGTCCACGCCAACGACTCTAAGACGCCCTTAGGCTCAAAAAGAGACCGGCACGAGCACGTAGGGAGAGGCTACTTAGGCCTAAAAGCTTTTAGCCTTTTACTAAAAGACGAGCCTTTCGGCTCGTTACCCTTTATCTTAGAGACGCCTAAAGAGGACAGGATGGACGAGGTGAACCTTAACCTACTTAGAAAGCTGCGGGAGGAACGGCCGTGACGAGAAGCACGACCGTACTGGCGGTAAAGAGGGACGGTAAAGTAGTTATGGGCGGCGACGGACAGGTGACGCTGGGCAGCACCGTCGTAAAGCAGACGGCCCGTAAGGTAAGAAGAATAGCCGACGGGCAGGTGCTGGTAGGCTTTGCCGGCGGCGCGGCGGACGGGATGGCCCTTCTGGAGCGTCTCGAGGGGAAGCTCCGGGAGCACCGCGGGAACCTGCTGCGCGCCGCCGTAGAGCTGGCCAAAGAGTGGCGGACCGACAGGTACCTCCGGAGACTCGAGGCCGTGCTGCTGGCGGCCGACCGCGAGCACATGCTCCTTATCTCCGGCAGCGGCGACGTTATAGAGCCCGACGAGCCCGTACTCGCCGTAGGCTCGGGCGGCGACTACGCCCGCGCGGCGGCGCTCGCGCTCTACCGCAACACCGGCCTAAGCGCCCGGGAAATCGTAGAGGAGGCGCTCAAGATAGCCGCGCAGATGTGTGTCTACACCAACGACAGGTTCGTTATAGAAGAGCTTTAGTTTATACTCAATATTGATGCGCGTAAGGGTGGACCGGGAGGAGCTCGAGGAAGCTCTAAAGAAAGCCAAAGAGAGCACCGAGAAGAAGGCCGCCCTACCCATCTTAGCCAACTTCCTGCTCGAGGCCGCCGACGAGCGCCTTACCGTAAAAGCTACGGACCTCGAGAACTTCCTCCTCGTCTCGGTAAAGGCCGAGGTTTACGAGGAAGGAAAAGCCTGCGTACCTTCTCAGAAGCTGTACGAGATAGTAAGAAACCTAAGCTCCGCCTACGTCGAGCTCTCGGTAGAAGGTGAACGGCTAACCGTCGTGGGCGGCAGAAGCACCTACCGGCTCCCCTTAGCCCCGCCGGAGGACTTCCCCGAGTTTCCGGAGTTTCCCGAAGGAGGCGAGCAGCTGCCTGGCTCGACGCTCCTTACCGGCATAGAGAAGGTAGAGTACGCCGTAGCCAAAGAAGACGCCAACGTGGCGCTTCAGGGCATGCTCCTGCGCGGCTACGAGGAGCGGATACACTTCGTCGGCTCGGACGGCCACCGGTTAGCCCTCTACGAGCCGCCCGGGAGCCTCAGCCTCGAGCTTCTTCTGCCGCGTAAAAGCCTGAAGGTGCTGCGGCGCCTAATAAGCGGGATAGAGGAGGTGCTCCTCTCGGCCGACGCGGAGGGCGCTTTTGCCTTCTTCTCGGCCGAAGAGTGGAAGCTCGCCGTAAGGCTCTTAGAAGGCGAGTACCCGGACTACCTGAGCGTTATACCCGAAGAGTTCAGCGCTCAGGTTCTCGTGGAGACCGAGGAGCTGCTAAGGGCCCTAAAGCGGCTGAAGAGCCTCAGCGAGGGGAGCGTCTTCCCGGTTAAGCTCGTGCTTACGGACAACGCCCTCGTCTTAGAGTTCTCCGACCCGGAGCTCGGCGAGGCACGCGAAGAGCTCGAGGTGGAGTACGCGGGCGAGCCGTTCGAGATAGGCTTTAACGGGAAGTACCTCATGGAGGCGCTCGACGCGTTCGACAGCGAGCGCGTCTGGCTTAAGTTCACCACCCCCGACACGGCCGCGCTCTTAGAAGCCGAAGACTACGAGCGCGACCCGTACAAATGTATAATAATGCCCATGAGGGTCTAGGATGAGAAAGCTCGCGCTACTCTTAGCCGTCCTTACGGCCCTTACGCCCCTGCTCGCGGACGCAAAGCCTAAGAAAAAGTACAAAAAGAAGAAGTACTACGCGTACAAGCGCTACAAGCGCAAAAAGCGCGTTATTATCCGCCGCTGGCCTAAAAAGGCCAACGTACGCGTGGACGCCCACAGGCTAAAGCTGGAGGAGATGATAGACGAGCTCTTCTGATGGACGAGCGCGACAAAAGACTCATAGAAGAGCTTAAGATACGCCAAGGCGACACGTGGCGCGTATTTAAGATAATGAGCGAGTTCGTCCAAGGGTTCGACGAGCTCGCCCGCGTAGGCCCCGCCGTAACCTTCTTCGGGAGCGCCCGGTTTAAAGAGGACGACCCGTACTACCGCCTCGCCTACGAGACGGCCTTCCGTCTGGGCAAGCTCGGCTTTACCGTAATAACCGGCGGCGGGCCCGGCATTATGGAGGCGGCCAACCGCGGCGCTTACGACAGCGGAGCCGAGAGCATAGGCCTTAACATAGACGTGCCCGGAGAAGAGAGCCCCAACCGCTACCAGACCAAAAGCCTAAAGTTTAAGTACTTCTTCGTCCGGAAGGTCATGCTCCTTAAGTACTCCATGGCCTACCTCATTTTTCCGGGAGGCTTCGGCACCTTCGACGAGCTCTTTGAAGCCCTCACGCTCGTCCAGACGGGCAGGAGCCACAAGTTCCCCCTCATACTCTTCGGCTCCTCTTACTACGAGCCGCTACTTAAGTACATGGAAGAGGTTATGGTGCCGCGCGGCACCATAAGTAAAGAAGACCTAAGGCTCGTCGAGCTTACCGACGAGCCGGCCCGGGCCGTAGAGCTGGTGGTCGAGAAGGCTAAAGAGAAGCTCCGCCACCTTAAAGAGGGCGAGTTTAAAAAGCAGCTCAAGAAGATAATAAAAAACTATGAGAGTAGTACATCTGGCGGACCTGCACGCGGGTAAGACGCTGGGCAACCTCCCGCGCCACGAAGACCTCCGCTACGCCCTCGAGCAGGTCGTCCGGCTCGTTAAAGACGCGCGCGCAGAGCTCGTGCTCGTGGCCGGGGACGTGTTCGACAAGCCCAACCCCGACAACGAGTCTAAGGAGATAGTTTTCGACTTCTTTTTACAGCTTAAAGACCTGTCGGTGCCCGCCGTCGTGGTCGCGGGCAACCACGACAGCCCCGAGTTTATGAGAAGCGTCCGTAAGCTTCTGCGGACCGTCGGCGTCTTCGTCTTCCCCAAGCCCGACCCGCAGGAGCCGGTACTCCGTCTAAACGAGCTGGCCGTAGCCGTCCTGCCTTACCCTTCCGAGCGGATAATAACCAAAGCCGAAGAGGGTGCCCGGAGCTCTTACGCGGTGGCCGTCCAGAAGTACGTTAGGTACCTCGCCAAGCAGACCGAGGACGCCCCCCTGAGGGTTCTTTTGGCGCACCTGTTCGTGGCCGGTGCCAAGTACACGCGGACCGAGCGCGAGGCCACTATAACCGACTTCTACGCCGTCCCGCCCGACTTTCCCGAGAGCTTCCAGTTCGTGGCGCTCGGGCACGTCCACCGTCACCAGCGGGTAAACGCCTCCCCCGCACCCGCCTACTACGCCGGCTCGCTCTTCCAGCTCGACTTCTCCGAGAGCGGCCAGAAGAAGTTCGTAAACCTCGTGGAGCTAAGCCCCGACGCGCCCGCCCGCGTAGAGCCCGTAGAGCTCTCGCTTAAAAGGCCTCTCTACTTTTTCGAGTTAGAAGACAAGGACGCGCTCAGGCGCGTCTCGGAGCTTAAAAAGCTTAACGGGCTTATAAAGCTCCGCGTCTTTACCGACGACCGGGAGCGGAGTCTGGCCGTGGCCGAGCAGCTCAGGAGGTTTTTAGGCGAGAAGCTCGTAAAGCTTGAGCTCGAGCTCCGTAAAAAGGAAGAGGTTAAAGAGAGCCCCGTCGAGCGGCTGGGCGTGAGGGAGCTGTACGAGGAGTTTCACCGCCGCCGGTACGGTAAAAAGCCCTCGGAGGAGCTCGTGCGGGCCTTCGACGAGCTCGTCTCTCAGGTCGGTCTATGACGCCCGAGAGCCGCGTAATAAGGAAGATTTTGGCGCTCAACGACGAGGAGGGGCTCTTTAAGGGCGAGCGGCGCGTCCTTATAGCCTTCTCGGGCGGCGTGGACTCGGTGGTGCTGACGGACGCGATGCTAAAGCTTAAAAACTACTTCGGCTTTAAAGAGCTGGCGCTGGCGCACTTTAACCACGGTCTCAGACCCACCGCCGGGCGCGACGAGGCGTTCGCCTTAAAGTTCGGCAAGGAGCGCGGGCTGCCCGTCTTCGTAGGCCGCGGGGAGGTGAGAAAAGAGGCCGAGAGGGCTAAGAGAAACCTCGAGGAGACGGCGCGCGAGATGCGCTACGCCTTTCTGCGGGAGGTAAAGGAGCGCGAGGGCTACGAGCTTATCCTGACGGCACACCACCTTAACGACCTTCTCGAGACGGGGCTTATGTTTCTCGTCCGCGGTAGCGGCCCGGAGGGGCTGGCGGGCTTTAAGCCGCGCGAGGGCGAGCTCGTGCGGCCGCTTTACGCGGTGAAGCGCTCCGAGATAGAGGCCTACGCCCGTTTTAAGGGCTTACCGTGGGTAGAGGACGAGAGTAACTACGACCTGTCTCTGGCGCGTAACTTTCTGCGCCACCGCGTCATCCCGCTCCTTAAGCGGATAAACCCCTCGCTCGAGGAGAGCTTCCTAAAGACGAGTAAGCTTCTGCGCGACGAGAGCGCGTTTTTAGAGCAGGAGGCCAAGAGGATTTTTGAAGAGCTTAAGGAAGGCAGCTGCTTAGACGCGCGGAGGCTCGCGCAGCTCCACCCGGCGCTCCAGCGCCGGGTCATCAGGCTCTTTATTAACGAGAGAGACTACGAGAAGGTGGAGCTGGTGAGAAGGCTTCTAAAGCGCGGCGGGGAGGTGAGTTTGGGGAAGGGGAAAAAGGTAAGACGGAAGGGGCGGCTCCTGTGCGTCAGTCTTGAGGCTTAAACTCGCAGGTCTCGGGGTCTATGGTTCTGTAAAGCGGCTCGACCCTTCCGCCGGGGGTGGTGTCTTCGAAGTCCCTCGGGACGCCGAGCTCTTCTATGCACTTGACGAGGTCGTGGTAAAACTCGGCTACCTTTACCAGCCCCGTCTCTTTGCCCACCTCGTTAAAGAGCCTAATCTTGTCCGTGGCCTTCCCTTTGCCGCGCTCGACTATGGCGCCCGCGTGTCCGAACGAGACGCCCTCGAGCTTCTCTTGGAACTTACCCGCCACGAAGGCGGCCACGGGCTTGTTCCAGCGGCCTTCTTTGTAGAGCCTGAGGATGGTCTCGGCGGCTTGCTCTTCGTAAGTGCCGCCTACCTCACCCTGTATTACGACGCCCTTAACGTTGGGGTCGTCGGCAATCTCTTCCAAGACGTCGGCGAAGGTGGTGCAAGAAATCACGTCGCCGCCCAAGGCCAAGGCCATGTAGACGCCCCAGCCCCTGCGCTTAAACATCTCGGCGGTGGTGGTGGTAAGACCGCCCGACTTGGAGAGTATGACCAGACCGCCGTCGGCGTAGGCTATGGAGGGGTTCTTACCGCCTATGGCCCCTATCCGGGCGGGTATGCGCGGGACGATGCAGCCTAAGGAGGTGGGTCCTACTATGGTGACGCCGCGCTCTTTGGCGTAGTGGTAGAAGTATACCGTGTCGCGTATGGGAACGTGCTCGGTGACGATGTATATGAGCTTTATCCCGGCGTCTATGAGCTCTATGACCGCGTCCTTTACCGAGGCGG
>JAADCR010000039.1 GCA_013154375.1 Aquificota bacterium | reverse complement strand
GAGGAGCTCAGGCTGGCTTTTGAGCTTTTGGGCTTCTTAGACGGGGACGGGTTTTTAAGCGAGCCGGTGGAGAAGCTGGCCCGTAAGCTCGGCGTAAGCTACGAGAAGCTCGAGCGCGTAAGGAGGAAGCTCGTCCGGCTGGAGCCCCTCGGGGTAGGCTGCGTAAGCGCGCGGGAGTTTTTAGAGCTACAGATAGAAGAGCTTTACCCGCACCTAAAGAGCGAGCTTAAAGGGGCTTTAGACGAGCTTGAGAGGGGTAAGAGAGTGAGGCCCGAGCTTATGGAGAAGCTCCGCCGGCTAAGGCCCAAACCCTTAAGCGGGACGGGCGGGGCGTTTAAGGTGGTACGCGTGGACGCGGTTATAGAGGAGGACGGGGAGGAGCTGGTGGTTTACCTGTACGAGGAGTTTTTAGAGCTTGACGTAAACGAGGAGTATCTGGAGCTGTACCGGCGTTCTAAGGGTAAGCTTAAGGGCTACCTTAAAGAGGCCTTCGAGCGCTACGAGACGCTCCGGAGGGCTCTCGAGCTGAGGACGCGCAACCTCCGGCGCATTTTGGAAAAGGTCGTGAGCGTACAGGAGGCGTTTTTAAAGGGTAAAGGGACGCTAAAGAGCCTGACGGCTAAGGAGGTGGCCCGGGAGCTGGGCCTGCACGAGTCGACGGTGAGCCGCATAGTTAACGCTAAGTTCGTAAAGACGCCCGTGGGCACTTACCCGCTTAAGTTCTTTTTCGTCCGCGAGAGCGCGGGCGGGCTGTCGCAGGACGAGCTTATGCGTCTTATAAGGGAGCTTATAGAGAACGAAGACAGGGCGAGGCCTTTAAGCGACGGGGAGATTGCGCGCCGTCTTAAGGCCATGGGCTACGAGGTGGCCCGCAGGACCGTGGCTAAGTACCGCGAGCTTATGGGTATACCCTCTTCGCGCGAGAGGAGGTTAAGAGGATGAGGATAGGGTTCGTCTGTAAAGAGGGCGTGAGGGCGTGCGTAGCGGAGGCCGTTACGCGTAAGCTGCTCGAGAACTTGGGCACGCGCGTGGAGGTCTTCTCGGCGGGGCTAGAGCCGCGTAAGGAGCTCCCGCCCCTGCTTTTAGAGCTTTTAAAAGAGAAAGGCTACCCCGTAAGGGGTCTTTATCCTAAGCCTTTAAAGAAAATTCCTTATAAAAAGCTCGACGTTCTCGTGGTTTTAGACAACGAGATAAAGGACAAGGTGGAGTTCGTAAGCTCGCACAAGCGGCGCGAGACGCTTCACGTGGACAAGCCCGCGGCCGAGACGCGGCCGGAGCTCGAGAGGCTGATTAGCACGCTCGAGCGCGAGCTTAAGCTGCTCTTCGGCTTCGAGAAGCCCGAGCGTAAGGGCGCTTAGGAGAAGAGCGTCTTCTCGGCTTTCGGCTTCTCTTTTTTTATCAGGTGCAGGTAGTCTTTAACGAGCTGTTTAAACTCTTCCTCGGTTATGGTCTTGACGCCGAGCTTTTTTGCCTTCTCGAGCTTGGTCCTGCCGGGCTCTCTGCCGACGACGAGGTAGTCGGTTTTAGAGGTGACGGCGTTGGAGAACTTTCCGCCGAGCATCTCCACGAGCTTGCCCGCCTCTTCGCGCGAGCAGCACTCGAGCGTCCCGGTAAAGACGAAGGTTTTGCCCTTTAAAAGGTCGGCCACCTTCTCGGTCTTCTCTCTCTCGAGTTTTACGCCGGCCTTACGGAGCTTCTCTATAACCGCGAGGTTCTCGGGACGGGAGAAAAACTCCTTTATGCTCCGGGCGACCTTGTAGCCTACGCCTTCTACCTTCTGGAGCTCCTCGAGCGAGGCCTCTTTAAGCTTGTCTATAGAGCCGAAGCGCTCGGCAAGCTGGCGGGCCGTCGTCTGGCCGACGTAGCGGATGCCCAGACCGTAGATGACCTTCTCTAAGGGGCGGTTCTTACTCTCTTCTATGGCTTTAAGGAGGTTCCGGGCGGACTTCTCGCCGAAGCCGGGGAGCTTGAGAAGGTCCGTAAGCTTGAGCTTGTACAGGTCTCCCACGTCTTTAACGAGGCCTTTCTCGTACAGGAGCTTTACCGTAGCGTCGCCGAGACCTCTTATGTCCATGGCCTCGCGCGAGGCCCAGTGCTTTAGCCTGAGCACCGCCTGAGCGGGGCAGGCGATGTTAAGGCACCTTACGGCGCTCTCGTCGGGGAGGCGCACCAGCTCGGAGCCGCACGAGGGGCACTCCTTAGGAAACTCTATGGGCTTCTCCTTGCCGGTCCGCTTCTCTTTAAGAACTTGGGCAACGTAGGGTATGACGTCGCCGGCACGCTCGACGAGCACCCTGTCGCCTACGCGGATGTCTTTCTCTTTTATAAAGTCCTCGTTAAAGAGCGAGACCGACGAGACGGTAACGCCGCCCAGCTGGACGGGCTTTAGCTTGCCCACGGGGGTTATGGCGCCCGTCCGGCCTACCTGAAAGACCACCTCCTCGAGCGTGGTCTCGGCACGGCGGGGTTTGAACTTGTAGGCTATGGCCCACCGGGGGTGGTGGGAGGTGTAGCCGAGCTTGGGGTACAGCCTCCGGTCGTTGACCTTTACCACCATCCCGTCTATCTCGTAAGGGTACTCGTCGCGCTTGTTCTCCCACTCTTTGCAGTACTCTATGACCTCGTCTATGCCCCGGCAGAGCTTGGTGTCTTTTAAGAGGGTTTTAAAGCCCAAGGCGTCGAGCATCTGTATAGACTCGTAGTGCGTGCGGGGGTCTCTCTCGGGCGGCTCGACGTAAGAGAGCTGGTAGACGATGGCCTCGAGCTTCCGCTTGGCCACCTCTTTAGGGTCCTTCTGTCGGATGGAGCCGGCGGCGGCGTTACGGGGGTTTGCAAAGGGCGGCAGGCCCTCCTCTATCCGTTCTTGGTTTAACTTCTTAAACTCCTCTTTGCTTATGACCACCTCGCCCCTTATCTCGGCCAGCTTTATCCCGTAGCGCGAGAACTCGGCCCTTAAAGGTATGGTCTTTATGGTTTTCAGGTTCTGCGTTATGTCCTCGCCGTATATGCCGTCGCCGCGCGTAGCTCCGCGGACGAAAAGGTCGTCTTTGTACACGAGCGCTATGCCCGCCCCGTCGAGCTTGGGCTCGACGGCGTACTCCACCACGTCCAGACCCGTGAGCTGCCGGACGCGCCGGTCGAACTCCCTGAGCTCTTCCTCGGTGTAGGCGTTGTCGAGCGAGAGCATGGGCGCGTAGTGCTTTACGGTGGGAAACTCGCCCGTAATCTCGCTGGCTACGCGCTGGGTGGGGCTGTCGGGCGTGACGAGCTCGGGGTACTTCCGTTCGAGCTCCTTTAGGGCTCTAAAGAGCCGGTCGTAGTCGTAGTCGCTTATAACCGGGCTGGCTTGGACGTAGTACTTGTAGTCGTGATAACGGATGACGTCCCTTAGCTCCTCTACGAGCTTTTTAGCCTCCTCTTTAGAGGCTTTCTTTATCTCGTCAAGTTTAGAGAGCAGCTTACGCGTCTTCTCTTGGAGCTCTTTCTCGCG
>JAADCR010000064.1 GCA_013154375.1 Aquificota bacterium | reverse complement strand
TTTATGTCCTCTATAGCCTCTTCTACGGTGTTGAACTTCACCTCCTTGTCCATGATGTTTAAATTTATGCTGCTAAGTGCGCTCGTCTGGGTTAAGGAGCTGCCCTCCACGCAGGACGAGCTTAAAAGGGGCGGCTACCCTTCCGGGACGGTTCTCGTGGCCGACCGTCAGACCGCCGGACGGGGCAGGCGGGGCCGGCGCTGGCTCTCGGACGAGGGGGGTCTGTACTTTAGCTTTCTGCTAAGGCCCGAGCTCTTTCCCGAGCTTCTGCCCCTGCCCGTGGTGCTGGGTCTGGCCGTCTGCAGACTGCTCGAGAACGAAGGTCTCAGGCCGTCACTTAAGTGGCCTAACGACGTGTACCTAAGCGGCCGTAAGCTGTGCGGGATACTCACCGAGGTAAGTAAGAGCGGTCTCGTGGTGGGCGTGGGGCTTAACGTAAACCAGACCTCGTTCCCGGAAGGGCTTAACGCCACGAGCTTAAAGCTGGAGACGGGCCGCACCCTTGACCGGAAGGAGCTACTTCTTAAGCTTCTTAAGTCTTTCTCGGAGGAGCTCGGGCGGTTTAGGCAGGAGGGCTTTAAAGGTTTACGGAAAGAGGCGGTGGACCGGCTGCTCTGGCTGGGTGAGGAGGTAAAGCTCTCGGACGGCCGGACGGGGAAGCTGGCGGGGCTGTCGGAGCGGGGTGGGCTGCTGCTGCTTACGGAGAGAGGGCTTGAGGAGGTCTTAAGCGGCGAGCTTACGCTCCGTCTTAACGCTCGACGAGAAGACGCGTCTCTTTGACTTTCATGTAGTCGCGGACGAACTTCCGGACGGCCTCGTATATGGCGCGGGCCACTTGTTCTTGGAACCTCGGGTCTCTTAGCCGTCTCTCTTCGACGGGGTTTGTGATGTAGCCGACCTCCACGAGCACGGCCAGCGTACCGGGAACCTTTAAGACGGCGAAGTTGGCCCGCTTTATGCCCTTAAACTTAACCTTCCGCTTGAGGCGGCGCTTAAGCTCGCGGGCTATGTAGCGGCCGAGCTTCTCGCTCGCTTTCAAGGCCGTGTCGTCGAAGGCCATGTCGCTTAAAAGGGCGTGCACCAAGCGGTTGGAGGTAGCCTGCTTACCTATGAGCTTCCGCGCTAAAGCAGGGTCGTTTTTTAAGGCTTTCTCGACGCGCCGGGCCGCGCGCCAGTCGAGGGCGTAGATGGTGGTGCCGCGGACGCGCGGGTTTTTCCGCGGGGCTGCGTCGGCGTGGATGCTTATAAATATGTCGGGCTTGTAGCGGCGGGCGATAACGACGCGCTGGCGGAGCTTTAGCGTCCTGTCGCCGCTGCGCGTAAGGTAGACCTTAAATAGGGGGTCTTTTTTAAAGTAGCGGGCAAGCCTGCGCGCTATCTGCAGGTTCACCCACTTCTCCTGAAGACCGCGGTGGCCTATGGCCCCCGGGTCGGTACCGCCGTGGCCCGGGTCTATAACCACGACTACCGGCTCGAAGGCTACTAAGGGCTTTTTACCCTTGCTGCGCTTTGCGGCGGCCTTTGAGCGGTAGAGGTCGACCACGAGGCGCGGGCCCCGCTTTAGCAGAAAGACCTTCGGCTCGTAAGGCCGTCCGGTCTCGATGACGAGACGGACGCCCCAAGGGTGGCGGCCTTTACGCCACTTAAAGGGCAGCTTTACGCGCGTTAAGCGCGTCTTAGGGTCTTTTAAGTCTATAACTACGCGGTAGGGGTTTTTTAGCGTAAAGACGCGGTAGGGTACCTCTTTAGGGAGGTCTAAAACGACGCGTACGAAGTCGGGATGTACGCCGTAGCGGACGCGCACGCCCTCGGCAAAGCTAAGGCCGAGAAGCAGTAGCAGTAGGCTAAAAACGGCTAAACTCTTCGGGAACCTCAACTTCCTCCTCCACTTCCTCCCGCTTGGTAGCCCACGGCGAGAGGGGGAACTTTATCATGACCGGTACGGGTATGTCGGGCTGGTAGAGTATCATGCTTCCTTTTTTTAACATAATGGCGCGCTGGCGGAACGAGCCCGTGAGAAACTCGTACTCTTTACTTAAAACTTCGCTGCTGTCGAGCCGTCCGGTAACCTTTACCGCCGCGTTGGCTACGATGCGCTTTTCTACCTCGCTCGCCGTCTGCTGGGCGCCTATAAGTATGACGCCGAGGCTCCGGCCCCGCTCGGCTATGTCGAGGAGGATGTCCTTTATGGGGCTCCAGCGCTCTTTAGGCGCGTACTTGTTAAGCTCGTCCAGAACGACGAATATCTTAGGGTAGGCCTGACCGCTCTCTTCTTTCTCTTTAAAGACGCGCTTAAGCAGCGAGCCGACGACGAACATCTTGGCGATACCGTGCAGGTCGGAGATGTCGACCACCGTAAGCTGGCTCCTGCGCCACTCTATGGGTCTCGACTCGCTGCCGTGGACGAGGTGTCTGCAGTGGACGGCCGCGTGGTGGAACCTCCTTAAAAAGGCGTACGCCGTAGCCGTGGCGGCGGTACCGAACCACTCTCTGTAGCGGTCGGAGTCCTTTTTACTCTCGCGGTCTTCTATAACGCCTCTTATTAACTCGTACAGGTCGTGGAGCGAGTTTATAGGCCGGCCCGTCTCGTCGAGAAGCTCGTCGCCGGGGCTCTCTTTTGCCAGCTGGGCCAGCTTCTCTGTAACGCGGTCTATAACGTAGTGGAGCGACGAGGCACCTTCGTCGCCTTCGGCAAAGAGAAACCTTAAAAGCCCTTCGCGGGCGAAGTCTTTAAGCGACCAGCGGTAAGGCAGCACGCCCTCTATCCGTTCGCCCGAGGCCGGGACGTCGCTGCCTTCTTTCTCGGGCGGGGCGTAGAACGAGACGTTCTTAAACGGCTCGGGCGGCAGGCCTAACTTTTTAAAGGCCTCTTCGTGCTCTTTGGTGAAGCGTTTGTTCCGCTTGTCGAGCCATAGGAGGTCTTTACCTTTAACGTTGAAGATTATCCCGTGTATGCGGTCCCGGTCGTCGGCGGCGTTAAATATCGAGTAGAGTAGAAAGAGGGCGTAAGAGGTTTTCGTAGCTACGCCCGACATGCCGGATATAGAGACGTGAGCACCTTCGCGCCCGTTTATAAAGTCGTAGTTAAGGTACACCGGGTCGCCCGCCCGCGTAAGCCCGGCGGGTATGCGCCGCTTCATGTGGTCGTAGTACATGGCCTTCTCAAACTCTCTCCCTTCGGCCTTAAACGCCGCGTCTCCGGGCGTAGGCGGGATAAACACCTCGGGCTCTATGCGCGTAACGGCAACTTTTGCCATGTAGGCGAGCGAGGCGGGCACTATCCCCTGCTGGACGAGTTTGGCGTCGTAAACCAGCTCCACGCCTTCTAAGAACTTAACCACCTCTTGGACCGTCCCGTAGAACCTTATCCGCTCGTCGGTCCCGTCCACGCGCGACTCGACCACCACCACGTCGTCGAGCTGGAGAAACTTACCCTTCTCCACGCCTACCCAGAACTCTAAAGGAGCCGTAGGCTTAGTGCCCAGAACTATGCCTACTTTC
>JAADCR010000036.1 GCA_013154375.1 Aquificota bacterium | reverse complement strand
CCCTTAAGACCGCATCTACGAACTCCGAAACCCCGTGAGCGCGGTTTATCCGCTTGAGCGTCTCGAAGTTGGCGCTCTGGAGCCCCAGCTCAAGCCAGACCTCAAGGCCTTTATCTTTGTAAGAGGAGAGAAGCTCCAGCACCTCTTCCGGCACGCAGTCGGGACGGGTGCCAATATCTAGGCCCACCACCTCGTCAAACTCTAAAGCAGTATCGTAGAGCTCTTTAAGCCGGGAAACCTCTCCGTAGGTGTTGGTGTAAGACTGGAAGTAGATAAAGAAGCGGAGCTTTCTGCCGTAGCGCTCTTTTGCTTTCTTTATGCCTTCTTCTATCTGGCGGCGGAGGTCGGTACGGGGGCTGAGGTGAGCCGGGCGGGAGCCGCGGTAGCAGTATATGCAGCCCTTACGGGCTTTAGTGCCGTCTATGTTAGGGCAGGTAAAGGGGAGGGCTACGGGAATTTTTTTTACGCGCGTGCCGAAGCGCTCCCGGGCGTAGTGACGGAAGTAGTAGACCAGCATAAGATTTTAATTTATTACTTTCTGCTCATAAATTGACAAAATCGTTGAGGCGCACTAACATAAACTGTAGAAGGAGGGAAAAGGGAATGAAGAAGCTGTTAACCGTTTTAGCCGTTGCGGGCGTGGCTTTTAGCGGTGAGCTCCACCCGCTGGTAAAGGAGAAGGGCTGCATCTCGTGCCACGACCTTGAGGCGTCGAAGGCGGGACCCCCGTTTAAGGTGATAGCAAAAGAGTACAAAGGGAAGGAGAACGCGGTGGAGACGCTGGCTAAGAGCATAAGAAGCGGGAGCATGATGAAGTGGCAAGGGCTGGCTGAGAAGTACGGGATAAACATAACCATGGCGTACATGCCGGCCCAGCACGGCGTTAGCGAGGAGGAAGCTAAAAAGATAGCCGAGTGGATTTTAAGCTTAGAGAAGTAAAACTTTGGAGGTAGTTAAGATGAAGGGAGGAGGCCTTGGAAGCAAGGCTAAAAAGCTCGCGCTTGCCCTCTTTGCGGTAGCAGGGGCGGGCGTGGTCGTCTCGCAGGCTAAGCTGCCCGAGCAGTGGAAGGAAGCGGCACTTAGGGTTTACGTCCCGCCCGGCGAGTACGACGAGTTTTACGTCTTTTTCTCGGGCGGGTTTAACGGGCAGATTGGCGTCCACGGCATACCCTCGGGCCGTAACCTGAGAACCATACCCGTCTTCTCGGTCAACCCCGAGAACGGCTACGGCTACTCGGAAGAGACGAAGAACATGCTCATGACCTCCCACGGCTGGATACCGTGGGACGACACGCACCACCCCGAGCTCTCTCAGACCAACGGCGTACCCGACGGCAGGTGGCTGTTTATAAACGCCAACAACACGCCCCGCGTAGCCCGCATAGACCTGTCAGAGTTCAGAACGGTCGAGATTATAGAGATTCCCCACTCGGCGGGTAACCACCCTTCTTCGTTCATAACGCAGAACACCGAGTACGTAACCGCCGCTACGCGCTTCAGCATACCCATACCTCAGGCGGACCACCCCATTGCCGAGTACAAGAAGTGGGCTAAGGGAACGATAACCTTTATAAAGGTCGACAACTCGGAAGGCGAGCACAACAACCGGATGGAGATAGCCTTCCAGCTTCTGGTACCCGGTTACGACTACGACCTTGCCCACTGCGGTAAAGGCCCTTCGCACGGCTGGTGCTTCTTCACCTCGTACAACACCGAGCAGGCTCACACGCTCTTAGAGATTAACGCCTCTAAAAAAGACAAGGACTTTATCCTCGCGGTCAACTGGAAGAGGGCCGAAGAGTGCATAGCCGAGGGTAAGGGCAAAAAGGTTAAGACGAAGTACTACCACAACTACATAGACCCCAAGACGGGCATAGCCGTAGCGGAGGAGAAGAACGAGGTTCTCATACTTACGCCCAAGGAGTGTCCGGGCGTAGCTTACTACCTGCCCACGCCTAAGTCTCCTCACGGCGTGGACGTAACGCCCGACGGTAAGTACATCATCGGCGGCGGTAAGCTCTCGGTTAACCAGCCCATCCACTCGTTCGAGAAGATGCTTCAGGCCATCAAAAACAAAGACTTCGTAGGCGAGATAGAGGGCATTCCCGTCTTAAGGTACGAGTCGGTGCTCCACTGCGAGGTTAAGAACCTCTGTCTCGGCCCGCTGCACACCGAGTTTGACGACAAGGGCTACGCTTACACCTCGTGCTTCATCTCCTCCGAGGTGGTTAAGTACGACCCGAAGAGCTGTAAAATCCTCGACCGCATACCCGTTTACTACTCGGTGGGCCACCTCGTTATACCTGGCGGCGACAGCGCCAAGCCTTGGGGTAAGTACCTGATTGCCATGAACAAGATAACCAAGGACCGTTACCTGCCCACCGGTCCCGAGCTGCCGCACGCGGCTCAGCTGATAGACATAAGCGGCGAGAAGATGAAGCTACTCCTCGACTTCCCCACGCACGGCGAGCCGCACTACGCCCAGATGATTCCGGCCGAGCTCGTGGTCAAGCGCCAGAAAAAGATTTACGAGCTTGAGAAGAACGAACACCCCTACGCCGTTAAGAGCGAGAAAGAGGCCATGGAGAAGGGCGTGGTCCGTAAGTGCGACGAGAAGGGCAACTGTGAGGTTCACATCTACATGACCGCCATCCGTTCGCACTTCACGCCCGACAACATCGAAGGCATAAAGGTGGGCGACGTGGTCTACTTCCACGTTACCAACCTCGAGCAAGACTGGGACATACCCCACGGCTTTGCCATGTTCGGTGCTAAAAACTCTAACATCCTGATAATGCCCGGCGAGACGCTCACGCTTAAGTGGATTCCCGAGAAGCCCGGCATCTACCCGTTCTACTGCACGGACTTCTGCTCGGCCCTTCACCAAGAGATGCAAGGTTACGTAAGGGTCTCGCCCAAGGACGCCGACGTTAAGCTCTGCTGGAGCTTAGGCAACCAGAAGAAGTGCGCCGATTAACAAGGAGGCTGTCATGCACCCTCTCTCTCGCCTGCTCCTCGCCCTCGCCTCTTTTCTTTTAATAGGCGTTTACTTTCTCCCCCTCTGGCGGATATCCCTAACCGCTCCCCAGTACCCGGAAGGGCTCGGTATGCTCATTTACGTAAACACCATTAAAGGGGAGAAGCCGCACGACCTGTACAACATCAACCTCCTTAACCACTACATAGGTATGGCTCCCATAGAGCCCGACAAGATACCTGAGCTTAAGATAATGCCCTTTATCTTCGCCTTTTTTATAGTGCTGGGCCTTTTAGGAGCGGTTACGGGTAAGCGGAGGCTTCTAAAGCTCTGGGTGGCCCTGTTTATAGCCTTCGGCATTATAGGCATTGCCGACTTCTGGTGGTGGGAGTACCGCTACGGACACAACCTCGACCCCAACGCACCTATAAAGATACCCGGGATGGCCTACCAGCCTCCCCTTATAGGCTGTAAGACGCTTCTTAACATGCGTGCATGCTCTTACCCCGACAAAGGAGCCTACCTCGCCGCCGGCTCTCTGGCCTTAGGCGTTCTCGCCTTAGCCATAGACGCGCTCTACCAGAGAAAGAAGAAAGCCGCGGAGGCGTTAGCCTCGTGATAAGGGCGCTCTCGCTCTTTCTTCTTTTACTTCTGTTTGCTTGCGAAGTTAAGCCCGAGCCCGAGCCTATAAGGTACGGTAAAGACGCTTGCGCGTGGTGCAGGATGATAATAGCCGACGCGGGCTTTGCCGCGGAGCTAAAAACCAAAAAGGGAAAGGTCTACAAGTTTGACGCTCCCGAGTGTCTGGCCGCCTTTGTCCTCTCCGGTCAGATAAAGAAAGACGAGATACTCGGGATGTGGGTGGCCGACTTTGCCCAGAAAGGCAAACTTATACCCGTCGAACAGGCCAAGTTTTTAGTTAGCGAGAAGATAAAAAGCCCCATGGGTCTTAACATCGCCGCCTTCTCTTCGGAAGAAGACCTCGAGGAGGCTAAGAGGGTCTTCGGCGGGCGCGTACTAACGTGGGAAGAGGTGCTACAGTACGTTAAAGAGAGATGGGGCGACCAGCTTCACCGCCACCACACGCACCACTCCTCCTAACTTTACTCTTAGCCGCCCTCAGCTTTGCCCAAACGCTCGTTGTCTGTAAAGACTGCCGGATAACCTCTATAAAAAAGGCCCTTGAGCTCGCTAAAGACGGCGACACTATACTGGTAAAGGGCGGCACGTACCGGGAAGGGACCATAGTAGTTAACAAACGCGTCCGGCTCGTGGGCGAGGGTTACCCTACGCTCGACGGCCAGAGAAAGTACGAGGTATTAAAAGTAACGGCCGACGGGGTTACGGTAGAGGGGTTTAGGATAGTAAACTCGGGCGTAAGCGAGCTGGAGGACCTCGCGGGTCTAAAGGTAGAAGGAGCCTCCGGCTGCGTTATAAAAGATAACCTCTTTGAGAACAACTTCTGGGCGGTGTACCTCTCGGGCGTGCGCGGCTGCCGCGTCGAAGACAACCTAATAAAGGGCTCGGGTGAGCAGAGCGAGGCCTACACGGGTAACGGGATACACCTCTGGCACTGCGAGCGCGTCCTAATAAGACGGAACCGGATAGAAGGCCACAGGGACGGGATATACCTCGAGTTCGTAAAAGACAGCCTCATCCTTGAGAACGAGGCGCGGAACAACTGGCGCTACGGCCTGCACTTTATGTTCTCGCACGGTAACACTTACGCGAGAAATCTCTTCGAGCGCAACGGTGCGGGCGTGGCCGTAATGTACACCAAAAAAGTGGTGATGGTTAACAACACCTTTAGAGACAACTGGGGCGACTCGTCTTACGGGCTGCTGCTAAAAGCCATAACTGACAGTCTGGTGGTTAACAACCGCTTTTACCGCAACACCGTAGGTATCCTCATGGACGAGTGCCAGAGGACTTTAATAAAAGAGAACGACTTTGTAGAGAACGGCTGGGCCGTAAAGCTGTGGGCCAACTCCGCTAACAACACCATAACCTACAACAACTTCTTGGCCAATACCTTCGACTTTGCCACCAACAGCCGCCGCTCGGAGAACGAGCTTAGGCGCAACTACTGGAGCGCTTACCGCGGCTACGACCTTAACCGCGACGGGATAGGCGACGTACCGTACAAACCCGTTAAACTCTTCGCGTACATAGTAGAGAACAACCCCGCGGCGTCGGTACTGCTTAAAAGCCCGCTGGTGGAGCTGTTAAACTTAGCCGAAGAAGCTTTCCCCGCCCTTACGGCCGTAGAGCTTAAAGACCCCGAGCCGCTCTTAAGGAGGGTAGAGTGGAGGTTCTACGAGTAGAAAACCTTAAAAAGAGCTTTGCCGGTAAAGAAGTTTTAAAAGGCGTCAGCTTCAGCCTTAAAGCGGGCGAGCTTCTGGCGGTTTTAGGCCCCAACGCCTCGGGGAAAACGACGCTCATTAAGTGCGTTCTCGGGCTCGTGCTGCCCGACGAAGGCCGTGTAACCCTAATGGGCAAGCCCGCCGAGGGTAAAGCTTACAGGAAGCTTATAGGCTACATGCCCCAGACGCCCCCTTTCCCCGAGAACCTGACGCCTGAAGAGCTGCTGCTTCTGGTCTCCCGTCTAAGGGAGCAAGAGCCTAACGCGGAGGAGCTCGTCCGGCTGTTTAAGCTCGAGCCGTTTATGCGTCAGAAGATAAAGACCCTCTCGGGTGGGACCCGGCAGAAGGTAAACGCCCTTCTGGCCTTTGCCTTCGACGCTCCCCTCTTTATCCTCGACGAGCCCACCGTCTCGCTCGACCCGCTCTCGAGCGCCCGCCTTAAGCGGCTCGTCTTAAAAGAGAAAGAGGAAGGGAAAGCTTTCTTAATAACCTCGCACGTAGTGCCCGAAGTGGAGCATCTGGCCGACCGGGTGGTGTTTTTAGTAGAAGGCAAGGTAGTACTCGACGAGACGGTGGAAGGCGTTAAGCGGAAAACGGGAAAGACCAGCCTAGAGGAGGCCCTTCTGTCGCTTCTGGAGGAGAGGGCGTGAAGAAAAGTTTAGAGCTGCTTCTGTACGAGCTGGCGCACCTGCTCAGGATAAAGGGTCTCTGGTTTTACGCCTTAAGCGTCGCGGGCGTCAGCGCGGCGTTTTTCTTCCTTACGGGCGACGAGCGTAAGGTGCTTTTAAGCCTTTTAAGCTTTACGCTGCTTGCCGTACCGCTGGTAAGCGGCTTTTTTTCCGTCTCGTACTTTTACGACACTAAAGAGTTTACGGAGTTTCTGCTGGCCCAGCCGGTAGGAAGGGGTGAGCTCCTCTTTGCCCGATGGGCCGCTCTGGCTCTGGCTCTGACGCTGCTTTACGCGGCGGGCGTAGCGGCCGGCCTTACGCTTAAGGGCTTTAGTCTACAAGAGAAGGCGGGCTTCCTGTGGCTTGCGCTCTCGGGCACCTTTCTAACCCTCTCGTTCTGCTCTCTGGCGTTTCTTGCGGGCGTGCTCTTTGACGACAAGGCCAAAGGCGTAAGCGCCGTTTTGGCCGCTTGGCTTTACTTTACCCTTCTTCACGACGCCCTCATACTAACCGTCGTCTACCTGTTTAAAGACTACCCGCTGGAAAAACCCGTAGTCCTTCTTACGCTCTTAAGCCCGGTGGACCTCGCGCGGCTTTTGGTGGTCTTAAGACTCGACGTGGCCGCCCTCATGGGTCTTACGGGGACGGTAATAAAGGAGCTTCTCGGTAGCTTTAAAGGGACGCTTCTGTCAATTTCAGCCCTTGTACTGTGGAGCCTCGTACCGTTTACCCTCTCTTGGCTTCTCTTTAGAAAGAAGGACCTCTGACGGAGGTAAGAGCGGTGAGGTGGGCGCTCTTTCTGGTTCTTCTTCTTTTAGGCTGTCAGGAGAAAAAGGAGCGGCCAAAAGTAAACGTAAAGGAGCTCGTGGGCATAAGGGGCTGCCCGTACTGCCACGACATGAGAAGACCCCTCTTAGGTCCCTCGTTTCTCGATATAAGTAAGCGCTACGGCCCCGAAGACCTCGAGCGGATAAAAGAGTCCATCCTTAAAGGCAGCAGGGGCAGGTGGGGAGAGGTGGCCATGCCGCCGCAGAAAGTTACCGAGGAAGAGGCCGAGCTTATAGCCGAGTGGATTTTAGAGCTTAAGAAGCAAGAGCGGAGAGGTAGTGGCCGGTAGGCTCGCCCGTAGGCGGTCTGCCGGTAAGCTCGTAAAGCGTCAGCTCTAAAGCACCTAAAAGCTGCATAAGCTCCAGCGGGTCTACGCCCATGTAAGAGACTCGGACAATTTTACCCTTAAGCTCACCCTGACCGCCGGCCACCCTTATCCCTTTCTCGAGAAGCTTCTTCCTTACGGCGTCCGCCGGAAGGCCCTCGGGCGGGACGAAGGCACCCAGCGAAGCCGCGGGCTCTTCGGGAAATAACCTAAAGCCTAAGCTCTCAAAAGCGCGCCGCGTCCCTTCGGCCATAAGCAGGTGCTTTCTCTCGAGGGCCTGTCTGCCCGCCGCGAGGATAAGCTCTAGAGACTCTTTTAGTGCGAGCACGAGCGGGACGGCGGGCGTGAAGGCCGTCTGGCCTTCCGTCTGCTTAGGTAGCTCGTTTTTAACGCTGAAGTAGTAAGCGCGGTCCGTAAGACGCTCCCGCGCCCGCTCGGAGAACCAGAGGATAGAGAGGCCCGGCGGGAGCATGAGCGCCTTCTGCGAGCCGCCCACGAGCACGTCCACGCCCCACTCGGAGGGCTTAAGGTCGTAAACGCCGAGGGCGGTGATAGCGTCGGCGACGACGAGAATCTCGCGGTCCTTTAGAAGCTCTTTAAACTTCCTCGGGTCGTAAAAGGCGCCCGTGGAGCTTTCGGATATCTGGAACAGAAGACCGCGGGCGTTAGGCGTCTCTTTTAAAGCTCTCTCGAGCTGCTCGAGCTTTAACGCTTTCCCCCAGCCGGGCCTGACTACTTTAGGTTTTAAGCCCCAGCGGAGGGCAAGCTCGGTCCAGCGCTGGCCGAACTTCCCGGCCTCTATAACCACCACCTCGTCGCCTTCGTTGAAGAAGTTTAAGACGGCCGCCTCCATGGCGCCCGTGCCGGAGGAGGCGAAAAAGACGAAGTTCTCCGTAGGCTCGTCCACGAGGCGCTTAAAGAGCTCCCGCGTCTCTAAAAAGGCTTGCGTAAACTCGGGGGTGCGGTGATGGATTATCTGGCGGCTGAGGGCCAGCCGTACGGGCTCGGGCAGCTCTACGGGCCCGGGCGTGAAGAGCTTCTCGCCCTTAAAGTTTACGAGCTTCATACGAGCTCAAGGCCCGAGAAGATAAAGCATATCTCCTCTTTAGCGCTCTCGGGCGAGTCGGAGGCGTGTACGGCGTTCTTACCTTTGTCCGTGCCGAAGAGGGCTCTTATGGAGTTGGGCGCTACCCTTCTGGCCTCCTCGCTGTCGGTGGGTCCTATAATCTCGCGGACGCGCCGGACCGCGTCCTCGCCCTCGAGCACCGCGGCTACTACTGGACCCGAGGACATAAACTCCACCAGCTCGTTAAAGAAAGGCCGCTCGCGGTGGACCTTGTAAAACTCGCCCGCCGTCCGGGGCGTAAAGCGGAACATCTTAAGACCGACTATCTTAAAGCCCTCTTGGATAAAGCGGTCCAGTATTTTACCTAAAGCGCCTTTTTCCATGGCGTCGGGCTTTACTATGATAAGCGTTCTCTCGACGGCCATTTTATACGCCTCCTCTCCGTGCCAGACGCTCGAGCTGGCTTTTTACGGAAGTGTCTAAGACGTATGCGTGCGTCTTAAAGACGAACCCGCCTATAAGTGACGGGTCTTCTTTTACCTCGAGCTCTATCTCCCTGCCTAAGAGCTTGTTTATAGCCCGGTTTAGCTTCTCGAGCGTCCGTTTGTCGAGCTTACGCGCCAGACGGAGCTCGCCCTTGAGCATGTTCATAAGCTTCTCCATCTCCACTTCGTAGAGCCTCTTTATCTCGGGTAGCAGCGCGAAGGCGTTTATCTCGACCACGTAGTTAAAGACCTCGAGCACCTCTTTGGGTACGCCGTACTTTTTTCCAAGCTGCGCCAGCAGCTTCTCTTTCTCTCTTTTGTCTATCTTAGGGGAGAGGAAGAAGTTACGGACGAGCCTGTCTTTCCGGTAGGCCTGAAGGAGGGCCGTAAGGAAGGCGTCTACGCTTAAGACGGCCTCTTTCTTTTTGGGCAGTTTGCGGGCTATAAGACGGACTATCTTACGGGCGAGCTCTTTACGCCTTAGCATGCTTCTCCTCCAGACGCTTAAGCTGCGCCTCTATGTACCTTTTCTGGACCTCGGGCTTTTTAAACTCCTTCTCGAGCATCTCGCGGGCAATCTCCTCGGCTTTCTGGATGCCGTAGAGGGCAAGCTCCTTTTTGGCGCGGTTAAGCTCTATCTGTATGCTCTCTTTGGCTTTCTCCTTTATCCGCTCGGAGACCTCTTGGGCGTGTTTTAGTATGTTCTCGCGCTCGGTTTTGGCCGTCTCTTGTGCCAGTGCTATAGCTTCCTGAGCTTTTACCTTGGCCTTCTCGAGCTCTTCTTTGGCTTTTATGAGCTCCTCGCGGGCCTTTATGAGCTCCTGCTCGGAGCGGGTAAGGCTCTCTACGAGCGAGGCGTAAAACTTGTTAAAGGCTTCGGCTATGGGCTTGCGGCCGAAGTAGTAGACGATGCCTAAAAAGGCCAAGATGTTAAGGCCTTTCCAGAGGAGCTCCCACGGCGAGTGGCCGTGGCCCGCCTCGCCGGCTAAAACCAGAGAGGGTAAAAGTAAAACCGACCACCTCATCACGCCGCCTCGCGGAGAATCTTTTTAACAATCTCTTGAGCAAGCTCTTTAACGGCCTGCTCGAGCTTTTTCTTCTCTTCTTCTAAGGCTGCCCTTATCTCTTGGACGGCGCGCTTGACCTCCTTCTCGGCCTCCTCTTCAGTCTTTTCGATTATCTTACGCGCCTCCTCCTCGGCCTCCTTACGGGCCGTCTCGATGATGCGCGAGGCCTCTTTACGCGCCTCGTCCAGCACCTTCTCGGCCTCCTGAAGGTAGCGCGCCGACTCTTTGCGGAGCTTCTCGGCCTCTTCGAGGTTTCTCCGTATAAGCTCTTCGCGAGAGAGCTGGACCGTAAGGTAGGGCTGGACGAAGACGTAGTTAACGAGGAGGAGGAATATGATAAACAGGCCGAGCATGACGAGCAGGCTGACGTTGGGCACGACGCCTATGTCCATAGAGACCCTCCGCAGTCCATTATAGCAGTAAACTACCCGCCCCTCAAGACGTCAACCACGCGCTCGCGCGCGGCTCTAAGCGCTGGTAGTAAGGAGGCTAAGAAGGCCAGAACGAAGGTGCCCAGCAGCGTTAAAAGAACGTCGGCGAGCTTTAGGTGGACGGGGATGTAGCTCATGAGGTAGACCTCTTCCGAGACGCGAATGAGCTTGTAAGCGTTTATAAAGTACGCGGCTACGAAGGCAACGAGCGTGCCCGCCACCGCCCCGGCCAGACCTATGCTAAGCCCGACGAGGAGGAATATAAGAAGAACGTCGCGGCTTTTCATCCCGAGCGTTTTAAGCACGGCTATGTCGCGCGTCTTCTCGCGGGCTTTTACAAATAGGAGGCTCGATATGTTAAACGAGGCTACCAGTACCATAAGCAGGAGGACGGCGAAGAGCCCGAGCTTCTCCAGCTCGAGGGCGTTAAAGAGGGGGCGGTTAAGGTCTATCCAAGAGCGGACGAGCACGCCTTTACCTAAAAGCTTCTCGAGCTCCCTTTTTACGCGCTGGGCTTCGTAAGGGTCTTTAAGGTACACCTCGGTCAGGGCCGTACTCCAGCCCTCGCGGAAGAACGAGCGGGCGTCTTTTAGGTCGAGGTAGACGGTAAGGTAGTCCTTGTCGTACGAGCCGGTAAAGAATATCCCTTTAACGAAAAAGGAGCGGGCGCGGGGGATAATGCCCGTGGGCGTGCGCGTCCCGAAAGGTGAGACGAGCGTAAGCTCGTCTCCGACTTTTACGCCCATAAGGTGGGCAAGACCTTGACCGATAAGGAGCGTCTCGGGAAAGCCCTCGACGAGGAAAGGTTTTATAAACTTCCTAAAGTTCTCCGACGAGAGGTCCGTCGCTTTAACGCTTACGCCCTGAAGAAGGCGGCCGTTAGAGACCATGGCGCTGTATATCTCGTAGCTAACGAAGTTCTCTACGCCCTCGACGCTTTTTAGAGCCTTCTCTACTTTAGCCGGCTCGTCGTAGAGGGTTATAACGACGTGAGGGGCACGGGAGAGAATCCGCTCTTTAAGCTCGTCCTGAAAGCCGGTAAAGAGGCCTAAGGTAAGGAGGATGGCTAGAACGCTGAGGAAAACGGCGAGAAAGGCGGCGAGGGTTATTAAAAAGGCGCTACCGCGCGAGGAGGTTAGGTAGCGCCACGCGATTTTAAGGTGCATTCAGTTCATTTTACTTCGTGTGGCAGACGGCGCAGAGCTGCCCTCCTACGTTACTTACGCGCAGAAAGAGGCCGTTGGTGTTGTCGTGCGGGTCGTGACAGGTGGGACACTCTACTTTACCGCCGTAAAGCGGTATCTTGGGGTCGGTCCAGCCTTTGTCCGGGTCGGGCGGCGTAGCGAAGTCTATAACCGTGTTGGGCTGCGGGTAGGTTACGGAGACGGGGTGGTCGTCGGTGAGGTCTGCACCTATCTGCCACCAGTCGGGCGGCAGCTCACCCGCACTGGGGTGACAGGTTAGGCAGTTTACTTGAAAGTCGTTGTCCAGACCCGGTCCGGGAGCGTTTATGAGAGCGTGGACGTCGTCCGAGTTTACGGCGCTGAGCTCGTTAGAGCCCTGAACGCCGTCGTGGCACGAGAGGCAGGCCAGCGAAGGCGAGTTGGGTACCGGGTCGACGGTGCCCGTGAGCGTGGCGCTCGAGTACATCTTAAAGGCGGTAATGTCGGTTATCTTACGGTTCCAGAGGGGGGTTATGGTCTCACTCGAGAAGTGAGGCGTGTGGCAGAAGACGCATATCTCGCCGTCGGGCGTGCTGAGGTCGTGAGGTGAGCCTACGATGGTAGCGAAGGCCGCCCCGCTTATAAGAAGTGCCGCTGCGAGCCTCTTCATCGTCCCCTCCCTATCTTTATTAAGTTTAATTATATCGGTTTAGGGGATACCATAAAACTTTCTGATGGTAGAGGATAAGGCGCGTTTATAGAATGGTTTATGATGCTAAACGTTACGCTGGCGCAGGTGAATCCCGTCGTAGGCGACCTTGAGGGTAACGCCCGTAAGGTTTTAGAGCTGGCGCGCGCTAAGGCGGACGAGAGCCATCTCGTGGTCTTTCCCGAGCTGGTCTTAAGCGGTTATCCGCCGGAGGACCTGCTTACGCAGCGCCACTTTCTGCTCGCCTGCCGGGAGGTTTTTAACGAGCTGGTTAACGAGACTAAGGGGCTGGACTGTCTGCTCGTTCTCGGTCTGCCTTATTACGAAGAGGACTGCTACAACGCCTTAGCGGTCGTCTACGACGGGAAGCTGCTCGGGCTTTACTTTAAAGAGCGGCTGCCCAACTACGGCGTGTTTGACGAGAAGCGTTACTTCCGCGAAGGTAGAAGGCCGCTGCTGGGCGTCGTTAACGGGGTTAAGGTAGGTTTTTCCGTCTGTGAGGACGCGTGGTACCCCGACGGGCCCGAGCGGTACGAGGCGCTCTCGGGAGCGCAGGTGATAGTAAACGTTAACGCCTCTCCCTATCAGAGGGGTAAGTACGCTTACAAAGAGCGCTTCCTGCGCGCGCGCGCACAGGACAACGCGGTTTACTTCGTCTACGTTAACGCGGTGGGCGGTCAGGACGAGCTGGTTTTCGACGGCCGGAGTTTAGTGATAGGGCCCGAGGGTGAGCTGGTAGCGCGGGCTAAGGCTTTTGAAGAGGACGCTCTTACGGTTACGCTTGAGCCCGCAAAGTGCGAGCGCGTCAGGCTGGTGGACCTGAGGTGGAGAGAAGCCTCTAAAGAGCTTGAGCCTTTGGAGCCCGCTTTTGAGCTGGGGCTGCCTAAGAAAAGGCCGGCCGAGGGTAGGCTGGAGTCCTCGCCGGAAGGGGCCGAGGAGCTTTACGCGGCTATAAAGCTGGCGGTGCGTGACTACGCGGACAAGAACGGCTTTAAAGGGGCGGTGGTGGGGCTCTCGGGCGGGATAGACAGCTCGCTGGTGGCCTGCGTGGCGGCCGACGCGCTCGGGCCTAGGCGCGTAGTAGGCGTTTACATGCCTTCTCCTTTTAGCTCTAAAGAGAGCTACGAGGACGCGGAGCGGCTTGCACGCAGCTTGGGCATAGAGTTTTTGGAGCTACCCGTAGACGGGCCGTTTGAGGCCTACCTGAAGACTTTAAAAGAGCGGCTGGGGGAGCTGCCGTTCTCGGTGGCCGAGGAGAACCTGCAGGCACGGATAAGAGCTAACTACCTGTTTTACCTGTCGAACCGCTACGGGTACCTCGTGCTGGCTACCTCTAACAAAAGCGAGACGGCGGTGGGCTACACGACTATATACGGCGACATGGCGGGCGGGTACGCGCCTATTAAGGACCTTTACAAGACGCAGGTTTACGAGCTGGCGCGCTACCGGAACGGCATCTCGCCTGTCATTCCGGAGCGCGTCTTTGAAAAGCCGCCGAGCGCGGAGCTCCGTCCGGGCCAGACGGACCAAGATACGCTGCCGCCTTACGAGCTGCTCGACGGGATACTGATGCTTTACCTCGAGGAGGGCCTCTCGCCGGACGAGATTGCCGCCAGAGGGTTTGAGCGGGAGCTGGTTCTCAGGGTCGTTAGGATGGTCAGGGCGAGCGAGTACAAGCGGAAGCAGGCGCCCTTGGGGCCTAAGCTGTCTAAGCGGGCCTTCGGTAAAGACTGGCGGATGCCCGTGACGAACCGCTTTAAACTTTAAAGCCCGCCGAGCTTGGCTGAGAGCTCCCGGGCGGCTTCTTTTAGAAGCTCTTTTACGCGGCCCTGAAGCTCGGCCGGCTTTACGCGGTAAGAAGGGGCTACGAGGGTGACGGTGTAGCGGACCGCACCGGTAGAGTCGTAAACGGGGGCCGCGGAGGAGACCACCTCTTCTTCGTACTCTTCTAAGTTTACGGCGTAGCCGTCTTTTTTTATCTTTTTAAGCTCGTTAAGAAGCTCGTTTAGCGTTTTGGTGTTACGGGTGTGGCGGACCCACTTGACGGTTTTTAGGTAGTCCTCGAGCTCCCTCGGGTCGAAGTGCGAGAGGTATATCTTTCCCGAGGCCGAGGCGTACAAAGGTAGGACGCGGCCGTAGCGGGATAGGATGCGGACCTTTCTCTCGACCTCGCTTTTGGCTATGTAGAGAACCTCGTAGGCTACGCGCGTGGTAAGGTAGACGTTCTCGCCGAGCGCCCGGGCGAGGCGGTCGAGAACCGGGCGTGCGGCTTTCGTGACGTCGAGGTGGCGCAGGTAAGCGCTCCCGAGCTCGAAGCTTTTAAGCCCGAGGCGGTAAAGGTTTTCGTCGGCGTCGTAGACGAGCCACTCGTGCTCGGTTAGGAAGTTTAACAGCTTCTGAAGTTTGGGGCGGCTGAGCTTTAGGGCTTCTTGTAGCCGCTCGAAGCTGCACGGCTTCTCGCGGACGAGGAAGAGAAGCTCAAGCGCGAGCTGGAGGTTGCGTATGAGGTAAGGAGAGGAGGGCATCATTTATAAATTAATACTATGGCGGTTTTAAAGAGGCTCGAAGAGAAGTTCGGAGACAGACCGGTGAGCGAGCTCGTCTACGAAGACGGGAACGCTAAAGTAGTTAGGTTTTACCTAAGGGGCGGGCAGGAGATAAAGCCCCACACCTCTCCCTCAAGCGTGTTTATAACGGTATTAAAGGGGAAAGTTGCGTTTTACGCACCTCAGGGCGAGCTTGAGGCCGAGGCGGGCAGTACGGTCTTTTACGAGCCTAACGAGCCGCACGGCTTTAAGGCTTTAGAGGACGCGGTCTTGGAGGCGGTAATTACGCCCAAACCTTCGGTAAAGCCGCCGGCGTTGTGAAGGGCCTTAAAAAGGGCGAGCTCGTGCTCGCCCCCATGGCCTCTTACACGCACTCGGCTTTTAGGCGCCTCTGCCGCCGCCTCGGAGCGGACCGTACTTACACCGAGCTCGTTAGCGCACGCGGGATAATTGAGCGCGGCATCCCTACGCGTTACGCTTACTTTACCGACGAAGAGAGGCCGCTGCACTTTCAGCTCTTCGGCTCAAAGCCCGAGGAGCTGGCACGGGCCGCCGTTATAGTGGCCGAGCAGCTAAGGCCCGACTGGATAGACCTTAACTTAGGCTGTTCGGTTCCCAAGGTTCTAAGAAACGAGGCGGGCGCTTACCTTATTAAAGACCCCAAGAGGGCCGGCGAGGTGGTAAGGGCTATGGTAGAAGCCCTAAAGCCTTACGGCATTCCCGTCTCGGTAAAAACGAGGCTGGGCTTTGAGAAGGACAGGGCCGAGGAGATAGTCTACGAGGTGGAGAAGGCGGGCGCCTCGCTCGTGGCGCTCCACGCACGGCTGGCCGTACAAGGCTTTAGGGGTAAAGCCGACTGGAGCCGGATAGCCGCCGTTAAAAGGGAGGCGACGGTACCGATAATAGGCAACGGCGACGTAAAGAGCTTTAAAGACGCCGAGCGGATGTTTGAAGAGACGGGCTGTGACGCGGTGATGATAGGCAGGGCGGCACTGTCTAACCCTTGGATTTTTAAAGAGTTTAAAGAGAAAAGACCCGCTTACGCGGGTGTTAAAGAGAGGATGCTTTTTATAGAGCAAGAGCTCGAGCTTATGACGGAGTATCTGCCTCCCGAGCGGGCGTGTGCACTTATAAAGTCGCAGATAGTTAAGATTTTAAAGGGAATGCCTTACGCCGCGGCGTGGAAGAGCTACGTAGTTCAGGCTAAAAACTGCGAGGAGCTGAAAAAAAGGATAAAAGAAGCGGCGCAGGGAGGGAAGCTACTTCAGGTTTAGCGTCGTTTTGGGCGTTACGAAGTCGGCAAGCTTAACTATGCCGCCTTTTAGCGCGTAGACGTTATCAAAGCCCACGGACCTTAAGGCGGTGGTGGCCACGAG
>JAADCR010000035.1 GCA_013154375.1 Aquificota bacterium | reverse complement strand
GAGCTGGGGCTCCAGAGCGCCAACTTCGAGACGCTCAAGCGGATAAACCGCGCTCACGGGGTTTCGGAGTTCGTAGATGCGGTCTTAAGGGCTAAGGCCAGAGGCCTTAAGGTATGTGCTCACGCCATACTGGGCCTGCCGGGCGAGGGCAGAGAGGACTTTTTAGAGACGGCGAAGCTGTTTGCAGCGCTTAAAGTAGAGGGGGTAAAGGTACATCCTATATACGTTATGAGGCACACGGGGCTGGCGAGGCTGTACGAGGCGGGGGCTTTTAGGCCGCTGGAGCTTGAGGAGTACGCGGGAGCGGCGGCGGAGTTTTTAGAGTATCTGCCGCCTACGACGGTGGTTCATAGGCTTACGGCGGAAGCCTCTCCGCCGGCGCTGTTGGCGCCCGAGTGGTGTACTTACGAGAAGAAGCTCTCGGTTATAAACGCGATAGAGCTGAAGCTGCTTGAGCGCGGCTCGAGGCAAGGGGCTTTATACGAACGGGCAGTCGGGAACGCTTACGAACTCGTTTACGAGCCAAGGTGAGGAGAAGGGTTTTAGAAACCGTTCTATCTTTTTTAGCTTCTCGTCGGTAAGCCAAGGGTAGCGCGTGGTGCGGAAGAGCGTTAAAGGCATCCCGTCGGCTAAAGTAAGGGTCTCCTCGAGGGCTTTACGGTTAAAAGGTTTTAAGGTGGCGTAGCGGTAGAGCTCGGGCTCGTCTGGAGGAGCCTTTACGTCTACGGCGAAGCCGTCTACGAGCTCTTTTAAAGCTTTAACGGCTTTAGGGTTGGTGCCGTTGGTGTCGACGCGGACGAGAATAGAGGGGTTAAGTTTTTTAACTTTTTTAATAAAAGAGAGTAAAAGGGAGGGGGGGTAGACGGTGGGCTCTCCGCCCGAGAGGACGAGGCACTCGAGGAGGGGGTTGTTACTTACTTCTTTTAGTACTTCCTCCTCGGTTAGGCGGGCGGGCTCGCGGCCGAGGACGAGCCGCCAGTTGTGGCAGTGACGGCAGCGGAGGTTACAGTAGGGGAGAAATAGCACGAGCGACCAGCGGTCGGGCACGTCTTTAGTGGTGTAGAGGTACGAGACGAACCTCAGTCCCAACGGTTAGCCTCCATGAGCTCTTCTACGGAGACTTTCTTACGGAGCACCCAGTCGGCCCTGCGGCCGCCCTGCCAGTAGTTCTCTTCGCCTTCGTAGACGCAGGCGTTACGGTCGGCCTTTTTTATCTTCCGCGCGACGGGCCGGTAGTAGCCTATAACGCGCGAGTAGACGGTGGTGTCTTCGGACGAGCAGTAGGGGCAGCGGAAGTGCTCGCCTACTACGCGGGCACCGCAGGCGTTACAGACCGAGAGGGTGGGCGTGAGCGTGACGTATATAATGGGCCTGCTCGAGAACAGCCGCTTTATAAAGCTCTTAAGCGCTTCGGCGGAGGGTTTCTCGTTCAGAAAGATGTGCTGGACGCTCCCGCCCGTGGCGAACTGCTGCGTTACGGCCGAGACGGATAGCTGGCGGTTGAGCGAAGGGTTGTCGAAGGGCGGCTGGAAGCCGGCGGTAAGGAACACGCCCGAGCCCTCGGGGCTGCCTTTTACGAAAGGCGGTCTGTCCGCCCGCTCTAACAGCTCTCTAAAGAGCTTAAACGCTTCGTCTCTGCCCTCTACGCGGGCTCTGAAGAGCTCGAGGTCTTTTAAAGCCAGACGGGGGCCTGCCGTCTCGCCCGGAGCGTACTCGAAGTTCCAAGGCACGCCATCTCGGAGCATAAACTCCTCGAGTTTTCTCAGGATAAACTCCGAGACCTTCCGGGCAAACTTAAGCCCTTCCGGATGGAACAGCCCGCTCTCTTCCTCTATAACCTCGCCGCGGCCGTCGCGCTTAACGAAGCCGAAGTTTATAAGCCCCTCGTGCCCGCCTTGTAGAGATATCGTGTTAAAGAGCGTAGAGAGGTCTTTAACGTAGTGGAAGAACGTCGGGTAGAGCTCGCGGTGCTCTTCTATAAAGGCGCGCTTTTTGTTTAGCACGCTCCGCGCTTTCTCAAGCAGGTACTCCAGATGTTTAAACAGACCCTCCTCGTCGCCTCTAAAGAGCCAGCCCAGACGGTTGAAGTTTATAGAGATAACGCCCACCGAGCCCACGCCCGAGGCGTTACCGAATATAGAGCCCGTGTTAGAGACCTTAAGCAGCTCTCCGAGGTCCACCTGAAACCTGCAGCAGAAGCTTCTTCTGAGCGACGGGTCCCTCGGCTCGAGCCCGGCCTCTACGAAAGGCTTACTCATAAAGTTCTCAAAGTAAGCCCCGCCGTGCTTGTCGAGGTTCTTTAAAAATGCCTCAAAAACGGGGTTGTCAAACTCAAACCCGTCGTCCACGGGCACCGTAACGAGCGGGAAGGTCCACGGCTTCCCGTCCGCGTCGCCCTCCCAGAGGGCTTTTAAGAACGCCAGCGCCGTCCGCTCGTAGTACTCCTTAGGAATGCTACCGTAAGTGGTGCTTAAAACCTTCCCGCCCACCACCACGGGCTGGTCCTTAAGCGCGGGGGCGGGTCTGGAGAACTCGAGCGTTACGTTCGTAAAGGGGCTGTTTCCGCTCCGGAACGGGAGGTTAATGTTGTAAAGGAAGCTCTCGAAAAAGCGGACCAGCTCCTCTTGGGCGTACTTTTTACCCTCCACAAACTCCTCGTACCAGAGGTACGAGGCAGCAACGGTTATAAGGTCGTTAAGCGCTACGGCCCCCGACACCTCTTGTGAGATAAGACAGATAAAGTTAGCGCACTGGTCAAGAAGCGTGCTCAGCCGCTTAGGCGGCTTAGAGCGCGGCATAACCGCGCTCTCAGAGCTTAGACCTCTGAGCGCCACGTCCGTAGCCGAGAAGCCTATGCAGTAAGGAGAGAGCTGCGACAGCTGGTGCTGGTACCACCACCCTTCCTCGTGAAGAAGTCTCTCCTCTTCGTCGAGAACCCGCTCGAGCATGTAAGCCTTCATAACCTCGCCCGAGAGCAGGTTAGACAGCGCGGGCAGCGAGTAAACCAGATTGGCGTTGTGGCGCGCAAGGTCGGCTTTTTTCAGATACTCGTCCACTAGCTCCAGCAGCGTCTCTTTAACCTTCTCCATCCTTCCACCTCCGTCGGGACGAATCATTTTCTTAATTCCTGACCCAAAAATCAACTTTCTACCCGCCTGTCTGCAGACCGCTTTAAGGACGCAGCTTTAAGTTTCTGATAAAGTGACGCCTTCGGCGTATCACGCAAAGTTTTTGATTTTATAAGCAGAAAATCCTAAAATAAATACAAGGAGGTGGGCAGACCATGAAGCTGGTTAAAACGGGCTTAGGGTTTTTGTCGCTGACCCTTTTAAGCGCCTCGGCGCTCGCCTACGACTTGGCGCAAGACGTAAAGGTTAACCTCGAGCTTAGACCCAGATACGAGCACGTGAACGTGGACAACAGCCCCAACGACAACGCCAACGCCCTCACCGTAAGGATAAGGGTAGGTACGACCTTTAAAAACCTCTTTAACGTCGAAGGGCTGGACCTGCTCTTCGAGCCTTGGGTCGTAACGGC
>JAADCR010000028.1 GCA_013154375.1 Aquificota bacterium | reverse complement strand
AACCAGCTCTCTTCGGTGGGTCTTCTCGAGAGCGTACGGCTCGAGAACGACAGGCTTTACTTAAGCGGGCTAAAAAACGAGGGCTTCTTAACGGGCGGCTGGCTCGAGCTCGTGGTGGCCGACGCGGTAACCTCCCACTGCCCTTTTAACGAGTTTGCCCTGCTTAAGAACTTCCGGTTCCGCGTAAAGAGCTCCGAGGCCGAGGTGGACCTGCTTCTGCTAACGCCGTCGGGCAGCTTTCTTTTCGAGACGAAAACATACCTAAAGTCCGAAGGTCTGGAGAGCTCCGCCTTCCGTCTTTACAAGACGGCAAGACTCCTGTCGACGCCCGCTACGCGGGCGTACTTAGTAGTTCCCTCGGCCGAGGACGCGGAGGTCAGCGAGCTCCCTTACGGGCTTAAGCTCGCTTCTTTAAGCGAGCTCGGACCGCTGCTCAGGAGAGCTTTCTACGAGGCCAGCTCCTCTATCTCGTAGTCTTCTATGAGCGTGTTGACCACGTACTCCTCGGCGAGCTTCTTCAGGTCCGTCCCTTCGGGCACGCTCATCTCCACCACCTTACCCACCCTTACGCCCTTAACCTTAAATCCGTTCTCCTCGAGCATCTCCTCCACCGCGCGGCCCTGAGGGTCGAGCAGCCCCTTTTTGGGCATGATTCTAATTCTTATCCGTCTCATTACGCACCTCCTTTAACCACCACCTTTACTATCCTGTCGTCGCCGAGCTTCCAACGCGTTCTGGGCACGCTCTTACGCGTACCGAGAGGCAGCTCGGAGGCCTTAACCCGGTCGTAGAAGGCCTTCCCCTGCTCCGTGGTTATAAGCAGCTCCAGCTCCTCGTTCATGGGCACGAGGTCCACCAGCGCGTCCGCGCTGCCCGAGACGGGCACGCCCTTAACGCCCCTGCTCCTTCTCGGCACCTCCTGCTCGGGCAGCCGCTTAACCTTCCCCCGCTCGGTTACAACCAGCAGCCACGGCTCGCTCTTAAGCACCCTAAGGCCCGCCACCTCGTCGTTTTTTTCGAGCTTTACCGCCTGAACGCCCCGCGCCCCGGGCGTGGCGGGCGGCACCTCTTTAACCTCAAACCTCACGGCCCGTCCGCCGCGCGTAAAGACGAGCAGGTCCGCCTCGTCGGCCGACCGGGCTATACCAACCACGCGGTCGTTCTCGACGAGCTTTACTATGCTCATCCCCTGAGCCTTGTACTCGAAGTCCGGCAGGGGGATTTTCTTAACGTAGCCTTTCCGCGTGGCCAGAAGCAGCCGGTCGGCGAACCGCTCGCGTATAAACGCACCCACCACCTTCTCGCCCGGAGCCTTAAGCGAGACCTTACTGCCCTGAAGCGCCTGCGAGCCGGCCACCCAGTACACCCTACCGCGGTCCGACACTAAAAACAGCCCCTCGGTAAAAGGTACGCGCAGTATGTCGACCACGGGCGCGTTGTCCGGGGGCAGCTCCTCCACGGGCAGGATGGTACCGTCTTGTAAGATGGCCACCGTAAGCGCTCCCTCGCCCTGTGCCGCCCCCGTGCCCGCGATAAAGGTCCTCCGCCGGTCGCCGTACTTCTTAACCAGCTCCTCCGTCTCTTTTACGAACAGCTCGAGCCTCTCGGCCTCGCTCGAGACGAGCTTACCGTAGTACTCAATCTTCTCCTCGAGCTCTTTCTTCTCCTGCTCGAGCTTCTCCCGCTCGAGGGAGGTAAGCCGCTGGAGCCTAAGCTCGAGCACCGCCTGAGCCTGCTTCTCCGTAAGACCGAACTCCTCTACCAGCCTCCGCTTAGCCTCCGAAGGGTCCTTAGAGGACCGCACGGCCTCTATAACGTCGTCTATAAACCTTACGGCCCTCAGCAGCCCCTCCACGAGGTGGAGCCGCTCTTTAGCCTTCCTCAGGAAGTAGCGCGAGCGCCTTAGTATTACCTCGAGCCGGTGCTTTATAAACTCCTTTAAAAGCTCTTTTATGCTTACGAGCTTGGGCTCGCGGTTAATAAGCACCACGAGGTTAACCGGGAAACCCTTCTTTAAAGGCGTGTGGCGGTAGAGCTTCTCGAGCACCTGCTCGCCTTTAGCGTCGCGCTTAAGCTCCACGACTATCCTTATCCCTTCCTTGTCGCTCTCGTCGCGCACGTCGGACACGCCCTTTATCTTGCCGCTTCTAACCCCGTCGGCAATCTTTTTAATAAGCTCGGCCTTGTTGACCTGATAGGGTATCTCCGTTATAACTATCCGCTCCCGTCCGCCCTGCACCTTCTCCACGTGAGCCTTACCCTTAACTTGGATAATCCCTCGGCCCGTCTTGTAGACCTCCTTAACCTGCTCCCAGCTCTCTATAACGCCCCCCGTAGGGAAGTCGGGCCCCTTAAGGTGCTCCATAATCTCGTCGACGGTAAGCTCGGGGTTGCGCGCCAGCTCCACGAGCGCCTTCCCTACCTCCCTCAGGTTGTGCGGCGGGACCGAGGTGGCCAGACCCACCGCTATCCCGCTCGTGCCGTTACACAACAGGTTAGGAAACTTAGAAGGGAGCACCTCCGGCTCTAACAGCGTGTCGTCGAAGTTAGGCTGGAAGTCCACCGTCTCTTTCTCGATGTCCTGAAGCATCTCCACCGCCAGCGGCGAGAGCTTGGCCTCGGTATAGCGCATCTGGGCCGGCGGGTCGCCGTCCACCGAGCCGAAGTTACCCTGACCCAGTATAAGCGGGTAGCGCATGGTAAAGTCTTGGGCCATCCGTACCAGCGCGTCGTAGACGGCTTGGTCGCCGTGCGGGTGGTACTTACCCAGCACCTCCCCCACCACCCGCGCGCTCTTTTTAAACGGCTTGTCAGGCATAAGGCCCATCTCGTACATCGAGTAGAGGATGCGCCGCTGGACGGGCTTAAGCCCGTCGCGCACGTCCGGGATGGCCCGCCCCACGATGACGGACATGGCGTAGTCTATGTACGCCTGCTTTACCTCCTCCTCTATCGGTACCTCTACTACCCTCTCTTCTTTCATAACCTACTTATTATAACAGCTAAGCGCCCTTTTATAAGTCGTTGACTTCTCGTTAAGTTCGGTTCATCATGTATAGGGTGCGCTTACCGCCGCTCGTAAAGGCAGAGCTCGTAAGACGCCTAAACCGCTTCGTCGTCGAGCTTAAGCTAAACGGCCGCACCGTAAGGGCACACCTGAGAAACACCGGTAGGCTCGAGCAGCTCCTAAGGCCCGGCCTTACGGCCTACCTGAGGCCTAAAAGCACGGGCAAGTACCCTTACGAGCTGTTTCTCGTCGAGCTACCGCCGAAGGTCCTCGTCCCCTCCGTGCTGGCTAACGAGCTTTACCGCGAGCGGTTTTTAAGTACCTCAGAGCACGCCCGCGAGCCTACCTTTAACGGCACGCGCCTCGACTTTCTCGCCGACGGGACCGTAATAGAGGTCAAGTCCGTCACGCTCGTGCGCGGAGGCACCGCCCTCTTTCCCGACGCACCCACCGGACGGGCGGCCCGCCAGCTTAAACTCATGAGCGGGCTTCTGAGCAGCTACGAGGCCACCTTAGCCTTCGTGGTCCTAAGGCCCGACGCCGAACGCTTTAGACCACACTGCGAGCTCGACCCGTCCTTCTGCAGAGCCTTAGAAGCCTTTCTAAAAGCCGGCGGGTGCGTAAAGGCGTACCTGACGGAAGTGAGCCTCAAGCGGGCCGCTATAGTTAAAGAGATTCCGGTAGACTTATAAGACGCCTTTCGGCGTATCATAAATCCCCATGAAGGTGGTAGCGCGGGCCGTAAAGTTCGAGCCCTTAGGAGAGCCCTACCGCTGCTCCGAGGCCGAGAACGCCAAGTTCTGGTGTCTTAAGGTAAGACTCTACTTCGACGACGGCCGTCAGACCGAGTACGAGCTTATGGGCTACAGCGAGCCTAAAGAGCTCGAGAACTTCTTAGCCAACAAAAAGGGCGTGCAGGAGGTGCTCCTCCCGGCCTTCGGCCTTACCGAGGACGGCCGCGTAGTGGTAGACTACGAGAAGCTCGAGCAGCTCAGCCAGAAGCTCCAAGCTCAGAAGCCTAAGCGCCGCGCCGGGAAGGAGAAGAAGTAAATGACGCGCTTTTTCGAGGAGGTAGGGAGGGCCACCCTTCTGACGCTTCAGGCCATCTTGTACCTGTTTAAAAAGCGGCCCAAAACGAGACACTTCGTACGCCAGCTTACGTACGTCTCGGCCGAGACGACCCCCGTGGTGGTCATCACCTCCCTCTTTAGCGGCGGCGTTATAGCCCTCCAGACCTACTCGACCTTCCACCGCTTTAACGCCGAGTATCTAATAGGCGCCGTGGTGGCCATATCCATGGGCCGGGAGCTCGGGCCCGTCCTGACCTCCCTTATGGTCGTGGCACGCGTAGGCTCGGCCATGACCGCCGCTATAGGCACCATGAGGATAACGCAGCAGATAGACGCCCTCGAGGTCATGGCCATAAACCCCGTCAGCTTCTTAGTAACGCCCCGGCTCTTTGCCACCACCGTAGGCGTGCCGCTGCTTACGGTCATGGCCGACGTCTCGGGCGTGCTCGGCGGGTGGCTCGTAGCCACCAAGCTCTTCGGCGTTAACGAGTACCTCTACTGGCAGAAGATGGTCGACCTTACCGACTTTTACGACTTTTTAGGCGGCCTTTACAAGGCCGTTTTTTTCGGCTTTATAATAGGCGCCGTGAGCTGCTACTACGGCTTTTACACGCGCGGCGGGACCGAGGGCGTGGGACGGGCCACCACCAGCTCCGTCGTCACCTCGTCCATGCTCATTCTCATCTCCGACTACTTCCTCACGGCGGTTATATTCTAAGCTATGAAGGTAATAATTACCGGCGAGCCCGGCGTAGGGAAGACGACGCTCGTTAAAAAGCTCGTAAAAGCCCTCGGCGACCGGGCCGTAGGCTTCTGGACGGAAGAGGTGCGCGACGAGCAGGGCAGAAGGACGGGCTTCCGCGTCGTAAGCACCGAAGGTAAGAAGAAGATATTCTCCTCAAAGTTCTTCACCTCTAAAAAGCTCGTGGGCTCTTACGGCGTTAACGTCGACTACTTCGAGGAGGTCGCCCTCCCCGTCCTCGAGAAGGCGCTAAAAGAGGCTAAAAAAGACCGCCGTAAGGTCGTCGTCATAGACGAGGTGGGGAAGATGGAGCTCTTCTCCAAGCCCTTCCGTGAGCTCGTCCGGGCCGTAGCCCACGACCCGGCCGTAAACGCGGTTATAACCATACCCGTAAGGGATGTCCACCCGCTCGTGCGCGAGCTGCGCCGCCTGCCCGGCGCCGTCGTCGTCGAGGTTACCAAAGAGAACCGGGACGAGCTGGCGGAGGACCTTCTTAACCTCCTCGGGCAATGAGGTTCGCCTACCGTAAGCCCGTCCGCTACCTCTTCGGCGAGGGCGTGCTTAACGAGCTTCCCAAGCTGCTTACGCCCTACCGCAAAGTCCTTCTCGTTACGGGCCGCAAGAGTGCTAAAGAGAGCTCTCTTCTTAACCGCGTGCTTAACCTGCTTAAGCCCTTCGAGACGCTCCTCTTTACGGGCGTTTCGCCCAACCCCGACGAGGAGCAGGTAAAGGCTATAGCCCGCGAGGCCAGAAAGGCCGACGCTCTGGTGGCGCTCGGCGGCGGCAGCACGATGGACGCGGCCAAGGTGGCCGCGCTGGTGGCCGCGGAGGGAGGTGAGCCGTGGGACTACGTACGGGAAGGGCTTAAGAGTAAAAGGGAGCCCGGAAGGGCCTTACCGCTTCTGGCCGTGCCCACCACCGCCGGGACGGGCTCGGAGGTGAACCGCCACGCGGTTATCTCGAGCTACCGGAGGAAGAAAAAGCTCCCCGTCTCGGGCGAGCCGCTCTACCCGCAGGCCTGTCTGGCCGACCCGGAGGTTACGGCAACCCTCCCGCCCTACCAGACGGCCTTAGGCGCCTACGACGCGCTCGTCCACGCGGTCGAGAGCTACGCCAACGAGCCTCCCCACCCGCCGGCCGAGCGCGACGCGCTTACCTGCGCCGAGCTGGTTCTTAAACACCTCCCGCGCGCCTACGAGAAGCCCGACGAGCTTTCCGCCCGCGCGGGCCTGCTTCTAGCCTCGGCCTACGGCGGCTGGGCCATAGACCACAAGGGCGTAGGCGTTGCGCACGCGCTCGAGCACGCCCTCTCGGGCCTGAGGCCCGAGGTGGCCCACGCGGAGGGTCTCTCGGCCCTAACGCCGGCCGTCCTCTCTCACTTCGTGCCCTTAGCGCCCGAGCGCTACGGGCCGTTTGCCCGCCTTTTCGGCCTCGGCTCGGTAGAGGAGCTGCCGCGGGCCTTTTACGGGCTTGCCCGCCGCTACGGACTTCCCGTCTCGCTAAAAGAGCTCGGCGTTAAAGAGAGCGAGCTCGGCCTAATCGCCCGCGCCGCCCTCACCGACGCTCCCCGAGCCTTTAAAAAGGCTCCCGCACCCGTAGGCGAGAAAGAGCTTCTAACTATTCTTAAGCGCGCCTTCAGGGGTGAGCCGTGAGAGCGCGTCTGGTGCTCTCGGGCGGCTTCTGGGGAGAGGAGGGGCTCTACGAGGCCGAGGTTAAAGAGGTTAAGCTCTTAGAGAGCCTAGACGAGCTTAGCGACGGCGGGCCCGCGTTCGTAGCAGTACCCTACGAGCGGCTTTCCGAGACGCTCGGCGTTAAGGTAAAGTCCGAGCGTCTGCCCGTCTTAAGGCTGGCCTTAGGCGGCTACGAGCCGCTTACGCTTAAAACGGGTAAGGCTGCCCTCGAGCCGGAGGGCGTCTCGCTTACGGGTGAGGCGTTTTTAGAGCGGATTGGGCGCGTAAAGGGCTTTATAGAGCGGGGCGAGGTCTACCAGCTTAACCTCACAAACCGGTTCTACTTTACGCTTAAGGGCTCCCCTTTAGAGCTTTTTTTTAGTTACTACGGGCGCCAGCCCGTCCCTTACGCCTTCTTTTTAGAGCTCGACGGGCTACTTTTAGTAAGCGGCTCTATGGAGCTGTTTCTGGGCAAGAGGGGGAAGCGCGTCTTTAGCAAGCCGCTGAAAGGGACGGCCGCGCGGCCGGAAGAGCTTTTAAGGAGCGAGAAAGAGCGGGCGGAGAACCTGATGATAACGGACATGATGAGGAACGACCTGTCGCGCGCGTGCCGCCGCGTAAGGGCGGAAGAGCTGTTTAAGCTCGAGCGTTACCGCACGCTCTGGCAGATGTACTCGCTCGTAAGCGGCGAGACGGAGGCGGGTCTTAAAGAGCTGCTTAAGGCCACCTTCCCGCCCGCCTCGGTAACGGGCGCGCCTAAAAAGCGGGCGGTCGAGATTATCGACGAGCTCGAGCCGCACGCGCGCGGCTACTACTGCGGGACGGCCGGACTGGTCTTAGACCCGGAGCGCTTTACGCTCTCGGTGCTCATCCGGACCGCTTACGGGCGGGGCGAGCGGCTCAGCTACTTTGCCGGCTGCGGGATAGTGTGGGACTCGGTACCCGAGAGGGAGCTCGAGGAGCTCCGGCTTAAGCTTAAGGCCTTCTACCCGGAGGCGGAGCGGCTGATTTAAAATCTATCCAATGGGAGAGCTTAAAGAGACGCTCGAGAGGCTGGCCAGCTTCGAGCCGGGGAAGTACCCGGTAAGCACGCTCTACCTAAGGCTCCTCCCGCAGGACCGCGAAGGCAACAAGTACCTCCGCGTCTTTAAAGACCTCGTTAAAAAGAGAGAGAAGGACCTCGAGGTGCTGGGGCTCGACGAGGAGGCTAAGGCCTCGTTTAAGGGCGACGTTAAGGCCTTTTTAGACTTCCTCTCCCAGCCGTCTAACCTGAGGGCCTGCCGCGGCGTGGCCCTCTTCTCGTGCTCGCGGATGGGGATGTTCGAGGCGGTTAAGCTGCCTTACACCTACCGGAACCGCCTCATGGTAGCGCCCGACCCGCTGGTGCGCGAGATAGCGGCCATAGACGAGGAGCTGGGCAAAGTGGCGGTCCTGCTGGTGGACCGCAAGCACGTGAGGTACTTCGTCCTCGACGTGGGCGGGATAGAGGAGAAGCTCGACTTTATAGAGCCGCTAACCACGCGCGCCCACCGCTTTCATTCGGGCGGCTCGCTCCTTAAGGGAGCGGAAGGGAGCTTCCAGTACCGGATGCCCTCCCGCGTGGCCGCACCCAACGCCGTCCAGCACGGCGTGGGCGAGTGGCGCTTCCACACGCGGCTTAAAGAAGAGTGGCACCGGATACTAAAGCTCGCCTCCGACGCGCTCTTTGAAGAGTGGAAGCGGATAAAGTTCGACAAGCTCGTAATAGGCGGATTTTTAGAGGAAGGCCTTAAAGAGATAGAGCGGTTTCTTCACCCGTACCTGCTCGAGAGGCTCGTAGGCTACCTCGAGCTCACGCCCGAAGAGGCCACGCCCCAGCTCGTCTGGGAGAAGACGCTCGACCTTCTCTGGGAGAAGGACCGCGAGCAGGAGAAAGAGCTTATAAAGGAGCTTGACGAGCTTATAGGCCGCGGTCTGGCCGTTAGAGGCACCTCACGCGTGCTCGAGATGCTGGCCATAGGTAACGTACGGACGCTGCTTATAGCCGAAGACTTCCAGCGTCCGGGCTACCTCTGCCCCAAAAGCCACCTTGCCTTCTTAAAGCCCGAGTGCCCCCTGCCCGACGAGAAGCCCTTACCCATAAGCGACGTAGGCGACGAGGCGCTCGAGGAGGCGCTTGACCAGAGGGCTACGGTAGAGGTAATAATAGACAGAGAGCTGCAGAAAAAGGTGGACGGGATGTCGGCTTTCCTAAGGTTCCGGCTATGAGCGAGCGGGTGATGATATTTATAGACGGCTCGAACGTCTTCCACGGGCTCAGGGCCTTAAACGTTAAGATAGACTACTCTAAGCTCGTGGAGTTTCTCCGTGACGGCCGGACGCTCGTACGCGCCTACTTCTACACGGCCGTCCCTCAAGAGAAGGACGTTAAAAAGGGCTCGCCCGAGTGGGAGAGCCTCCAGCGCCAGAAGCGGTTTTTAGACGAGCTCTCGTTTATGGGCATAAAGGTAAAGACGGCCAACCTAAGAAAGCTTCCCAGCGGCGAGATGCTCGAGAAAGAGGTCGACATCATGCTCGCCACGGACATGCTCGCGCTTGCCTTCCGCGACGCCTACGACACGGCCGTGCTCGTAAGCGGCGACAGCGACTTTATACACATGGTCGAAGAGGTCCAGAGGATGGGCAAGCGCGTCGAGAACGCCACCTTTAAAAAGACCAGCTCCTACCAGCTCCGTCGCACGTGCGACCGGTTTATCCTCCTCGACGACCACCTTAACAAGTTCCTCATGCCCGAAAAGAAGGCGAAAAAAGAAGAAGAGAAAGAGCGCGGCCTGCTGGCCGCGCTTAAAAAGCTCTTCGGCCTATGAAGCTCGTGGCCGCCACCTCTAACCCCAAAAAGCTCGAAGAGATTAGACGGATACTGAGCCCCTTAGGCTTCGAGGTGCTACCGCCCCCGCGCACGCTCGAGGTTAAAGAGGAAGAGAGAACCTTTTACGGTAACGCCTACCTTAAAGCGAAAGCCTACGCCGAGGCCTTCGGCCTGCCCGCCTTAGCCGACGACAGCGGCCTCGTGGTAGAGAAGCTAAAGCCTTACCCCGGCGTCTACTCGGCCCGCTTCTACCGCCTCGAGTGGGGCGGGAGGGAAGAAGGCTCCTCCCCCGACGAGGCCAACGTAAAAAAGCTCCTACGGCTTTTAAAAGACGAGAAGGACCGGCGGGCCTACTTCGTCTGCTGCGCCCTCGTCTACTACGAAGGGAAAGCCGTCTCCGCCGAGGGCTACCTGTACGGCTCTATAGCCTACGAGCCCAAAGGCACGGCCGGCTTCGGTTACGACCCGGTCTTCGTGCCCGAGAACGAGACGCGGACGCTCGCGCAGATGACGCCTCAAGAGAAAGACGCGCTCTCCCACCGCGGGAAGGCCCTCCGTAAGCTGGCCGAGCTGTTAAAAAGGTGTGAGGGAGCTCTATAAAAAGCTAAAAGCCTACGAGAGTCTTAGACAGCTCTTCGGCGTCGTCTCCGTCCTCTCGGCCGGACGGCTGAAAAAGAGCCGCGCCTCGGCCTACGCCCTCTCCTTTTACGCCGAAGCGCTTAAAGAGAGTTTTACGCGCCTTCTAAGCGCTTACCCCGAGCTGCTGCCGCCTCTAACCGGCCGGCCGCTCCTCGTGGTCTTCGGCTCGGAGATGGCGCTCACGCGCGGTCTAAAGCGTAAGCTCGCGGCCAAGGCCCGTGAGCTGCAGAACGCCGAGCTGCTCGTCCTCGGAGAGCTACCGCTAAAAGGCAGAAGCCTTAAAGGCTACTTTACGCGCCACTGGCGGCCCGAGCTCTTTAAAAAGCTCGCCCGGGAGCTTAAAAGGAGCTTCTTAAGCGGGCGGGAGGTTTACCTCCTTTACGCGCGCGTCCCGGCCGAGAAGGCCGAGACGCTCCTTAGCCCCTCTGAGCCTACGGGCGGAGGCAGGCACGAGAGCTTTTACGCCCCCGCCTCCGCGGCCCCCGTACCCGTTCCTTACGCCCGGCTCGAGCTTACACTCGAGCGGTTCCTCCCGCCGCCTTTAACGAAGGCCGAGCCTGTAGAGCTCGAGCGGCCCGTATTTAACGAGCTTTTGGACCGCTACGCCGAGGCCTACCTTAGCTACTCGGCGCTGCTACACCTCTCGGCCCTCCACCTTACGCGGATGAGAAAGAGCCGCGGAGCTCAGGAGCGCGTAACCGACCGGATAAAGCTGCTTAAGCGCGAGCTGAGTAAGCGCCGTCAGGAGCGGATAGACGCCGAGCTAAGGGACACCGTAGGTGCCGTGCTGGCGCTCGAGGAGAAGCTCTACCGGTTTTACGAGCCGCCGAGGCTAGAGCTCGAGAAGGAGCTTGAGCCCGCTCTAAAGGAGCTGCTAAGAGAGAGGTTTAAAGACCTTACGGTAGTGGAGAAGAAGGGTCTTTTAGGCTTCAGGGTGGTTGAGGGCGGGCGCGTGCTCGAGGGCTCGGCGATTAAGCTTTTACGGCTGTTTACGAAGAGCTTAAAGGAGGACCTATCTTAACCAGACCCGTCTCGGTAATCTCCATGAAGTGCGTTCTCGTGTCGTGGCCGCAGAGACGGCAGCCGTCTATACGGAAGAGACGGACGACGTCACCTATGGGCTTTTTAAACAGACGCGACTGGTACTGCGTAAGGACCAGCTCCTTAGCGAGCACGAACGTACAGTCGACGATGTGGCTTATGGCAAAGCCGCCCGCCGCCTCGGCCGAGAGCTCCTCGTGCGAGGAGCGCTTCTGAGAGATAAAGAGCGCCGTCTGGTACCACTTTTTCATAAAGTTGAAAAGCTGGCGGACGACCACGCGCGCCATAACCTCCCGCGCTTCGTACAGACCCGTGACCGAGTCTATGACGGTGTGCCTTATCTTGTACTGCTTTATGGCGTAAGCTAAGGTGGCCAGCAGGTTGGGCAGGTTCTCCCTAAGCGTGGCGTGCGTAGCCGCGTCTATGAGGATTATCTTGTCCTTAACTTTCTCAAAGTCTATCCCCATGGCCGTGGCCCGCTCCTTAAGCCCGAGCGTGACGAACGGCGCAGGGCTCTCGACGGTTACGAAGGCCACGGGCTCGCCCCGCTCGGCCTGCTTAACCGTAAACTGCTCGGCCATAAGCGACTTACCCGTGTCCGAGACGCCCGTTATGTTTACCACCGCGTAGCGCGGTATCCCGCCCAGCGGCTCTTTTACCACCTTACCGCCCTCTACGCGCGCGCGGAAGAAAAGCTCGTCGAGCCCCTCCACGCCCGTGGGCACGCCCTCGAGCTTGGGCGCCTTTTTAAGCGCCTCCTCGGCCACCCATATGCTCTCTTCCACCACGCGGGGCCTCTCCTTCTCCATCTCTTACCCCCTTCTTCTGTAGAAGGGTAACACATCCCGCTCCGTCTCCGCCGCGGCCTTAGCCAGCGCGTAGCAGGCCCACAGCAGACACCAGACGCTCAAGATAACGCCCACCACCGTAAGCGCCAGTACAAAAGCCAGCGCGTGAAGGAGCACGAACTTTAAGAGAAACTTAAAACCCACGGGCGCGTAGTAAGGCGAGAGCGTCACCCTCAGGCTCTCCGTCGTAAAGCTCTTAAAAGGTAGCTTAAAGTCTTCTTTACCGCCCGTAAGGGCGGTCTTTAGGTAAGGTTTAGAGAAAAGGTAGAAAAGCAGAAGTGCCTTAAAGACGGGCCCTAAGACGGGTAGAGGTAGAAGCAGAAGCGTAACGAGCACCAGCTCGCCCAGCGAGAAGAAGGCGGTCTTTTTAAAAAGCCCGAAAACCGTCTTTAGCTCGAGCAGCCCCTTCTCTTTTAAAGCGAGGGCCGTAGCGTTAAGGAGGTTAACCGAGACAAACAGGAAAAGCGGCCCTACGGGCGGGACGAGAGAGAGTAGTAGGCTTAAAAGCACGAGCGCGGACCACTTTACCGTCTGCTCCCAGTCGGCCGAGAGGAGTTTTAGAAAAGGCTTCATACATTCTATTTTTGTGAGGTTTTACCTCGAGGAGGGTCTTGAGAAGCTGGCCCGCTGGCTGCGGTTTTTAGGCCACGAGGCTTACCTTATTAAAGGGCCGGTAAGCTTTAAGAGCGTAAAGCCCGACGGGGTGTTTATAACGACCTCGCGCCGGTGGTACGAGCGGCTTAAAAAGGCCGGGCTCGAGTGTTTTCTGGTGCCGCGGCACGAGTTTAAGCTCCAGCTAAGGGCGGTGGTTAAGCACTACGGGCTTAAAGGGGAGCTCTCGCTCGAGCGGTGCGCCTTCTGCTCGTCGAGGCTCGAGCCGCTTACGGGCGAGGAGCTAAAGAGGCTCGTCCCGCCCGCGGCGTTAAAAGAGGCGACCGACTTTAGGCGCTGCCCTTCGTGCGGTGCGGTCTTCTGGAAAGGTAGCCACTACGAGCGGATGAAGAAGAAGCTACGCGAGATGCTTAACGGTCTCGACTAGGCGGTCCATCTCGTCGCGCGTCCGCTTCTCCGTAACGGCCAGCAGGACGGCATTTTTAAGCTCCGGATAGAAGGGGCCCAGCGGCACGCCGAAGAGGAAGCCCTCTTTTAAAAGCTCGCGGTGAAGCCCGGGCAGCGACTCGTGTAGCAGCGGGAACTCCCAGAGGTGTCTACCCGTAAAGGGCTCGGTAAAGCCGAGCCTGAGAAGCTCGTTTTTTAGGTAGTAGGCCTTCGAGACACTCTGGCGGGCCACCTCTTTAAGCCCTTCGGGGCCTAAGAGCGTGAGGTACATAGCGTTTGCTATGGCTATAAGCGTCTGGCTGGTGCAGACGTTGGAGGTGGCGCGCTCGCGCCTTACGTGCTGCTCGCGCGTCTGGAGAACGAGTGTAAAGGCGCGCCGGCCCTTCCGGTCGCGGGCAAGACCGACGAGTCTGCCGGGCATCTTCCTTATAAGCTCCTTTCTTACGGCGAAAAAGCCCGCGTAGGGGCCGCCGAACGAGAGCGGCACGCCCAGCGGCTGGCCCTCGCCCACCACGGCCCAAGCGCCGAACGCCGCGGGCGGCTTTAGCAGCGCCAGCGCCACCGGGTCGGCGACCACGGCTAAGGGGACGCCGTGGCGCTCGCAGAGCTCTCCTACCTCCTTTAAAGGCTCTAAGTAGCCGAGAAAGTTAGGCTGCTGGAGCACGAGCACCGAGGCGCCGGGCAGGAGCCTCTCGAGCTCGTTGAGCTCTACCGTCCCTTCGGGGCCAATCGGGGCCGTCTTTACGGGCAGACCCGGGCCCTTAAGGTAAGTTTTTACGACGCGGGCGTACAGGGGGTTTAGGCTCTCGGGAAGCAGGACGTAGCCTTTTTTAAAAGACGAGAGCATAAGGACCGCTTCCGCGGTGGCGGAGGCACCGTCGTAAAGCGAGGCGTTGGCCGCGTCCATGCCCGTAAGCTCGCAGACCATGCTCTGGTACTCAAACAGCGCCTGCAGTATCCCCTGCGAGGCCTCGGGCTGGTAGGGCGTGTAGGGCGTTAAAAACTCCCCGCGGTTAAGAAGCTGCCATATAGGTGAGGGGACTATCCGGTCGTAGGCGCCGGCCCCGGCGAAACAGACGGGCGTTTTTACGCGGCCGGCCTTGTCGTAGAAGTAGCGCCTTAGCTCCTCCTCGCTTTTTGGCTCGGGCAGGTTAAACGAGCGGGCGGAGAGCTCTTTAGGGACGTGTGCAAAAAGCTCGTCTGCGCTTTTAAGGCCCAAAAACTCAAGAAGGGCGCGCTCCTCTTCGGGCGTGTGGGGCTCGTAGCTCACCTCTCTTCCTCGTCGAGGGGCGGCTCGTCCTCGGCCCGCTCGTAGAGGTCTTCTATGTAGTTCTCGAGCTCTTCCTCTTCCTCCTTCTGCTCTTCTTTCTCGACCTTCTCCTCTTCTACTATCTCGCGCAGGTAGTCCGCGTAGTCTTGCGGGCTCATGAGGTCTTCCACCTCCGTCGGGTCGTACATCTCCATAACGGCGATAAAGCCCGCGTCGTAGGGGTCGTCGTTTATAAGCCCCGGCTCTTCTTTTAGCTCCTCGTTCACCTTTACGACTTTACCCGTTACGGGGGCGTAGACGGGGGCGACGTTTTTCACCGACTCGAGCGTGGCCATGGCGTCGCCCGCGTCGAACTCCTGCCCTTCCTGCGGCAGCTCTACGTAGACGATGTCGCCCAGCTGCTTCTGGGCGTAGTCGGTAATGCCCACCTCGGCGTAGCCGTTTTTAACGAGCACCCACTCGTGCTCCTTCGTGTAGTACCTGTCGCCTTTAACGAGGTAGTTGTCCACGAAGATGTCCTCCATGGGGTTACCTCCGACAGGATAACTTAGCCACCGCTAACGGGCGGAATCAAGGCTATTTTATCACCGTCTTTAATAGGCTCGTCGTCCTTAGCGTACTCGTCGTTTACGGCAAAGCGGACGCGCTCGAGCTCGTCCGCCAGCTGCGGGTACTTCTCTTTAAGCAGCTTCCTGAGCTCCCCCACCGTGCCGGTAAAGGGGAGCTCTTCTTCCGCTTTTTTAAGCCGCTCTTTAAGATAAGAGAAGTACAGCAGGCGAACCATCTTAGTCGTACACGAGCCCGCCTTTAAGCAGGTGGCCGAGCAGGCCCGTCATGTTTAAGTATATTTTGTCAAACTCGAGCCTCCAGTAGCCGTTCTCGGGCTCGAGCCTCCGCTGCTTTACCTGTATGTGTTTTGAGGTCTTAGACAGCAGCTCTAAAAGCGCCAGCGCGTTCTCTTTTTTACGGAACCTGCAACGGAAGGTCCTGTAGACCTTGTGCTCCTTTTTGTACTGCTCTATGGCCTCGAACAGCCCGTCTATAAAGGCCCTCCCGAGCTCTTCGTAGAGGTGCTGGTTCCGCTCTATGCCCTCCTCGAGCATAAACAGCACTATCCGGAGGATGCGGTTCGTGTAGTACTCGGGCGGTAGCTGGAGCATGTTCTTTGCGTTTACCTTTATGTCCATAAGGTTGGCGTAGCTGGTTATGTACTTGGCTCGTCTGTTCTCGGGGCTGTCTTCTTTAAAGACCACGCCCTCGCGCCCTTCTTCGTCAAACCTCCTTAGAATCTCTTTTATTTTTTTTATGTCCTCGTCGGAGGAGGTAAACCGGCCGAGAATCTGGACCGAGGGCAGGCCGTAGCGCTCTATAAGCTCCACCTTCTCGCGGTGGCTTAAAAAGCCGGGCTCGTTCTTTCTCATAAAGTCAAACACGAACAGCCGTACGTCCTCTTTAACGAAGGGCGGGCTCTCTTCTATGTAGGGGTTCTCCGGGCCTGCCACCTCGGCGCATATAACGAGCTCGGGGTTCTCGTCTAAAACCTTCAGGTCTATAAGGTCGGGCAGCCGGTCGGTGGTAAAGGGACAGATAAAGCCGCCGCGCGAGAGCGCGTAGTAGCCGTCGCCGTACTTAAATATCCGTACGTTGTAGCCGTCCACCTTCTCTTCGACCCAGAAGGGAGCCTTAAACTGCTCCTTTAGACCCGTCTCGAGGACGAATATCCGTCCTATGTGCGGGTAGCCCCAGACGACGAAGTCTTTAAATATGGCCGTCCCGCGGGGTATGTCCTTAAAGTCGTCGTTGAACCTCAGATACTCGAGGCCGAAGGCCTCTTCGCTCCTTACCTTTTTACTCTTCAGGGCCTGCTTAACCAGCTCTGGCTCAATCACTTAATAAAGAATACCACAGCAGCAGACCGTCGTGAGAGCC
>JAADCR010000004.1 GCA_013154375.1 Aquificota bacterium | reverse complement strand
GCTACGGGGTTTATGTCTTTAAAGGCGTAAACGAGCTCGTCTTCGTAAACTTTCTCCGAGGGCAGCTCGCCCCTTACTATCTTACAGAAGATGCAGTCTTTCTCCTGCATAATACTATCATTTTATGAAAATCGTCGTCTGGCAGACCGCCTACCTCGGCGACTTGGTGCTCACCACGCCGCTCGTCCGCTCGCTCCTTAAGGCCTTCCCGGAGGCGGAGATTACGCTCGTGGCCCGCCCGTTTGCCGAAGAGCTTCTAAAAGGCTACCCGGTTAGGGTAGTACCGTTTTCCAAAACCTTTAAGGAGAACTTAAGACTTTTAAAAGAGCTGAGGGGTTACGAGCTGGCCGTCTCGCCCCACCGCTCGGCACGGGCGGCCCTTACGCTTTTTCTCGCGCGCGTGAAGCGGCGCGTTGGGTTTAACCGCTCTGAGCTTCCGTTTCTGTATACGGACCTCGTGGAGCACCGCTGGGGCGTGCACGAGGTGGAGCGGAACCTCGCCCTGTTAAAGCCGTTGGGCGTTAAGGAGCCCGTAAGGGAGCCTAAGCTCTTCGTTGAAGAGGAAGAGACCCTTCGGGTGAGGGAGAAGTTTAACCTCTCGGGCCCGTACGCGGTGGTCGCGCCTTTCTCCAACTTCCCGCTTAAAGAGTGGAGCCTTAAAAACTGGGAGGAGTTTATAAGGGCTCTTAGCCGGCGCGTCACGGTCGTGGTCACGGGCACGGAGAGCGACCGTAAAAGAGCCGAGGCGCTTAAGGCGCCGTTCGTAAACGCGGTGGGCAGAACGAGCCTGCGCGAGCTGGCGGCGCTTATTAGAGGAGCTAAGCTCGTGGCGGCCAACGACTCGGCCCCCGTCCACTTGGCCAACGCCCTTGGCGTTAAGGCCTTTACCGTCTACACCGCCACCTCGCCCTATTACGGCTTCTACCCGCTTAAAGGCGGCTACTTGGAAAACCCCGCTCCCTGCTCGCCCTGCTCGCCTAACCCCAAGCGCTGTAAAGCGGGCCGGCCCGTCTGTAAAGAGCTGCCCCGGCCCGAGGACTTTCTTAACCTCGTAGAAAGAGCTCTCTAAAGAGCTCCCTGAGCCTGCCGAGCACGCCCGGAGGGCCTAACAGCTCTTTAAGCTCTTTTAGCTCTTCTTTTACCGCGGAGCGGTCTACCTCTTCTAAAGCTCTTACGAGCTCGTCGGGCCCCTTCTGTAGCAGCTCCGGCACGACGGGCCGGTTTAGAAGGAGGTTTACCAGACTTACGAAGGGCACCTTAACGAGCCTGCGGGCCAGAAAGTAAGTTATAGGGCTGACGCGGTAGAAAACCGCGTGCGGGTGTCCGGCAAGACCCGCCTCGAGCGAGGCGGTCCCGGAGGCTATAAGCGAGAACTCCGCCCCGTAAAAAACGTCGTAAGAGGCCCCGTCGTAGCTAAGTACGAGGGCCTTAGGCAGGGCCTGCTTTACGCGCTCCGTAAACGGCGGGAGCGTGGGCACGACGAAGGGACGCTTCAGCCTCCGCGTAACTTCTTTAAGTAAAGGGAGGTGGCGCTTAAGCTCGCCCTCCCGGCTGCCCGGCAGCAGCCCAACCGTCCCGGGCGGGGGACGGAGCTTACCCGTAGGCTTTACGAGGTCCACCAGCGGGTGGCCCTCGTAGTAGACGCGCGCCCCCAGACTTTTAAAGAGCTTAAACTCAAAAGGCAGGAGCGTAATCACCGCGTCGGCCTTTTTAACCAGCTCGGCCCTTTTTTCCCTCCAAGCCCAGACCTGCGGCGGGATAAAGTAGAAGACCTTTTTAGCGCCGAGCTTTTTAAGCTCTTTAAGCAGGTACAGGTTCAGCGCCGGTGCGTCGCACAGGAGCACCGCGTCGCTCTTTAGAGCCTCCTCGAGCAGCCGTCTCCTGAGCTTAAGGAAAGCCGGCAGACGCGTAAGCGCTTCGGTAAAACCCACGGCCGAGAGCTGCTCGTAGCCGCCTAAGCTCTCAAACCCGAGCCGCTCGAGCCTTTCGTCCGTAAGGCCGACGAAGGTAAAGTCCTCAAACCCTTCCTTAAACAGGTGGTACGCGTAGTTAGCCGCCGAGCGGTCCGCCAGCGAGACGAAAACCCTCACCGCCCGTCGGCCGCCCGCCTTATGAGCGTAACTATAGACTCGTAGAGCTCTTTAAGCTCGCGGGCCATCCTCTTAACCTCTTCCCGTCCGTCGCCCTCGGCCCGTCTTAGGTAAGGCTCGAGCTCTTCGTAGAGCTCCCGCTCGTAGTGGTTAAGGTCGTAAAGCAGCTCTTCTTTCGTAAGCTCGTCAAGCACCGCCTCGTACTCGAGCTTTCTGAGCTTTAAGGCCGTTATCCAGTTTCTCAGCTCCTGCTCGAGCTTTCCTTTGTCGCTCCCTGCGTTTCTCGGGTCTGCGGGCATAGTAATAAAAATTATGGTAAAAGGCGTTTACGCACACGTGCCTTTCTGCCGCGTCAAGTGCCCCTACTGCGACTTCTACTCGGTTACCGAAGGCTCTAAAGAGGCGTTTACGGAGCTCCTTCTTAAGGAGGCCCGTCTCAGGCTTAAGGGCGTTAAGGCCGAGACGCTCTACTTAGGCGGCGGGACGCCCTCGCTTTTAGGTCTTAAGCTCCTTGCGCGGCTGCTTGAGCGCCTAATAAGCCTTACGGGCGGGCCCGGGGAAGTAACGGTAGAGGTAAACCCCGAGGACTTCGGGCCCGAGGCCTTTAAGACGCTTAAGAGCTTAGGCGTTACGCGCGTGAGCGTGGGCGTCCAGAGCTTTACCGAGGAAGGCCTCAGGGCCTTAGGCCGTCGCCACGGCGTAAAGGAGGCCGTAAGGGCCGTAGAGGCGGCCCTCGAGGCGGGCCTTACCGTAAACGCCGACCTCATCTGGGGCTGGGAGGGCCAGACGGAAGAGCTCCTCGCGCGGGAGTTTAAGCTTTTAGAGCGTCTGAGGCCGCACCACCTCTCGGCCTACCTGCTGAGCCCGCCCGCCGGCTCGGGCCTGAGGCGTGCCGGCGAGGAGGAGCTGGTTAAGCTCCACGCGCTTCTCTCGGAAAAGACGCGCCAGCTCGGCTACGAGCGGTACGAGGTGTCCAACTGGGCGCGCGACGGGGCCTACTGCCGGCACAACCTCCTTTACTGGAAGCTCGAGCCGTTCGTAGGCTTAGGCCCTTCTGCTTGGAGCTTCGTAGGAAACGAGCGGTTCTACAACGAGCGGAGCTTAAGCCGCTGGGCTGAGAAACTTAAGCGGGGCGAGCCGCCCACGGCGGGCCGGGTTAAGCTCGACGAGGTGGAGCTTGAGAAGGAGCGGATAATGCTGGGGCTTAGGCTCCGCGAGGGTCTGCCGGAGAGCTACCGGAGGTACGTACCCCCTTTCTTAGAGGAGTTTTTTGAGAGAGACCGCTTCGCGGTAAAAGAGGAGCACCTGCTTCTGCTTAACGAGCTGACGGCGCACGTGCTTTTAGAGTACGACAGGTATAATATTAAAAGTCGTAGGGCCCGTAGCTCAGCCGGATAGAGCAGGGGATTTCTAATCCCCGGGTCGGGGGTTCGAGTCCCTCCGGGCCCGCCAGTTAATCTTTATTACTTTATCCAAG
>JAADCR010000054.1 GCA_013154375.1 Aquificota bacterium | reverse complement strand
GCTACGCTCTTTAGAGACAAACTGGTCGGCCGCTTGATAGAGCTTTCTTACGGCGTAGAGCTCGTCTTTTGCGTCGGGGTGGGAGCTCTCGGGCTTGTGGTGGAAAGCCGCCTGAAGGGCTAAGTCTCTAAGCTCTTCGGAGACTCTGCTTTTTATAAACTCATATGAGTAAGCGGCGTGGAGGTACTTAAAGTCTTTCTCGTAGTCTCCAAATGGATTGGAGCGGGAGCGCTTTACGTAAAGCTTGCCCACATCGTGCAGCAGCCCGCCTAAAAACAGGGCTAGCCGTTCTTTCACCTTTTTTCCCCTCCTAATTTATATAAACGCGTTTTCTATCCTTTCCTGACCCTCTCCAGAAAAGCCGTGTGTATGGTTTTTCTCTCGGAGCCGAAGAGCACCACGGCCCGCTCGCCGTCGAGGCTAAGTATCCTCCCTCTGCCGAAGACCTTGTGGAGCACCTCGTCGCCCTCTTTAAGGCTGCGGTTGGGCACGAGCTCGGTTCTGTACTTGGTAGTGCCGCGGTAGGCCGAGAGGTCGAGCAGCCGCTTGGGCAGGTCCGACAGAAACCGGCTGGGCCGCCTTCTGTCTTTACGCGTGTAGGTTAAAAACAGGCGGTCTTTTGCGCGCGTGACGGCTACGTAGAAGAGCCTCCGTTCTTCCTGCATCTCGGACGGGTCTTCTAACGCCGAGGCGTGCGGGAAGAGCCCCTCCTCGAGCCTCGGTATAAAGACGGTGCTAAACTCGAGCCCCTTAGACGCGTGAACCGTCATTATCCTAACGCCTCCACCTCCTTCTTCTTCCGACGAGAGGGCCACCTCCGCGAGCACCTCCTCCAAACGGTAGCCTTTCTTCTTAAACTCGCGCAGACTCTCTAAAAACTCCTCTACGTTCTCCAGCCTCTCTTTACCGTCCTTTTTATACTTCCGTAAAATTAACGACTCGTAGCCGAGCTTTTCCAGAAGCTCGGGCAGCAGCTCGTCGTAGCGCTCCTTCTCGTCGTAAAGCGGTTTTACGGCTTTTAAGAACGCGTATAAAGACGAAGCTGCCCGTACGGGCAGCTTCTTTAAGACCCTTACCGAGGCGCGGAGCCAGTTGTCGGTAAAGTGGGCCTTTACGAGCTCGAAGCTTTTAGGCCCGAAGCCCTCTAAAAAGCTCTCGGCTACCTGTCTAAAGGCAAGCTCGTCGGAGGGTTTGTGGACGAGCCTTAAAAGTGCCACGACGGCTCTTACCTCGGGCTTTTCGTAGAAGCGCTGCGTACCTACCACCGTATAGGGTATCCCGAGCTTAAAGAAGGTCCGCTCGAAGACCTGCGTAAGTTTAGAGACGCGCAGAAGCACCGCAAACTCCTCAAACGGGTACTCGGCCGACAGCTCGCGTATCTTAGAGCCTATCCAGAGCGCTTCCTCCTCTTCGTCTTTAAACCGCCTTACGTAAGGTTTAGGCCCCTCGCCCCTGACGCCTCTTAGCCGCGGCACCAAGTGCCCAAACGCACCCGCGCTTTTCTCTAAAAAGGCGTTGGCGAGGCGGAGTATGGGCTCTCTCGAGCGGTAGTTAAGCTCGAGCTTAACTACTTTGGGCTTAAAATCGCGGAGGAACTTAAGCACGTTGTCAGGCCGGGCGTCGCGCCACTCGTATATGCACTGGTTAGGGTCGCCTATGGCGCAGACGCGGTTAGCACCCAGAAGCTTTAAAATCTCGTACTGTATCTCGTTCGTGTCTTGATACTCGTCCACGAGGACGTAGGTAAAGTAGTTACGCCAGTAGCTGCCGCGCTCGTGCTCGGTAAGCAGACGGTAAAGCTCGCGCATAAGGTCCGCAAAGTCGAGCAGGCCTTCTTTACGGAGCCGCTCGTCGTAGGCCTTAAGGTAAGGCTTAAGCTCCTCGGGAGCTTCCGAGAGCGACTCTTTGGCCCTCAGTACGGCCTCGAAGAGCTCTTCTCTGCCCGTGGCGAGTTTAAAAAGCTGGCGGGCCTGACGCTCGTCGGCTACGGTAAAGTCGGGCGGCAGGCCAAGGGCGTCGGCTTCGCGCTTTAGTATCCTGTAGGCCACCGCGTGGAAGGTTCCCACCCAAGGCAGCTCTACGCGGAGCGTCTCTTCTATCCTCTTTTTAATCTCGCGGGCGGCTTTGTTGGTAAAGGTTAGACACAGAATCCGCTCGGGCGGGTGGCCCTTTTTAATAAGGTGTTCCACTTTGGCCACGAGGGTACGCGTCTTACCGCTCCCAGCCCCTGCAACGACGAGAAGGGGGCCTTCGTGCTCAACGGCTTCGCGCTGGCGCTCGTTAAGCTCCATTATTTTAGAATTAAAGCATGCGCGTTCTGGTTACGGGGGGAGCGGGTTACATAGGCTCGCACGCGGTAAAGCTTTTAGGCGAGCAGGGCTACGAGCTATTAACCTACGACAACCTCTCGACGGGCAACGAGTGGGCCGTCCTTTACGGTAAACTCGTGGTAGGCGACTTGGCCGACAAAGAGCTGCTCAGGAAGGTTTTCGACGAGTTTAAGCCCGACGCGGTTATGCACTTTGCCGCCTACATCGTCGTGCCCGAGAGCGTAAGAAAGCCTTTAAAGTACTGGCGGAACAACGTGGCCAACACGCTGAACCTGCTTGAGGTTATGCGTGAGAAGGGAGTTAACAAGCTCGTCTTCTCCTCGTCGGCGGCGGTTTACGGCATTCCCGAGAGCGTACCCGTAGACGAGGAGGCGCCGCTGAAGCCCATAAACCCTTACGGCGAGACTAAAGCTACGGTGGAGCGGCTGCTGAGGGACCTGTCCAACGCGGGCGGGTTTAACTACGTGGCCCTGAGGTACTTTAACGTGGCCGGGGCGGACCCGGAAGGTAAGATAGGCTTTGCCTACCCTAACCCTACGCACCTTATCATCCGCGCCGTTAAGACGGCTAAGGGCGAGTACGACAAGCTTTACATATACGGCGACGACTACCCCACGCCCGACGGCACCTGCATCCGTGACTACATACACGTCTGGGACTTGGCCAAGGCGCACCTGCTGGCGCTCGAGTACCTAAAGGAGGGCGGGAAGAGCCGCGTTTACAACTGCGGATACGGTAAGGGCTACTCCGTAAAAGAGGTCGTGGAGACGGTAAAGCGCGTAACGGGCGTGGACTTTCCCGTGGAGGTGGCCCCGAGACGGGAGGGCGACCCGCCGGCACTCGTGGCTAAGGCCGACAGGATAAGGCGGGAGCTCGGCTGGGAGCCCGAGTACGACGAGCTGGAGCTTATAGTTAAGAGCGCTTGGGAGTGGGAGAAGCGGTTTAGTACCACCGGCCGTAAAGAAGACCGAGGTTAAAGAGCGTCTCCTTGACGCCTCCGGCGTTCCTGTTGAGGTTAATAAACAGCCTCAGCCGGTCCCGCTCGGTAATCCGGCCCTGCGCACCTCCCCACAGACCCCACGACGAGCCGCCCACGGCGCTGTTGTAGCCCCACGAGAGGTCTAAGAAGGGCTTCCAGTGCCCGCCGGGCAGAAGCTCCCACGGCTCGCCCACCGTGACGCCCCCGCCGAGGTAGGTAAAGTCGGGCGGCAGAGCCTGAAAGACGCGGTAGGGCGAGAGGCGGGCCAGCTCACCCTTACTGCCGCTCTCGGCGTAAAGCGCCCGCTGGAGAAACAGCCTTACGCGCAGCGAAGGGTATAAAATGCGCCACCTGCGCGAAAGCTCGGCGTAGAAGCTCCGTCCCCGGCCTAAGTAGGTACCGCTTTCGGTGTAGTACTCGGCCAGCTCGGCGGTTAACAGGAAGCCGTTTCTCGGGCTTAAGAGAGGGCCGTAGAGCTGGAGCTCGGCCCTGTTTTTCACCGCCCCGAGCTGGAGGTAGAGCGTCTCGGTCGCGTCGGCGGCCTTCTCGAGCGTGAGCCTTACGCCCGTAGGGCCTAAAAACCGGCGTCTTAACGAGAGGTGTCCGTAGAGGCTGCCCGTGAGCTTGTAAGTGTAGCCGCCGCCTACGCGGAGCGTCCCTTCGTTCCACCTTATGCCCCAGAGAAGCGAGAAAAGGAAGCGTTGGGGAGCGCTCGCGAGGGTGTTCTCGTCGCGGTAAGTGGGGGCCGCGTAGGTGAGGTTAAGCTCGAGAAAGCTGTCTTTAAAGGAGAAGTTCTTTCTTAAAAACAGCTCGGCGCCCGTCTCGGCGTAACCTGTCCTCGAGAGGTAGTAAGGCTTTAGCACGTAAACGTCGCCTTTCTCGCCCAAAAGGTCGCGCAGCTGCTTTTTAAGAAGAAACTGGTAGGGGTTGCGCTGGAGCTCTTCAAAGGCTACGAAAACTGCCTCTTTCCACCGGCCGAGCTTAACGAGCGCCAGCACGCGGTCGCGTATAGGTAGGTTCTCTTCGTAGAGCTGTAGAATGCGGTGCATAGCGTCGCGGTCGTTAGCCCTAAGGGCTAAGCTCAGCTCCATCCACGGCCTTAGGCTGAAGCCCTTAACCCTTTTAAGCCACTCGACGGCGGCGTGCCTGTCGCGGTAAAGCAGGTATGCCAGATATATCTCCCGCCAGACGTCCTCGGGCAGGACGCCGCGCGCCTGAAGTAGTAGCCGCTCGTAGTAAGGGGCGGGGGTAAAGTGTACGGCCACCGAGAGGTAGTTACGCATAAACTCTGCGTCTTTGTAAAGCTCGGGATTTTTGCGGAGCTTCTCGCTAAGCTCGTCAAAAAGGCGTTTGCGGTACAGCTGCGCTTCGTCTTCTTTGCCTATAAGGTAGAGTATGTCGCCGTATAGGACGGGGTCCTTCTCGTCGGACCGCTCGTAGTAGTAGAGGGCTTTCCTGCCGTCGGCGGCAAGCAGGTACCCGTAAGCCAGCGCCGGGTAGAGCTTTTTGTCCGCCTTGCGCGAGAGGTAAAACAGGGCACGCTTGAGCCGCCCCATCTCCCCGGCCCGGGCCAGAAGTGAGAAGTAAAACGAGGCGAGCTCAGCGTCGGGCTCACGCTCGAGCCGCTTCTCCAAGAAGCGAAAGGCTTCTTCTTTACGGTTTAGCTCGTACAGGGCGCGGGCGTAAAGGACCGCCCCGAAGGGGCGGTTAAAGAGGGCGCTTTTAGGAAGCAGCCGCAGGAGCAGCTCCCACTTTCTAAGCTCGTACGCCAGCAGGATAGCCCGCTCGAGCATGAAGCTGCTTTTATAGCGCTCCCAGCCTTCGAGCGCCAGCTTTAAAGCCTCTTCGGGCTTTTTCTTAGCAAGCAGGTAAGAAGCCCGGTCGTAGTCTATAAGCGAGGCCCTCCCGAGCTTTATAAGCTCGAGAGAGGCTTTAAGCGCCCGGTCGTAGTCGCCCAGCATCCACGCAAGGTCCGAAAGGGCGCGCAGCACCTCGGGGCTTTTCTCTTTTAGCGAGCTTAGAAGAAGGAGCGCCTCGTTGTAGCGCTTTTGGGCGTACAGGATGCGGTACTTAAGCAGGGCCGTCCGCTCGTTAAGCGGGAGACGGTTTAGCGTTCTTAGCGCTTCGTCTAACCGGCCGAGCGCGTAGTAAAGCTCGGCCAGACGGTAAAGCTCCTGCTCGTCGCGGCTCTTCTCTAAAAGCCGTAGCAGCTTCTCTACGGCACCCGCCCGCTCGTAGACGAAGAGCTTGGTCTTCCGGTCGGCAGGCACGCGCTCTATAAGCTTTAGCGCCACGTCGAACCTGCCCAGCGAGAGGGCTATAGAGAGGGCCTTACGGCCTGCTTTGTGCGAGCCGAGCTTAAAGGCCGTAAGGTAGGCCTTAAGCGCCTCTTCCGGCATAGAGCTCCAGAGCAAGACGTCGCCGTAAAGCTCCCACCAGTCGACGCGCTCGGGATGGCGTTTAAGCGCCTCTTTTAAGACGCTCCGCGCCTCTTTTAGCCTGCCGGCACCTAAAAAGCTCCTAACGAGGAGCTCGAGGAGCTCCTCGTCTTTTCTCTCTTCTCTCTTAACGGGCTTCTTAGGGGCTTCTCCGGCGTAGGCGACGAAGCGCTCGGGCTTGAGGTAACAGGTCCGGACGAAGGCGTCCTTAAAGTGTTTCTTTACGCGGCTAAGGTAAGCCCGGGCCTGCTCTCTGGTTTTAAAAAAGCCTACCCTTAAGGTAAACAGGCCGTTAATTCTCTCCACGCGCGCGTCGGGCAGGTCTTTAACGCGCTCAAAGGCCTCCAGTAGCGGCTCTTCCCTAGTGGCCGAAGCTAGCTGCAGGCAGTAGTACGTCTCCTGAGCTAAGGCGGTGCTAAGGAGGGCAAGTAGAAGCAGCTTTCTCATTCTTTAAGCACCCCCGTCTCCCTCGCCACCAGACGGGCCACCTCGGCGGCAAAGTGCGCGTCGCCGGTGGCCAGCGCGAGCTTCAGTATCTCGGCGTAAAACCTCTCGTCGGCCTTTACGAGGGGCAAGACGCTTTTTATAAGCTCTCTCATCTCGTCTTGCCGGCCGGCGTAGGAGAGGGTACGGAACGTCTCGAGGAGGACCTTCTGGGCCTTGTCGGGGTTTTTCTGAAAGAGGGCAAGAAGCTCGTTTAAGGCCTCCTCGTCGCGGCCGGCGAGAAACTCGAGCACTATCTTCTCTTCCTCTTTAGCCGGGCCGGCTTTGTTGAGGTAGTAGAGGGCTCGCCGCCAGTCTCCCTTAGCAAGGTAGTAGTAGTAAAGGGCGCGGGCCGTCTCGGGCTTTCTCGGCTCGAAGCTGCCGGCGAGACGCTCGACGACCTCTTTTTTCGAGAGCTGGAGCGCCAGCAGGAAGGCCTCTTCTTTCCAGTAGGGGCTGCCCGTCTTTAGGGCAAGCCGGTAGGCCGCCTCGAAGGCAAGCTCGGGGAAGTTCATACTTAGAGCTTCGCGGTAGAGCCGCTTTAGCTCTCTCTCGTCTTTTGCGCCTTTAATAAGGCGGTATAGAAGAACGCGCATCCGCCGGCGGACGGTCTCGTCTTTAGAGCTGAAGTACTTCCGCTTTAGAAGCTCGTACTCTAACTCGTCGGCCTCTAAGGGGTTTTCTTTTCTGACCTGCTTTAAGAGTTTTAGCACTTTCTCCTCGTCGCCCTCGTAGGCGTAGCGGCGCAGCACGGCCAGCTTAATCTGAGAGGGCGACTTTACGCGCAGGAGCGCCTCGGTGTACTTTCTCGTAAGCTCGGCGTTGGTAGCCGCGTCCTGCTCGAGGTACTCCTCGAGCTTACCCGCCGGGAAGAAGAGCGCCGCCAGCGCTAAGAAGAACGCTACAAAGAAAACTATCTCTTTCCACGAGAAGAGCTTAATAACTACACGAGACCTTAAAGGCTCCACGCTTTACCCCCGTTTTTACTTTAGCCTTTACGGGCCTGCCGTTAAAGTAGAGACGGCAGCCGGCAGGCAGCACGAACTCGGCCTCTATGGGTACGCGGGCCTCCAGCTCGAAGAGCATCCCGTCCTCCGTCTTTTTTACCGAAACCACGCGGCCGTTGACGGACTTAAGGTAGTACGGCGGCTCGTGCTCGGAGAAGGCAATCTCGTAGTAGCCGCTGCCGTCGAGTATAAGGTAGTAGTAGCCGTCGTGCTCGTTAAAGCCGGCAACGCCTTTAGAGTTTATCAGGTCCGGATAGCCAGCAGAGACGGGGACGCGGAGCGTCCTGAGGTGGCCGGAGTTTCTTACCTCGATGCGTCCTTCTTTTTTTACAAAAGCCGTGCCCCTAAAGTCGAGCACCGCCGCGGCGTACTCGGTTAGGTACAGCGGCGTTAAGGGCTTTTTCATAGCCCAAGCGTAGACGCGCTTAAGCGCGTTTAGCGAGGCGAAGCGCGAGCCGGAGAAAAAGTGGTAGTAGATGGCTACGGGCTTGAGCCGGCGGGGCTTCTCGGTAAGCTCGAAGGTCTGTATAACCGTTGCGTAGCCCCAGATAGGGTAGGTCCAGTTGTTCGTAAAGACGTTCTCGTTCTGTACGGGCGCGTAGACGTGGAAGTACTGCCCGTGGTTTATCCCTAAAGGTGAGACGTTTCTTAAAAACGGCTCGGCGCGCGTTATGGTGGTGTTCCCGCCGTTGACGTTAAAGACGCCGAGCTGGTAAGTGAGACGGACCTGCCACTTTACGGGGTTGCAGTAGCCAGTCCAGAGGAAAGCCCGGGCCTTCCCCTCGGCGAGCCTCCCGCTTACGTACTTAAGCGAGCCCTCTATCTCGCGTCTGTAGTCAAGCCGGTAGCCCTTTATGGGCAGGTTGTAGCCGTAGGGTAGGTACTGCGCGTGCGGGTCGTCGGGGTTCCACGTAAAGGGGTGGCTGAACGAGTGGGAGGCGGGCTCGACGTGCGGTAGGGCAAAGATAGAACGGGCTATCCGCTCGAGTCTCGGAGCCTCTTCGGGCTTTAAGCCCCACGGCGCTATCTCGCCCTCTATTACCGAGACGGTGTGAGGCAGCCGGTAGACCTTAAGTATCTCGTCCCTTATAACCTCCGCCGCGTAGGCGCCGGGCCTGACCTCCGAGCGCTGGTTAAACCCGTCGCCGTCGACGTGTACCGTCAGCACGCGCCGGCCGCCCTCGGTCGTCGGGTCGGGTGCAAAAGGCAGGGGGCCGAAGACCTCGTTAAAGAGCGTAAACGGCTCAAACACCCAGAGGTCTTCGTCGTTAAAGAGCGCTCCCTCTTGTGCGTAGCCGCCCCACGGGGTTATGGCCAGAGGGGCGTAGACGGCTTTACGCGTCTTTACCAGCACGAGCGGACGGCCCTCTTTAGGCATAAGGCCGAACTCACGCTCGCGCGGCACGAACGGCGCCTCGAAGACCGGCAGCTTCAGCTCTACGCCCTCGGGTCTGCCGGGCTTCTCTATAACCTCGAGGCCGAGCTTTTTGAGCGCTTTAAAGCTCAGCGGCACGCTACCGGCGAAAAAGACCTTAACGCCCCTTTTTACAACGCTAAAGACCCACCGCTCGAACCTCTCGTCCTTGTTAGGCAGATTTACTATTAGTACGCCGGCGTAGCCGGCGTCTCTGCTTACGCTGGGCAGCTCGTTAGAGGGAACGAGCTCGGGTATAAAGCCTAAGTGCTCTACGGGCAGCTGGAAGAGCGTGTGGGCCACGAGGTACATAGGCAGGTCTTCCGGCTCGTAGACGATAAGCAGCCTACGGGGAATGAGCTCGCACGAGTAGCCGGGCTCGCTCAGCTCCGGGTCGGCCACGTAAGGTATAAAGCCGAGCTTACGGATGCGTCGGGCCACCTCGCGCCGCTTCTCGTACTCCTCGGCCGGCAGGTAGTCTATAACAATAACCTCGAGGCCGAGCCGTTTGGCCCTCTTTAGCTGACTTATGAGCCAGCGGCGGTCCTCTTTAGGCACTTCGCCCTCAAGACCGTAAAAGAGGCTCTCGGCCGCTACGGCGTCTACGAACGGCGCCACCCTCTCGAGAACCTCAAACCCGCGGTTTATAACGATTACCGCCTCGGGAAAGCGCTTACGGAGGCTCTTTATAAGCTCCACGAGGGCCTCTTCGTAGCTTCCGCGTTCGGACTCGGGTGCGAAGGCTAAGTAGCTGTCGAGCGTGTCGAGGAAGAAGCCCTCAAAGCCCCTCTTTATAAGCTCTTCGGCCCGCTTTAGAAGCCACGAGCGGTAGCGCTCGCTCCGGAAGTCCACGAACGCCGAGCCCCACCGCTCGGAGCCTCCGCGCTGAAGCTCTTTAAAAAGCTCCTTCTCCTCGGGCCTGAGCTCACCCACCGACAGGTAGGCCAGCAGTTTTGCTTTCTTTTTTAGGTAAAAAGAGCGCTCTTTAAGCGCGGCGGGCGTCTCGTTCTCGGGCGGCAGGACTACCCAGTCGTAGGCCTGAAGAAAGTAGTCGGGCAGCGGCTTGCGGTCGTAGAGGAACATAACGCACTCGGGCTTTGCAAAAAGCAGGCTAATCGCGAACCATGTAAGTACGATAGTGAACCTCATGGAGGAACCTCCTTAAAAAGGTCATGCCTAAAGCCGTGGAGAAGAGGAGAGACAGCAGGTAGCCGTAGCCGTAAAAGTAGGGCCCGAGGAGCTGCGTAAGGACCGAGAGGGTGAAGTTTAGTACCAGAAAGGTGAGCGAGATGTAGGTAAGGTCGCGCCGGCGGTCGAAGTACGAAAGGAGGGCAAATATAACCATAAACGCCAGCTGGAGCGTGGCGCCTATGAGCAAGACCGTAAAGAGCGGTATGTACAGGTACGGGATTTTTAGGAGCCTGAAGAGGGGCTTAACGCCGAAGAGTATGAATATGTCGGTGATGGCTTGGACGCGGAGCGTGTCGTAAAAGACGGTACGGGCGCTGTCGACCATTTTCTGCGCCAGACGGTAGAGCTGCTCGAGCTGCCCCCACTCGCGCACGGCTTTGTAGTACTCCTCGTAGTACTCGGCAAACTCCCCCTCTATCTTTAGAAAGAATACGGCTATGCCCGGGATGAGTGAGAGGTAAGCCAGTATGACGGGTATGTCGTAAACGACGGAGGTTCTTATGTTGGCAAAGACGGCCTCGCCGGTAATGGGCGAGAACCAGAAGACGAACTTGTCGGCCCATATGGCTAAGTTGTAAAACAGGCCCGTAAGGGCCAGCGAGTAGTAAGAGCGCTTGGGGTTTAGAAAGTCAAACTCAAGCAGGCGGCTCGAAGGGTAGTCGCTAAACACGCGGTAGACTAAAAACGAAAAAAGCATAAACTGCGAGACGTAAAAGAAAAAAAACGTAAGAAACAGTGAGGCGTGGACGGCCCACGAGAAGGCCAGACCGGCAAAGGTGTAAGCCAGCAGAAAGGACAGGAGTATGTGCTTGTACTTTTTAAGGCCCACGAGCAGGGCGTTACAGAGCCAGAGGCCCGACAGTACGCTGACGGTGAAGGTAAAGACGAGGTGGTAGTGGTAAGGCAGACCGGCAAAGAGGTAAAGCGAGACGAGAAAAGTAACGACGAAGGCAAAGCCCATGTTGAGAATGAGAGCACCTAAGAAGTTGGGCAGGATGCGGTCGAGCTCTTTCTCGAAGATGCGGTCCGAAGCGTAGCGCGTGAACATAAGCTGTAGCGGGCCCGAGAGGATGAGGCTGAGGGCCACGGCGTAGGTTATGTAGACTTGGTAGATAATTACCCAGCTCTTTTCGGGCGCAAAGGGGTAAGCCAGCAGGCTAAAGAGGAATATGCTCCCGACGGCTATTATCCAGTTACCCGAGCTAAGAACGGCCGAGTAGCCCGTGGCAAGGAGTACGCCCGTTATGGTGGGCCGTTTTAAGATTTTGCGGAGCTCAACGCCGATGCCTGCCAAGCTTCCCCTCCTTCTGATAGGTACTTCTCGTAGACGCCCCGGTAGTTTCTTATAAACTGCTCGAAGGTGTAAAAGCGCTCGACCCTCTTTACGGCCACCTCCGAGGCGCTCCACCAGAGCGTCTCGTCCGATAAAAACTTCCGGTAGTTCTCCGCAAGCGCCTTAAAGTCGGCCACGTTAACCACCTCCCCCGCCTTTCCGAGCGCCTTGTCTTCCTCGTTAAGCCCGCCGTAGATAAGCTGTCGGCACGAGCCGACGTCGGTCGTAACGCACGGCACGCCCGCGGCGAACGACTCGAGCACCACCATGGGCATCCCTTCACTTATAGACGTTAGCGTCGTCAGACCTATCCGCGGGAAGACCTCCGTGAGCTTTTTAAAGCCTAAAAACTTCACCTTCCCTTCGAGCTTTAGCGCCTTTACCAACGCACGGCACTCCTGTGCGTAAGCCGGGTCTTCGTCCTCCGGGCCCACCACCCAGCCCTCGGCCTGCGGCATCTTGTCCACGAGAACTTTCATGGCCTTTATAAAGGTTTTTACGTCCTTTATGGGCGTCACCCGGCCGATAAGCGCCACCACGGGTGGTATGGGCTTTCCCTTGGTCCGCCGTAGGGGTTTGTAGCGCTCCACCTCTACGCCGTTCGGGATGACGCGCGTCTTCTCCGGCGGGCAGCCGAGCTTAATCTGGACCTGCCTTGCCCCTTCGTAAAGAGAGAAGACCTCGAGCGCGAGCTCGTAGGTAAGCTTACCGAGGTTCTCGAAAAACTTTATCCAGAGCTTCCTAAGGTCGTCCACGTCGTACTTCTTTTCTAAGAAACGGGGTAGCCGTTTAAGCCAGCGGGCGCTCATAATGTCGAGCTTGCGCTCGCGCGTGTATATGCCGTGCTCGGTAACGATAAAGGGTAGGCCCCGCGTCTTTCTTAACAGACTGCCCAGAAAGCCCGCGTAGCCCGTAGAGGGGCTGTGGACGAGCCGGATGGGCTTTTCCAGCAGGGAGGTAGCGCCCTTTACGGCTATCCAGAGCGGGACGAGAATGTTTCTCATTGTCCAGAAGTAGTCCACGAAAGGTACCGTTATACCCCGCTCTTGATACAGGTCTTCGAGCATCCGCCACGTCTCGCGGCCGTACAGAACGTCTTCGAGCGTTACGCGCTCGGTGTAAAAGAAGTAGTCCGACAGCTCGGGCGGTACGCGCTCCACCTCCTCGAAAAACGCCCTCAGGCGGTAAACCTCCGGGCTGCCCTCGCGCTCGTGCGGCGGCGGCAGCTCCGTCTCGGAAAACATGTAGAAGTTCTCCAGATAGACGAGATTCTCCGGCAGCTGGTACTTAATCTCGCCGTAGTCTTCCTCGCGCGAGCCTAAAAAGAGCACGCCGAACGAGAGGTCCGGCATGCCGGTTATAATCTGGTGAATCCACGTCGATACACCGCCCCTTACGTACGGATAGGTCCCTTCGGCTATAAACAGCACGTCTATCGTCTTGTGTTTGTCTAAAACTTTTATGCCCATACTTTAACTATAGATAGGGCTTTCATGTCGGGTATAAAGCGGTCTTTTACGCGCTCGGCTATCTCAAACACGCGCTCGTAGTTTTTACGGTTGTAGTAGACCTCCATAAGGTAAGGCGCCACCTTCTCAAACGGGAAGCCCTTCTCGACGGCCCTTAGAAAGTAGTACTCGGCTTTCACCTCGTCTTTAAGCTTTAGGTGTATCCTGCCGGCCAGAAAGAGCGTCCTGCCCTCCTCTTTTATGCTTAAAGCTCTCATAACGTAGTCGAGCGCCGTCTTTAGGTAAAACTCCTTAAGCTCCTCGTCGGCGATGTTTAGGTACACCAGCTCCCAGTACATCTCACCTATGGCAGACAGAAGGTTAAACCGCTCCTCTTTGTCCCAAGTTTTTTCCAGCTCGTCGAGGAGCTGGTATATCCTGTCCATAATTTCTTTCTCGGTGTTAGTTATCACCGTAAAGGCCAGAAGGCGGACCTCGTCGTCCTTAGAGGCGAGGGCCCTCTTTAAAAGCTTTATAGCTACGGGGTTGGTAAACTTCATAAGGTATATAACGAGCTTCTCGTCAAGGCGGTCGCCCACGGCCTCGCCCACCGCCGGCGGCTCGGGCTCGGGTATGGGCAGCTCCTCGGGCAGAATCTTCTCGGCCGGCAGCTCGGGCCTCTTTTTCTTCCACAGGTAAAAGTAAGTAACCAGCCCGCCTATAAACCCCACGGGCCCGGAGAAGAAGATAAACGACCAGAAGAAGACGAACACGGCCTTACGGCTCTTCCAGTACCTGCGCGGCAGCAGAGGTATAAAAAGCGTAGTTATTAAAAAAGACGCTCCCGCGTGAAACAGAAGATACATAAGGGCACTCTTAAAGCCTCCTACGCCCATAAGGCCCGCCACGCCCAGAAGCTCGAAAACTATAGCCCCTACCAGCCGCTCCTTCACTTAAGCACCCTCCTGACGTAGGCTCTAACGTCGGGCTCTTTAACCTTAAACACCGCTATAGGCTCGAGCCACGGGAAGAGCTTAACCATCCGGTCCGTAAACCTCTGGGCGCCCCACTCGGGCGTAAAGGGTAAAAGAAAGATAACGAGTCTTTCTCTCTCGAGCACGCAGAACACGTCGAGCCCCCTTATGGCCCGTTCTATGGCGTACGGGTAGTCCGGGGGCAGCTCCTTAGCCCTAAAGACGGCTATGGAGCTCTCTATGCCCAGCTCTTCTTTAAGCTTGTACATTTTGTAAAGCTCCTTTACGAAGTCAAACGGGCAAGGGGGTTTCTCTTCGTATATCTGCCCCAGAGCTTTACCCACGGCCATGTCCTCGGCTAAGTAAGAGAAGATAATGAGCATGTAGTTAAGCGCTTCCTCGTTTAGGTTTACGAAAAGCATGTCTTTTATTAGTAAAAGCAGCCGGGACTTCTCGTCCTCGGGCACCATGAGGGCGGCCAAGTACTTAAGCTCCCCGTGCTCGGAGAACTTCTTAAGCGCCTTGGGCGGCAGGTAAAACGAAGACTCCTCCTCTAAGACGAGCTTAACCAAGGGGTCTTCCGGGTCTAAGATGTCGCGGTCGCCCAGAAAGGCTAAAAGCTCCCGGTCGTGCTCCTTAACGCGGTACACCGAAGCCCTGTAGACCTGAAAGTTCTGAAGCAGCAGCGAGAGGAAAAAGCTCATAACCGCACGCTCGTCTTTCTCTTTAAGCAGCCGCTCTTTTACTTGCTCTAAAAGTCTCCGGAGGCTGTAGGGCTTAACGATGTAGTTAAGCTCGAGCTGGTCGTGCGAGAGCTTCATAAGAAAGAGCTCCTTACGGAGCTTGTCTACCTGTTTGGTCAAGTACTCGCGCTCCATCTCCGCCAGCCGTATACGCTTCTCCCAGTAAAAGCGAAACTCCGAGGCTATAAGCACCACCAGCAGGTTCCACAGAATCTCTTGATAAGGAAAGGGCTCGTAGTAAAAGTACGCTAATGCGGACAGAACCGCTATAAACAGAAGGCCGCCCGTAAAGCCGTAGTAGAGGGATATAACGAGTGAGAGCAGAAGCGTGGGCGAGTACTTCTCGTTTACTAAAAGCGGGTCCTGTTTAAAAAAAACGACGCCCGTAACCCACAAAAGTACGGCAAGCAGTACTACCTCGATAAAGACAAGCGCGGGGAAGAGCTTTCCCAGCTTGGGGCTCATCTGAGGAGCTTTTTAAGAAGCTCGTGGACGACCGTGCCCACCGACTCGTAGGACCAGCCCGTGGCGGAGGCGGAGGCACCTTTTACGACCTTTTTCTCCTTCGCATCGTAGACGAACAGGCTTACGCTTACGGCCGGCTCGCCGTCTATGCCCGCCTTGTACCTAAACTCGTTCACGGTCCCGTAGACCAGATACCGGGCTTTCTTCTGCGCTTCTCGTTTTAGCTTCTCCAGCTCTTCTTTCGTTGGCTCTTTTACGTCGTAGCTCCAGACGCGAACCACCTCGTACCCCCTCGCCCTTAAAACCCCCTCCGCAATAGAGGCTACGCGGTAGCCCGCCAGCGGCGTCTCGGTGTAGTTCTCAAACGGTAGAACGGCGTAAACGCCGTCTTTTGGCAGACGGGCCTTCTGGGCCGTTACTACCTCCGCACACCCCTCCAGAAAAGTTAAAAAAAGCGTTAAAATTAACGAAAAAATTAACGCGAGAAGCCCCCTCATTCTCAACCCCGTTCACCATTTTATCACATGCAAACCTTTCTCTTTGCCCTAAGCTGGCCGCAAGCGCCGAACACCTCGGCACCTTTACTGAAGCGGACGAACGCCGACAGACCTCCCTCCCAGAGCGTTTTCTGGAAAGCCATAACTCTCTCAAGCGGGGGCCTCTCGTAGGGCAGCTCGGGCGACGGGTTAAACGGTATAAGGTTCACTTTAAACTTCTTTTTATGCTTTCCTACCAGCTTTAAAAGCTCCTTAGCATCCTGAACCGAGTCGTTAACGTCTTTTATAAGCACGTACTCGAGCGTGATGCGCCGGTAAGGCGAGAGGGGGTACTCCTTCAGCACCTTCATAAGCTCGGGTAAAGGGTTTAGACGCGTCAAGGGCATTAACGCTTCCCGTTTTTCTTGCGTAGGGGCGTTAAGCGAGACGGCCAGATTTACCTCCTTCATAACCGGGTCTTTAGCCATTTTTTTCAGCGGGGCTATAATGCCGCTGGTCGAGACGGTTATCCGCCGTTTTGAGAGATTTAAAGCCTTAGGCGAGACCATAAGCTCGACGGCCCGACGGACGTTCTCGTAGTTAGCCAAGGGCTCCCCCATGCCCATAAACACGACGTTCCGTATAGGCTCGCCTAAGTCTTTACGCACCTGTAGGTACTGGTCCACAATCTCGGCCGTAGAGAGGTTTCTCAAAAGCCCGTCCAAAGCGGTGGCGCAGAAGCTGCAACCCACGTTACAGCCAACCTGAGAAGAGACGCAGAGCGTGTAGTGGTCACGCTCTTTAAGAAGAACCGTCTCGACCAAGTGCCCATCGCGCGTCTTAAACAGGTACTTAACCGCGTCGGGCGCTTCTACCTTCTCTACGAGCTCCAGCGGGTGGAGTTCAAACCTCTCGGCCAGCTTCGCCCGAGCCTCTTTAGGCAGGTCCGTCATTAAACTAAAGTCGTCTACGCCTTTAGCGTAAACCCACTTTAACGCCTGCCTAGCCCGATAAGGCTCAAACCCGAGCTCCTCAAACTTCCTCTCAAGCTCTTTTGGCGCGTAGTTAGTCAGAAACTCCTTCACAAGATTTAATAAATATATTTTTGTAAAAGGAGGTGGGGCGGTGTTTAAACGGAAAACCTTCACCCTCACCTTTATAACCCCCGCCTTTATAGGCGGAGCGGACAGAACTAAAGCGGAGTTTAGAGT
>JAADCR010000048.1 GCA_013154375.1 Aquificota bacterium | reverse complement strand
AGATTTTTAGAAAGGGGAGGGCGCGAGGCCCTCCCAAGTGAAGGAGGTGTGGGCCCCTCCCGTCGTTCCCCCTCCCTCTCCTAACGTCTATAAACGCTCTAAAAGGACCGATTCTGACGCTCCGCCGAGTATACTAAAACTCAGGCCTATGAAAGAGACGCGCATCGTTAAGTACATAAAGTCGCTTATACGAAATCACAAGTACTTGACGACGGAGGAGATAATGCTTATGCTGGAGCGGTACTACAATCTGCCTATAAGCGTCCCTTCGGTGTACTACAAGTACAAGAAAATCATCCGTCTCTGTAGGCAGGAGGTTTACAAGGAGCGGAGGAGAAAGAAGCGGCGTGAGGCTCGTTGAGGAGAGACTCCTGCTTACGGAGGAAGATACGGCGCGGTTTGCGCGCGAGTTTGTTAAGAAGCTAAAAGGTAACGAGGTGGTCTGTCTCGAGGGCGAGCTGGGGGCCGGGAAGACGACCTTCGTCCGCTACGCCGTCGAAGCGCTGGGACCTGAAAAAAACGAGCAGGTAAGAAGTCCTTCCTTTACGCTGGTTAACCTGTACCGTACCGCTAAGGGCGAGGTCTACCACGCGGACTTTTACAGGGCCGAGACGGAGCTGGAGGAGTTCGTCGGTAAGGGGTTGGTTTTCGTCGAGTGGCCTAAGGGTTACGAGCTTTGCGACTATCTGATAAAGTTTGAGGTGCTGCCCGAAGGTAGACGCGTACGCGTCTTTAAAAGGTAGGCCCGATGTTTAGGCGGTTCGTGCTCGTTCCCGCGCTGGTGGGTCTTTTGGTAGGTTTTAGCGCCGTCGTTTTTGTAGAGAGCTTGGAGCTCGTGACGGAGCTGGTGCTGGGTAAGCTGGTGGGCTACTACCCGCCGCTGCCGGCGGGCGAGGGCGAGCGGCCGTTTTTTACGCCTTATCCGCTTCACCCTTACCTGCTTCCGCTTACGGTGGCGCTGGGCGGTCTGTTCTCGGGCCTCGTGGCGAGGTATCTGGCGCCCGAGTCGGCGGGCGTGGGCACGGACAAGGCCATAAGGGCCTACCACTACGGCGAGCCGCTCTCGCTCCGCTCGTCGCTGGCCAAGCTGGTTAGCTCCGCCGTAACCATAGGCACGGGCGGTACCTCGGGCCGGGAAGGCCCTATAGCCCTTATAGGAGCCGGCTTGGGCTCTTTCTTAGCGCAGAAGCTTAAGCTGGGCGAGTACGAGCGGCGGCAGGCGCTGGCGGTGGGTCTGGGTGCGGGCGTGGCGGCCGTGTTCCGCGCCCCCTTAGCGGGCGCCGTTATAAGCGGCGAGGTGTTTTTTAAAAAAGACTTTAACGTCGAGGCCATGGTGCCCGGCTTTTTTGCCTCGGCCGTCTCGTACGCCGTCTTCGGCTCGTTCTACGGCTTTAGCCCCATCTTCGAGCTCGAGGTGCCGCCCTTTAAAGAAGAAGGCCTTTTAAGCTTGGCCGCCTTTGCCGGACTGGGCGTGGTCTGCGCCCTCGGGGCCCGTCTGTTGGTGGAGCTGTTTTTAAGAACCTCGGCCTTTTTCGCCTCGCTCCCGCTGCCTCCGGTCGTTAAGCCGGCGGTGGGCGGGCTTCTGGCCGGCGCGGTGGGCGCGCTGTTCCCGCCGGCTATAGGGAACGGCTACGGCTGGCTCCAGCTGGTTATGGACGGCGTGATAAAGGAGCCGCTTTTTACGCTTTTAAGCGCGCTGGCGGTCGTACTGGGCGTGTCGCTTACGGTGGGCTCGGGCGGCTCGGGCGGGGTGTTCGGGCCGTCGGTTATGGCGGGCGGTCTGCTGGGCGCCTCTTACGCTCTCTCTCTTAACGAGCTTCTCGGGCTGAGCTTGGACGTCCCGTCGTTTACGGTGGTGGGCATGGTGGCGCTCTTTGCCGGCGCGGCTAAAGCTCCTCTCTCGACGATTATCCTCGTGGCCGAGATGACGGGCGGGTACGAGCTGCTGCTGCCGTCCATGCTCGCCGTCTTTATCACCTACTTTCTAAGCGGAGAGAAGAGCATATTCCCGAGCCAGCTCGATACGCGGGCCGACTCGCCGGCTCACGCCGAGGAGTTCGGGCTGCACGTTCTCGAGCTTCTGCGCGTAGAGGACTACATGAGTAAAAACCTCTTTACCGTAGAGCCCGAGACTTCGGTAAAAGAGGCGCTCGAGCTAATGGCTAAGAAGCTCGTGGGCGGTCTGCCCGTGGTTAAAGACGGTAAGCTGGTGGGGATTGTGACGCGGGGAGACCTCACGAAGGTGCCCGAGGAGCTCCGGCGGCGGCTTAAAGTAAGTCAGGTCTGTACGCGCGAGGTGGTCACCGTAAGCCCTAAAGCTACGCTGGCGGAGGTGCTGCGCGTTATGACGGCAAGGGGTATAGGCAGGCTCCCGGTGGTTAAAGACGGGAAGCTGGTGGGCATTATAGCGCGGGCGGACCTCGGACGGGCCGTCAGGGAGCACGCTCGTCGAAGAACCGCTTAACCGCCCTCCCGAGGTCCGTGACGGTTACGATGCCGACGAGGTTACCCTCCTCGTCCAGCACGGGCAGCCTCCCTACGCCCCTCTCCGTCATAAGCCTTAAAGCCTTGTAGAGCGTCTCTTCGCCGCTTACGACCGTCGGCTCTTCCGTCATAACCTCGGCCACCGTCTTGCGCTCAAGCTCGTGCAGGTGCTTAAGCAGGTCCTCCTTCGTTACGACGCCCACGAGCTTGCCGTTCTCTACCACGGGAAAGCCCGAGACGCCGAGCTTTAGGAGCTTTACCCACACCTCGCGGAGCGTCTCGTCGGGGCTTACCGCGTAGACGGGCGCGCTCATAAACTCTTTTACCTTTATGGCTTTAAGTGCGTAGAGCTCAAACTCCTCGCGGTGGGCCGGCGACTCGAACCGACGCTCCACCTGAGCCGGGAAGAAGCTCTTTCTGCCCGAAGCCAGCATAGCCGTGCCCACCGTGGCCGCCGCGGGCACGAGCATCTCGTACCCGCCCGTCATCTCGGCTACCACTATAAGGCTCGAGACGGGCATTTTAGCCCCCGCGCCGAAGCTGGCGGTCATGCCTAAAAGCACGAAAGTAGGCACGTCGAGCTTAAAAAGCTCCGCGTAGAAAGCGCCTAAAAAGGCGCCCGCAAAAGAGGCGGGCGCGAATATCCCCCCGCCGTTGCCCGCCGTCAGCAGCAGTGCCGAGGCCAGCGCTACGGTAACGGGCGTCAGGGCCAGAAGGAGGAGGCTTCTGACCTGCCCCTCCGCCAGAGGCTCGAGCAGCAGCTCCCCGCGGCCGAAGCTAAGCGGGTTTAGAAGCACCACGAGCGCCGCCAGAAGCGCTCCTAAGGGCGGCACTAAAAAGGTAGGCAGCGGCAGACGGCGGAAAAAGCTACCCGTTCTCTCGAGCAGTGACGCGTACAGCCTAACGAAAAGCCCCGTAAGCAGACCGAAAAAAAGGAAGTGAAGAAGCGTCTCGGCGCTAAGCGCAAGCTCCTCAACGGCCAAGTGGTAAGTAAAGCCGTAGCCCGTAAGCTCAGACGAGACCACGTAGGCTACCACAGAGGCCACCGAGGCGGGCACCAGCACGCCTACCTCGAAGTCGAACTTGTAAAACGCTTCGGCGGCTATAAGCGCCCCCGCAAGCGGAGCGCCGAACATAGAGGCTATCCCCGCCCCGAAGCCGCTCGCCACCAGCACGCGCCGCTCTCCCGCCTTTTTAGCAAGCGCGGCACCCCACGCCGAGCCCACCGAGGCCGCGGGGGCAAACAGCCCCGCCGTCCCGCCCGCTCCTACGGTAAGCACCGCCGAGAGCGCCCGCGCCAGCTCCCCTTTAACCGTAAAACCCTTTCCCTCGTGGAAGCTCTTTATGACGAAGTTACCCGTACCTTCCAGCACGCCCTCCCTACCTATAAAGGCGTACTTTATTAGCCCCACCGCTAAAGCCGAGAGCACGAGAAGCAGCGGGTAAACTATAGGCTCCTTAAACGCCCGTAGGGCGTCTTTATACTCTTCTACGGGAAACTCTAAGGCGTAGCCCGTAAGCTTTACGGTAAGGCTGAAGAGCTTCTCCGTGCCCGTAAGCAGCAGGTAGTTCGAGAGGCCCACCAGAAGGCCTAAAACCGCGGGCACGAGCACGAGCTTAACCAGAGGGCTCTGCTTCATGTATATATAAACTTTATGACGCTAACGCTAGGAGAGCTGCTCTCGCTGCTTTTTATCCTCCTCCTGCCTTGGGCCGTGCTGCTTCTCTACTGGAAGCTTCAGGCAAAGGCGATAAAGCGTAAGTACGGGGAGAGGGAGTAAGATGTTAACCCAGCTTACGCACGAGAAGCTCTTTTTAAGAGAGCTCGAGCACGAGCTGGAGCTTATAGCCCTAGCGCTGAAAAACCTACCTTCGGAGGAGTTTACCACCGAGCGTCTCAGGTGTGCCGAGGAGCTCCTTAAAACCGAGGCAGCTTTTCTTAAGTCTTTAAAAGAGAAAAAGACCGCTGACGCGGTGGTTAAAAGTAACTGTCTTTTCAGCCTCCTCGGCGAGGGGTTTAAGCTCTTCGTTAAAGAGGCCGAGAGGCTTAAAAAAGCCAAGCGGGAGCTAACGGTTCTGCTTAAAGAGGGCGAGTACGAGCGGGCGGCGGCGGTCCTCTCGGAGTACGGGCGGAGCCTTTACGCGCTTCTGACGCTGCTGTCGCTAAGCGAGGCCAGCCAGCTGGAGCTTAAGCTCCGCCGCGACCCCCTTACGGGCCTGCTCTCGAGAAAGGTACTAAAGCCCGTCTTTAACCGTCTTGCCGAGCTTACGCGCGTTACGGACCTGCCTTTCACGGTGGCACTGCTCGACATAGACGACTTTAAAAAGATTAACGACGAGCTGGGACACCCGGCGGGCGACTGCGTACTTCGTAAGCTCGCGCGCGTCGTAAAGTCTTCGGTGCGTAAGAGCGACTACGCGTTTCGCTACGGAGGCGAGGAGTTTCTCCTGCTGCTCCCCTCGGCCGGCGAGAAAGAGGCACGCCGGGTACTCGAGCGGCTCCGCCGCCGCGTAGAGGAGACGACTTTTCTCTGCGGCGGGAAGGAGCTAAAAGTTACCCTGAGCGTCGGGGCCGTAAGCACGCGCGAGCCGGCCGGGAAGCTCTGCCGTCTCGTAAAAGAGGCGGACCGCCGTCTGTACGCGGCCAAAAGAGGCGGGAAAAACCGCGTAGAGGTGGGCAGTATATAATCAGACGCATGAGCCCGTTTGCGGAAGTCCTTCTCGACAACGCGGGACGCATCCTCTCCGAGCTTTTAAGCGGCGGAGGCGAGTTCGGCGAGCTTTTCTACGAGCGGAGCGTCTCTACGCGCCTTAAGCTCGAGGACCGTAAGCTCGACGAGCTTACCTTCGGCCACGACGAGGGCGTGGGCCTGAGGCTTATAAAAGACGGCCGGACTTACTACGGGTATACGGCCCGTCTTACGCTCGAGAGCGTGCTCGAGCTCGCGCGCGAGCTTGCCCGCGGGAACGCGAGCGCACCCGTAGCGGTGGGTAAGCGTCACTTCGAGGGCCGGATACCCGCCGAGCTCGACCCAGAGAGCTGCAGCCTCTCTTACCGGGCGGAGCTGCTCCGCCGGGCCGAAGAGACGGCCCGCTCGCTCGGGCCGCAGGTGAAGCAGGTTCTATCCGTGCTGGCCGACAAGAGCCGTGAGATACTCGTGGTCAACTCCCTCGGCGAGTCGGCGCACGACCTACAGAAGCGCGTCGTCTTCTTTACGGAGGTGGTGGCCTCGGACGGTAAGCTGCTGCAGCGCGGCTACGAGAGCACGGGCGGGACGGGCGGGTTTGAGCTTATAGCCGACAAAGTAGAAGAGGTGGCCCGGAAGGCCGCTAAGCGGGCCCTGCTCGGGCTTAAGGCCCGTCCTGCACCGGCGGGAAGCTTTACGGTGGTGCTCGCCTCGGAAGCGGGCGGGACCATGATACACGAGGCGGTGGGCCACGGGCTCGAGGCGGACCTCGTCCAGCAAGGTCTCTCGGTTTACGCGGACAAGCTCGGCAGAAAGGTAGCCTCCGAGCTGGTTACGGTCGTAGACGACGCTACCGTCCCGCGGGCAAACGGTAGCTTTAACGTCGACGACGAGGGCGTGCCCGCCGAACGGACCGTTCTTATAAAAGACGGCGTGCTCGTAAACTACATGTACGACCGCCTCAGGGCCGAGCGGGACCGCGTCGCCTCGACGGGTAACGGCCGCCGCCAGAGCTACGCCCACGTACCTATGGTAAGGATGACCAACACCTTTATAGAGCGCGGCGAGACGGAGCCGGAGGAGATTATCGCCGACACGAAAAAGGGCGTGCTCGTGGTCAAGATGGGCGGCGGCGAGGTTAACACCGTCACGGGCGACTTCGTGTTCGAGGTCATGGAGGGCTACCTCATAGAAGGCGGTAAGGTAACCTACCCCATAAGGGGGGCCGTGCTGTTAGGTAACGGGCCCGAGGCGCTCAAGCGCGTGGACGCGGTAGGTAAGGACCTCGGCTGGTCCGTAGGCACCTGCGGTAAAGAGGGTCAGGGCGTGCCCGTGGGCGACGCCCAGCCGACGGTGCGCATCCACGGGCTTACGCTGGGCGGGGCCGAGCTTTAAAATTAATAGAATGGCGAAAAAGAACGCCAACGAATACACCGCCAGTGCCATTAAGGCCGTCTCGGGTCTTGAGCACGTAAGGCTCCGCCCCGCCATGTACATAGGCGACGTGGGCGAGCGGGGCCTCCACCACCTTATATGGGAGATACTCGACAACGCCGTAGACGAGGCCATGGCGGGCTACGCCCGCCACATCTCCGTCACCATCCACCGCGACAACTCCGTCACCGTAGAGGACGACGGTAGGGGCATACCCGTAGACGTCCATCCCGAGACGGGTAAGCCCGCCGTGGAGATGGTCTTTACCATGCTCGGGGCGGGCGGGAAGTTTGAGAAGAAGGTCTACCGCTACTCGGGCGGTCTGCACGGCGTGGGCGCCTCGGTGGTAAACGCGCTCTCCGAGTGGATGGTGGTAGAGGTTTACCGCGACGGCAAGATATACCGGATAGCCTTCAAGCGCGGTAAAGTCGTCGAGCCGCTTCACGTCGTAGGGCCGACGAAGAAGCGCGGCACCAAGGTCTCGTTTAAGCCCGACCCCGAGATATTCGAGACGACGGAGATAAAGTTTGACCTCGTGGAGCGGAGACTCCGCGAGCTGGCCTACCTAAACCCCGAGGTCACCTTCGAGCTTACCGACGAGCGGCTCGACAAGCACCTCGTCTTCCACTTCGAGAAAGGGATAGAGGAGCTGGTACGCTACCTAAACCAAGGCAAAGAGCCCCTCTTTGACGAGGTTATACGGATACAAGGCGAGAAGGACGGCGTGGTAGTCGACATAGCTTTCCAGTACGTAAGGGACTACAAGGAGAGGATAGAGAGCTTCGTAAACAACATAAAGACCGTAGAAGGCGGTACGCACGTGACGGGCTTCCGCTCGGGCCTCAGTAAAGCCGTCATACGGATGGCTCAGGGCCTTAAGCTGGCTAAGGACCTTAAAAAGAGCTTTACGGGCGAAGACGTAAGGGAAGGCCTTACGGCGGTGGTGGCCTGTAAGGTGCCCAACCCGCAGTTCGAGGGCCAGACCAAGACCAAGCTCGGGAACCAGAACGTAAAGACGATAGTCGAGAGCATCACCTACGACTACCTTACGGAGTTTTTCGAGAAGCGGCGCGACATTCTAAAGCTCATAGTAGAGAAGGCCATAGAGGCGGCGCTGGCGCGCGAGGCCGCCCGTAAAGCCAAAGAGCTCGTGCGCCGGAAGTCCCCGCTCGAGGAGGGCGTGCTGCCGGGTAAGCTGGCCGACTGCTCGGAGACCGACCCGTCTAAGTGCGAGATATTCTTAGTAGAGGGCGACTCGGCCGGCGGCTCGGCCAAGCAGGCGCGCGACCGCCGCTATCAGGCCATCCTCCCTTTAAGGGGCAAGATAATAAACGTCGAGAAAGCGCGCGTGGACAAGGTGCTTTCCAACGAGGAGATAAAGGCCATAGTGAGCGCCCTCGGCTGCGGCGTGGGCGAGGAGCTCGACCTTAAGCGCCTCCGCTACCACAGGATAATCCTCATGACGGACGCCGACGTGGACGGCTCGCACATCCGTACGCTGCTTCTTACCTTCTTCTTCCGCTTTATGCCTAAGCTTATAGAGGAAGGGTTCGTCTACATTGCCGAGCCGCCTCTTTACCGCGTCAAGCGCGGCAAGAAAGAGCTTTACGTAAAAGACGACAAAGAGTTTGAGCAGTTTCTCATGAACCTTATAAAAGAGAAAGGGAAGCTGACGGACGCGCGCGGGAAAACCTACGAAGGGGAAGAGCTGGTTAAGCTCCTTATACGCGTCAAAGACTACGAGGAGGCCTATCAGGCACTCGTAAAAGCTAAAGGCGAGGCGGTGGTAAACTTCCTCCTTACGCACCGCGTCCGCGAGGAGGACCTCCGTAACCCGGCCCGCGTGGAGGAGCTGGCGGAGCTGCTAAAGGAGGACCTAAAAGAGTACCGCGTGGAGGTCCGCTACAACGAGTTTGAGGGCGCTTACGACATCCTGCTCCACGACGACAAGCTCGGCGTTACCGTGGTAATAGACGCTAACTTCCTCTCGTCGCTCTCGTACCGGGAGGTGCTCGAGGGGGTACACCTCCACCTGCCGGCCGAGCTCAGGCTCGAGAACAGGAGAGAGACGGCAGAGGAGCTGCCGGAGGTTTACCGGAAGTTTTTAGAGCTGGCGCGCTCGGGCATGGAGGTGCAGCGCTACAAGGGTCTGGGCGAGATGAACCCCGAGCAGCTCTGGGAGACGACCATGAACCCCGAGACGCGGAGGCTTAAGAAGGTAAAGATAGAAGACGCGGCGGAGGCGGACCGGATATTTACCATCCTCATGGGCGAGCAAGTCGAGCCCAGACGGGAGTTTATAGAGGAGTACGCTAAGGAGGTGAAGCACCTCGACGTGTAGCTTGACAGCTTAAAGATGCTCAATAAATTCTTTTGAGTGATGTCCTCAGACCTCGAGGAGCTGCGGCGGGAGCTCGACATCGTGGACGTGGTGTCCCGTTTCGTCCCTCTCGAGCGCGTGGGCTCAAACTACCGCGCCAACTGCCCCTTCCACCCCGACCGCACCCCCTCCTTCTTCGTCTCGCCCTCTAAGGGCATATTTAAGTGTTTCGGCTGCGGCGTGGGCGGCGACGCCATAAAGTTTTACGCGCTTTACGAGAACCTCTCGTACCTCGAGGCGGCCCGCGAGCTTGCCCGTCTTTACGGTAAGCGGTTTAACCTCGCGGGCGTTAAGGAGGAAGAGAAGGTACGCGTCGCCCTCGAGCGCGTCTCGGACTTTTACCGGGAGAGTTTACTTAAAAACGAGGAAGCCTTAGAGTACTTAAAGGCGCGCGGCGTAGACGGGCACACGGTGAAGCGCTTCTCGGTGGGATACGCGCCCGACTCGCGTAAGCTCGCCGAGTTTTTAAAGCGCGAGGGTCTTTTAGAGGAGTACCTAAAGACGCGTAACCTCGTCTCTTTAGGCTCGGGTAACTACCGCGACCTGTTTTTAAAGCGCGTGGTTCTGCCCGTCCGTACGCCCTCGGGCAGAACGGCCGGCTTTAGCGGGCGCCGCCTCCGCGAGGACGGCTCTCCGAAGTACGTAAACTCGCCCGAGAGTCCTTACTTTAAAAAGTCGTCGCTGCTTTTCGGCCTTTCCGAGACGAAGGACTACGCAAAAGAGGAAGGCTACGCGCTTTTGGTAGAGGGCGTCTTTGACGTGCTTAAGCTCTTCTCGGCCGGCGTTAGGAACGCCGCGGCACCTTTAGGGACGGCTCTTACCGAGCAGCAGGCGCGCGTTCTTGCCGCTTACGTTAAAAAGGTTTACCTGCTTTTCGACGGCGACGAGGCGGGGCGGAAGGCCGTCCGACGGGCCGTCCCGCTGCTCCTCTCGGCGGGTCTGGAGGTGTTCGTGGTCCGTCTGCCCGAGGGCCACGACCCGGACTCGTTCGTAACCGAGTACGGCGTGAAGGCCCTTAAAGGGCTTATAAGCTCGGCCGAGGAGCTCTTTAGCTCGCTTATAAACGGCGGGCGGGACTCTCTCGAGGAGAGGATAAAGCTCTTTAGGGAGTACCTCTCTTACCTGCCCGACGACGCTAAGCGGATAGCGCTGGCGGCGGAGTTCCAGCAGAAGGCGAAGGTGCCCCTCGAGACGCTCCTTACGCCTCCTAAACGCCGTCAGGCGTCTTCTTCTCTACCTTTTAAGTACAAGGTTCTCCTTAAAGGGCTGCTTAGCTTCAGGCCTAAGGTCAGGCCCGAGGAGCTGGAGCTTCCTAAAGAGGTAAGAGAGCTCTGCTACAAAGCTCTGGACGGAGAGGAGCACGAGCTTCCGGAGGAGGTGCTCGAGTTTAACAGCCCTAATCTTGAGAGGATGTTTTACAAAGTTTTGGAGCAGCTTAAAAAGCGAGAGTTCGTGCGGGAGGTCGAGCAATGATAGAGCGCGACGAGGTCCGGGACCTTATTGAGGCGGCCAAGGAGAAAGGCTACTTAACTTACGACGAGATTAACGCGTTTTTAGAGGAGCTGGACGAGCCGGAGAAGTTTGAAGAGGTGCTGGAGCTTCTGCGTAAGCTGAACGTGCAGGTGGTGGAGAGCGAGGAAGAGGCGGAGGAAGCGGAAGACGAGGTGGTCGTCTCGACGAGCTCGTTTACGGCCACGGGACGCGACGGGGACCCGGTTAAGCTGTACCTGCGCGAGATGGGTAAAATCCCGCTTCTTAAACGCGAGGAAGAGATTTACTACGCGCGCCAGATAGAGATTGGCCGGAAGATTATGCGCCGCGGTCTTATGAGGACCTCCTTCTTGGTAGAGCGGATTCTCGACGACTGGGCGAAGCTCTGTAACGGCAAGCTGAAGATACACGAGATTATGGACCTCGTGGAGTACGAGAACGACGAGGACTTCGAGGAGCGCTTCGGCGAGTTTGAGCGCTACTTTATAGAGAAGGGCTACGAGCTGGCCAAGGCTTACAAAGAGCTTTTAGAGCTAAGACGGCTCTACCTTAACGACCCGACGCCCGAGAACCGGAAGCGTTACCTGTTAGCCCACGCGCGGATGAACAAGATTATCCGGGAGATGAAGATAAAGTACGCGAAGTTCGAGCGCGTGGCCGAGGAGATTCTGAAGCTCTTTAAAGAGCTCCAGAAGAAGAACCGGGAGCTGGCGTCCCGCGTGCGGAAGCTAAAGGCCCTCCACCCCGACCCCGACTTCGTGGCCCGGAACTACCTTACCGACGGCGGGATACAGGAGAAAGCCCGTAAGGCGGGTCTCCCGTTTGAGAAGCTCAGCGCTCTGGTAAACGAGTACCTCCAGCTTAAGCGCGAGGTCGAGCGGCTGAAAAACGCCATAGGGATATTCCCCGAGAACGAGATACCGAAGGTCATGAGGATAATAGAGCAAGGGAGGAAGAAGGTCGTAGAGGCCAAGCAGGTGATGATTCAGTCCAACCTCCGTCTGGTGGTCTCCATAGCTAAGAAGTACGTAAACCGGGGCCTCCACTTTTTAGACCTCATCCAAGAGGGTAACATCGGGCTTATGAAGGCGGTGGACAAGTACGACTACCGCAAAGGCTACAAGTTCTCCACCTACGCCACTTGGTGGATAAGGCAGGCCATAACGCGCGCCATAGCCGACCAAGCCAGAACCATCAGGATACCCGTTCACATGATAGAGACGATAAACAAGATAATTAAAGCTTCTAAGAAGCTCTTCCAAGAGAACGGGCGCGAGCCTACGCCCGAGGAGGTGGCCCAGTATCTGGGCATCTCTGTAGAGAAGGTCCGAAAAGTGATGAAGTTCTCCCAAGAGCCTATATCGCTCGAGACGCCCATAGGCGACGACGAGGATACCTTTTTAAAGGACTTTATAGAGGACAAGTCGGTGCCCAACCCCGAGGAGCAGGTTACGCGGAAGCTTCTGCGCGAGCAGCTCGAGAAGGTTCTAAGCACGCTCTCGGAGAAGGAGCGCGAGATTCTCATGTACCGCTACGGGCTCGTCGACGGGACGGAGTACACGCTCGAGCAGGTGGGTAAGATGTTTAACGTTACGCGCGAGCGGATACGGCAGATAGAGAACAAGGCCCTAAGGAAGCTCCGCCACCCTTCGCGGGCAAAGTACCTGAAGGACTTTGAGTTCTGAGCCGCTCCGCTTCTTCGTCCTCTCCCTCTTTCCCGAGACGGTGGCGTGTTACGCGCGCTACGGCATAGTACGGAAGGCTATAAAAGAAGGGAAGCTCGAGCTTAAGGTGCTTAACCTCCGCGACTACGACCCTAAGGGCAGGCCGGACGACGAGCCGTTCGGCGGCGTGCCGGGCATGGTGTTAAAGGCCGAGCCTATTTTAAAGGCTTACGACGAGATAGTGGAGCGCTACGGCCGGCCGTACACGCTTATAACCGAGCCTTGGGGCCGCAAAATTGACCAGCGCTTTTTAGAAGAGCTGTCTAAAAAAGAGAGGCTGCTCGTCATCTGCGGAAGGTACGAAGGGGTGGACGAGCGCGTAAAGTCCGTCGTGGACGAGGAGGTCTCGCTGGGCGACTTCGTGCTCTCGGGCGGCGAGCCGGTGGCCATAGCCCTGCTCGACGGCGTGGCGCGGCTCCTGCCGGGCGTGCTTAACGAGCCGGAGAGCTTAAAGGAGGACAGCTTTAGAAACAAGTGGCTCGGCTACCCGGTCTACACGCGTCCGAGGGAGGTAAGGGGGATGAAGGTGCCCGAGGAGCTCCTCTCGGGCCACCACGAGCTTATAGAGCTGTGGAAGCTCTGGCACAGGATAGAGAACACCGTAAAGAAGCGGCCCGACAAGCTGCCCGAGCACTTGACAGAGCTCGAGCGAGACATTTTAAATAGTATATTGTCCGGAAAGTCGTTCCGCCAATGGCTGAAGGAAAGGTTTCGCCGTCTTTAAAGTTTGAATTAGACCCTTACGCTCCCTATAATAAACTAATCTCTGGAGGCAGTTTATGAACGAATTTGAGAAACTCCTCGAAGAGTCCCTATCCCTTCCCGAGGAGATTCGTAAAGGCCAAGTGGTAAAGGGTAAGGTCGTTAAGGTCTCGGGTGACACGGTTTTCGTCGACGTAGGCTACAAGACCGAGGCCGTCATATCCCGCGAAGAGCTGCCCGACGTAAAAGAGGGCGACGAGGTAGAGGCGGTCGTCGTACGCTTCTCGCCCCGCCTGCCTAACCCCGTGCTCTCGAGAAAGCCTTTAGAGGCCCAGAAGGAGCTCCAGAAGCTCGTAGAAGCTCACAAGGAAGGGAGAGAGGTCGTCGGCCGCATCGAGAGAAAGACGCGGGGCGGCTTTCTGGTAGACGTTAACGGCGTTAAGGCCCTTCTACCCTTCGAAGAGACGGGCAGACGCGTTAAGGAGGGCCAGACGCTCGCGTTTAAGGTAAAAGACGTAAAGCTCGGCCGCAAGCCTCAGATAGTCCTCTCGCACAAGCTCTACCTCGAAGAGCAGCGCGAGAAGAAGAAGCAGGAGCTGTTAAACGCCCTTAAGCCCGGCGACGTGGTAGAGGGCCGCGTTATAAAGATTGACCCGAACAAAGGCGTTACCATGCTCGTAGAGAACGCCCTCAGGGCGTTCTTACCTAAAGAGGAGCTCTCTTGGGGTAGGGACAGAAACCCGTACAACTACACCGACGTAGGGGAGAAGCTGAAGGCCAAAGTTAAGCGCGTAGACCGCGAGAAAGGCTTTATCGTCGTCTCGCTCAGGGAGCTTAAGGGCAACCCGTGGGAGAAGTTTGCCCAAGAGCACAAAGAGGGGGACCTGCTGGAAGGCAAAGTAGTAGCCGTCACGCCCAAGGGCCTTACGGTAGAGGTTACGGAGGGCGTGGAGGGCTTCGTGCCCGAGGAGGAGCTCGCGTGGGAAGGTAAGCCCGAGTTTAAGAAGGGCGACGCGGTTAAGGTCCGCATACTAAGGCTCGAGCCTAAGCGCCCCCGGCTAATCCTGTCTATAAAGCGGGCCCAGCCCAGACCTTGGGAGGAGTTCGTCCAGAAGCACCCCGTAGGCTCTAAGGTTAAGGGTAAGGTGCTTAAGATAGAGGGCAGCAGGGCCGTGGTGGAGCTCGAGGAGGGCGTGAAGGGCGTCGTTCACAGGAGCGACCTCTCGTGGACGCGTCCCAAAAAGGTTGAGGAAGTACTTAAAGAGGGCGAGGAGCGCGAGTTTGCGGTGCTCGGGACGGAAGGCAGGTTCGTCAAGCTCGGGATAAAGCAGCTGACGGAGAACCCGTGGGAGAAGGTGGCCCAGAACTACAAGGTGGGCGACGTGGTCAAGCTCCCGGTAAAAGAGCTGGCTCCCTTCGGAGCCTTCTTGGCCCTGCCCGAGGGCGTGGAAGGTCTGCTACCCTTCTCGGAGGTGCCGAGGCACGTAAAGCCCAAGCCGGGCCAAGAGTACGAGGTTAAGATAATAGACCTTAACCCTAAAGAGGGTAAGATAACTTTCAGCCTTAAGGCTCTTATGGAAGAGCTGCCGGAGGAAGAGAAGCAAGAAGTGCTTGCCAGCTCTTCCAGCAGCGGCGGGTTTAAGCTCGGCGAGATACTGAAGAAGAAGTGGAAGATGCAATGACGAAGAAGAAGCTCGCCGCACGCGTCTCGGAAGCCTCGGGCGGTAAGATAGCCAAGACGGAGGCGTACGAGCTTATAAGGGAGCTTTTCGACATCCTCGTGGAAGGCATTCTCCGTCACGGGCGCGTACAGGTCTCGGGCTTCGGCACCTTTACGGTAAAGACGCGTAAAGCCAAAAAAGGGATGGACTTAAAGCGGATGAAAGCCATAACTATTCCCGAGCGGCGCGTGGTGGTCTTTAAACCCAGTAAAACCTTCTACAGAGAGGGATGAGGGAGCTCGTACGGAAAGCCTTCCTCGAGAGCGCCCGCGTAAAGGAGGCCTTTTTAAGCCGTTACGAAGACGAGGTGGTTAAGCTCGCCGAGCTCGTGGCCGAGCGGCTCCGCGCCGGCGGGAAGGTGCTTCTGTTCGGTAACGGCGGGAGCGCCGCCGACGCACAACACATAGCCGCTGAGCTCGTGGGCCGGTTTAAGAAAGAGCGCGGAGCTTTACCGGCCGTAGCTTTAACCACGGACAGCTCCGTCTTGACAGCCGTAGGCAACGACTACGGGTTTGAGCTCGTCTTTGAGCGTCAGGTCGAGGCACTCTGCCGGCCCGGCGACGTGGCTATAGGGATAACCACCTCGGGTAACTCGCCTAACGTGATAAGGGGCCTTTTAAAGGCCCGTCAGCTCGGCGCCTTAACCGTGGCCTTTACGGGCCGCGACGGGGGGAAGGTAAAAGAGGTGGCGGAGCTCGTCTTTATAGTCCCTTCGGACGAGACGCCCCGGATACAGGAGTGTCACGTAACGCTCGGGCACGCGCTCTGCGAGCTTATCGACGAGCTGTTATGAGGGTTCTCCTCGTCTTTAAAGACTCGAAGAGGGCACGCGAGACGCTCAGGTTCGTCCAAGAGCTTCTTAAGGAGCTGGGCGTTGAGTACGACCGCGTGGTAAACCGCGAGCGGGCGCTCAGGCGCGTAAAGCCCTCCCGTTACGGGCTGTTCGTGGTTATAGGCGGGGACGGGACCTTCTTAAGCGCGGCCCGTCTTGCCTCGAGGGCGGGCGTGCCGCTTATGGGCGTGAACGAAGGGCGGTTCGGCTTTTTAACGGAGTTTAGAAAAGAGGAGCTTAAAAGGTACCTACCTAAAGTGCTCCGCGGCGGGGCCCGCTTGGTGCGCCGGATGATGCTCGACGCATACCTAAAAAAGGGCGGTAGGACGCGCTACTTGGGCAACTACCTGAACGACGCGGTGGTGTCTAAGAGCACCATATCGAGGCTGGTAAAGATAGAGGCTTTCGCCGACGAGGAGAAGCTCATGGAGGTTTTCGGCGACGGGGTCATCGTCTCTACGCCTACCGGCTCTACGGCTTACGCGCTCTCGGCGGGCGGGCCCATTATGATGCCCGAGTCGAGGAGTCTGCTGTTCGTGCCCGTCTGCCCGCACACGCTTACGGACCGGCCGCTGATTTTACCGCCGCAGTTTACGGTAAAGCTCCGCGCACCCGAGGCCTCGGTCTTGACGCTCGACGGCCAGAAGGTGGTGCCGCTCGAGGGGGGTGAGGAGGTGCTCGTGAAGCCCTCGCGCTACGAGTGCCTTACGGTGGCACACCCCGAGCGCTCGTTTTTCTCTTTACTAAGAGAAAAGCTGGGTTGGGGGTAAAGACCGCCTCCGGCGGTAGTCGGGCCCGGTGACCACGACGGGCTCGTTCATCTCCACGAGCTTGGAGACCACGCCCTCGCCCAGACGGGAGGCGAGGTCTTCTCCTTCGTCGCCGAAGAGCGGGTAGTTGGTGGTTACTATGGTGCTCTTGAGGTTGTTGTAGCGCTGCGTGATGACGTAGGCTATAAGCTCGCGCTGCCAGTCGTTCAGCCGTTCCGAGCCGAGGTCGTCGAGCACTATAAGCGGGTGCGTGGTGACGGCCTTTATGAGGCGGGCGTCCCGGCCTTCGTCCATGGCCCGTCTTATCCGGTATATGAGGTCTTTCGTGTCGAAGAAGTAACCCTTTACGCCCTTTCTCCGGAACAGCTCCTTAAGCGCCGAGACGGCGAGGTGCGTCTTGCCTATGCCCGGAGGGCCTACGAGCGTTATGCCCTTCCCGCTCGAGGGGTCGAACTTGAGGACGAAGTTCACGACGGCCCTGAGGAGGAGCTTCTGGTGCTCGCTTTTTGCTTTGTAGGTGCTAAACTCGGCCGAGGCGAAGCGCTTGGGTATGCCCATGTGCTCTTCGGGCTTGAGCTGCTTTTTACGGCAGTCGCAGAGCTTTACGGTGTTGTCGTTTACCTTTATAAAGCCCGTACCCGAGCAGCGCTCGCAGACCATAAGAATATAAATATCTACCCCGAAGGGGTCTTTATCAATCTTCTTTAGTCTGCTTCTCTAAAAACTTGGCCAGCTCGAGGGGTACGGGCAGCACGATGGTTTTGGCGTTGTTAAGGCCTATGGTGTGGAGCGTCTCGAGGTACCTGAGCTGTAAGGCGGCGGGCTCTTCGGAGAGGATGCGGGCGGCCTCTTTAAGCTTCTGGGCGGCTTGGTACTCGGCCTCGGCACTGATAATTTTCGCCCTCCTCTCGCGCTCCGCTTCGGCCTGACGGGCGAGGGCTTTACGGAGCTCTTCGGGCAGGTCTATCTTTTTAAGCTCCACGGCTATGACTTTAACGCCCCACGGGTCGGTCTGGCGGTCTATGATTTCTTGGAGCTTCCGGTTAATCTTCTCGCGTTGGGAGAGAAGCTCGTCGAGGTCCGCCTCACCGCAGACGCTTCTTAGCGTGGTCTGGGCTATCTGGGAGGTGGCGTAGAGGAAGTCTTCCACCTCTACTATGGCTTTTACGGGGTCTACGACGCGGAAGTAGACCACCGCGTCGACCTGTACCGAGACGTTGTCGCGCGTAACTACGTCCTGCGTGGGGACGTCTAAGGTTATGGTTCTTAAAGAGACGCGGACCATCCGGTCTATGATGGGGATAAGCAGTATAAGGCCGGGGCCTTTGGCACCTATGACGCGGCCGAGACGGAACACGACGGCCCGCTCGTACTCGGGTATGACCTTTACGGCCGAGAGGAGGAAAAAGAGCGCAACGACGCCTAAGGCTATAAGCGGCGGAGCCTCCATGAGCTTTATTATAGGCGGAAGCTCTCTTTAAAGAGCCGCTCGTAAGCAAGCAGGGCAAACGCGTAGCTCGAGAGCAGACCCGCCAGCAGCAGGGCGTACAGGACGGCGGCCTGAAAGAGGACGGCCTTTACGGGCGGGACGCCCGCGGCCAGCATGCCCACGGCCACGCCCGGTACGTGGACGAGACCCGCCGAGCGGAGCCAGTTGAGTTTAGGCAGAAGGGCGTTTTTAACGGCGCTCTTTATAACCTCCTCGAGGGCCTGATAGAGCGTTGCTCCTAAAGCTACGCGGGCCTCTATCTCGTCGCGCCGGCTTTTTATCTCGGCCTTGGTCCGCTCGTAAAAGAGCGTTAGGGAGTTTAGCGTGTTACCTATAAGCAGCCCGCCCAGCGGCAGCAGCTCCCACGCCACGGGCTTTAAGACGCCTTGGGCCACGAGCAGACCCGCGGGCAGGGCCGCCGAGAGGCTTATAGAAACAAAGGCCGGCAGGAAGAGGGCGCGGCTCCTGCTGCGCTCGGTAAAAATAAAGCTCGCAAAAAGGCTCATAAGCGTCAGTACCGCGAGCGTACGGAGGAAGCCCTTAAGCGTTAAAAGCTCGTTAAGCACGAGCCCGAGGGCCAGAAGCTGGAGAAAGGCGCGCAGAGAGGAGACGAGCAGCTCCGTCTCGAGACCCAGACGGCCGAGACGCGACAGGAGAACGGCCAGAAGGACGAGAGAGAACGAGAGGGCGTAGCTAAGCTCACCCATGGTGAAACAGTATAATTAGAGAACTATGGAACATCTGTACCGCACGGACCCCGAGGTGTTTCAAGCGGTAGCTAAGGAGCTGGAGCGGCAGTTTTACAACCTCGAGATGATAGCGTCGGAGAACTTTACCTCTCTGGCGGTTATGGAGGCTACGGGGAGCGTGCTTACGAACAAGTACGCGGAGGGTCTGCCGGGTAAGCGCTACTACGGCGGGTGCGAGTTCGTGGACGTGGTGGAGAATCTGGCCATAGAGCGGGCTAAGAAGCTCTTCGGCGCGGAGCACGCGAACGTCCAGCCTCACTCGGGCTCTCAGGCTAACATGGCGGTCTACTTTGCGGTCTTAGAGCCGGGCGACACGATAATGGGTATGGACCTCGCGCACGGCGGGCACCTGACGCACGGGGCTAAGGTTAACTTCAGCGGTAAGCTTTACCGCGTGGTTCACTACGGCGTAAACCCCAAGACGGAGCTTATTGACTACGACCAGCTTTACCGTCTTGCCAAGGAGCACAAGCCTAAGCTTATAGTAGGCGGTGCGTCGGCCTACCCGCGCACCTTCGACTGGGCCAAGATGCGCGAGATTGCCGACGAGGTGGGCGCGCTCTTTATGGTAGACATGGCCCACTACGCGGGCCTTATAGCCGGCGGCGTCTACCCCAACCCGGTCCCTTACGCCCAGTTCGTCACCTCCACCACGCACAAGACGCTCCGCGGCCCGCGCAGCGGCTTTATTTTAACAACTAAGGAGTTTGCTAAGGCCGTCGACAAGGCGGTCTTCCCGGGGATACAGGGCGGGCCGCTTATGCACGTTATAGCCGCCAAGGCGGTGGCCTTTAAGGAGGCCATGAGCGACGAGTTTAAGGCTTACGCAGAGCAGGTGGTTAAGAACGCGCGCGTGCTGGCCGAGGAGCTCGTGCGCGCGGGCTTTAGGGTGGTAACCGGCGGTACGGACTCGCACATAGTGCTCGTAGACCTGCGCGACAAAGGTATAACGGGTAAAGAGGCGGAGAAGGCGCTCGAGCAGGCGGGCATAACGGTCAACAAGAACGCCGTACCCTTCGACCCGCTGCCGCCTACCAAGACGAGCGGGATAAGGATAGGAACGGCGGCGCTCACCACGCGCGGGATGAAAGAGGACGAGATGCGCCTTATAGCCCGCTGGATAACGGAGGTACTAAACGCCTTAGACGACGAGAAGACGCAAGAGCGCGTCCGCGCTCAGGTAAGGGAGCTGTGCGAGCGCTTCCCGCTTTACCCTGAGCTTATGCGTAAGGTAAAAGAGCTTCAGGGCTCCGTCTCGTAGGGCCACGCGAGGATGCCGCCGGCGAGGTTGTAAGCTTCGTAACCTAATCGGCGGAGAGCGTAAGTGGCGTAAGCGCTCCGCTCTCCGCTCCTGCAGTAAACGACGAGCTTCTTGTCTTTAGGCAGCTCCCGGTAGCGGAGCCTAAGCTCGTCAAGAGGCACGAGCACGGAGCCGGGTATCCGTTCCTGCGCGTGCTCCTCGGGCGTACGGACGTCTAAAAAGAGTACCGGCTCGTTACGCGCCAGCTCGTAGGCCTCTTCGGGAAAGAGCTCGGGCACGCGCGGGAAGCTCAAGCTACGGGCGCCTCCTTAAGCGGCCGGTTTCTCCCGTCTACGAAGACGAGCTTAGGCTTAAAGCTCTTTAGCTCCTCCTCGTTTAGGTACACATAAGAAGCGACGATAATAAGGTCGCCCGCCGCGCCCAGACGGGCGGCGGCGCCGTTGAGCTTAACCTCGCCCGAGCCGCGCGGCGCGGGGATGACGTAAGTCTGGAAGCGGGCGCCGTTGTTTATGTTGTAAACGTCGACGCGCTCGAAAGGCACGAGGTCTGCAAGCTCCATAAGCTCCTCGTCGAGCGAGAGGCTGCCCTCGTAGTGCAGGTCCGCGCCCGTAACCGTAAGACGGTGCAGCTTCGACTTTAACACGACCCTGAGCACGCTCCGACCTCCTCGAGAAAAATAAGTTTAAGCCGTCTAAATTCATTTTCTATGAAAAAGTGCAGGATTTGCGGTAAGCGGGCCGTTATTTACATGCCCCACCACCGGCTCGCGCTCTGCCGAGAGCACTTCGTAGAGTGGTTCGAGCGCTATACGGCGAGAACGATTAAAGAGTTTAAGATGTTTACCGAAGACGAGCGCGTGCTCGTGGCCGTATCGGGCGGTAAGGACAGTCTGGCCCTCTGGAAGGTGTTGCGTAAACTCGGCTATCGGGCCGACGGGCTTTACATCCACCTCGGGATAGGGGAGTACTCGGAGCGCTCTAAGGAGAAAGTGGAGAAGTTCGCCCGCGAGCTGGGCGCCCGCCTAATCGTTAAAGACCTCTCTAAGGAGCTCGACCGTCTGCCCGAGCTGGTAAAGCACACCTCGCGCGAGGCCTGCTCGCTCTGCGGCGTCGTAAAGCGTTACAACTTCAACAAAGTGGCTAAAGAAGAAGGCTACGAGGTGGTAGCCACGGGCCACAACCTCGACGACGAGGCCTCCTCGCTGCTCGCGAGCGTCTTAAACTGGAACGAGAAGTACTTAGGACGGAAGTACCCCGTCTTAAAGGAAGAAGGCGGTTTCGTAAGAAAAGTTAAGCCCTTCTGTAAGTTTACCGAGAAGGAGACGGCCCTCTACGCGCTTCTCGAGGGGATAGACTTTATAGAAGAAGAGTGTCCGTTTGCCGAGGACGCGACGAGCATCTTCTACAAGCAGGTTCTCAACCAGATAGAGGAGCGCTTCCCGGGCACGAAGCTCCGCTTTTACCTCGAGTACCTGCGGAAGGTCTACCCGAGGTTCCGCACCGACGACAAAGCCGAGCTAAAAAGCTGTAAAGTCTGCGGCGAGCCGACGGCGGGAGAGGTATGCCCGGTCTGCAGGCTTAAAGAGAAGCTCTCAGCGCGTGAGGCGCTCTAAGTAAGCGCGTAAGGAGGCGCGGCGGTACATAAGCTCGTACAGACGGGCTTTCGTCTCGGTCAGGTTCTTCCGGGCCTCGAGCACCTCGAGGTACGAGCCCACGCCGTGGGCGTAGCGCTCCGTAGCCAGCCTTAAGGCCTCTTTAGACGCCTCGAGCGATAGGCGCGTGGCCTCTATCTGCTTACTAACCGCCTCGAGGGCGTTGAGCGTCTTTTTTAGCTCGGCCAGAAGGCGGTACCTAAGGTCGAGGAGCCGCTCCTGCTCTTTTAGAAACTCTATCCGGGCCGAGGCGCGGCGGGCCTCGCGCGAGAGCCCGTCAAAGAGGTTGTAGCTGACGCGCAGGCCCACCGAGTAGCCTTTTATCCAGACGGTCCCGCCGTAGAGCGTCTTCCGTCCGGTAAAGCCGCGGTAGTCGGCAAAGGCCTCCACCGACGGCAGGTACTCCCCTTCTACCACTTTTACCTGAAGCCCGGCTAACCGGAGGGCCTTACGCGCCACGCGTAGAGTGCTGTTGTTTTTAAGCAGCGCCTCTTTTAGCTCCTCGTAGCTGAAGCGCTCGGGCGGAAGCTCGAGGCTCCCCTCCGGCTCGCCTTTCTCCAGCTTTAGGAAGGCTAAAAACTCCTCGAGGGCGTTCTCGTAGTCGGTCTCCTTCTGCTTTAAAGAGGCTTCGGAGCTCTTAAGCTGGGCGCGAGCCCTTACGAGCTCTATCTTAGGTACGAGGCCAGCCTCGTAGCGTTTCTCAACCAGCCGGTAGTACTCGCGCCAGTAGGCAAGCTCCTCGCGGCCGAGCTCTATAAGGGCCTTCCGGTACAGAAGGGCGTAAAAGGCGTCTTTCGTGTGGTAAGTAATCTCCCTTTCGGCGTCTTTAAGGACGAGCCGTTTAAGCTCCTCTCCTTCTTTAGAAGCCCAGACGGCCCTAAGGGCCGTGAGGTTAAACACCGTCTGTATAAGCGAGAGGCTGAACTCCTGTCTGTCTTGTATCCCGAAGCCGAAGACGAGGTTAGGGTCGAGGTGTGTGTACGAGTAGGTGAAGCTCAGGCGCGGCAGGAGGGCGCTGAGGCTCCTTAAAAACTCCTTTCTGGCCTTCTCGGCGTCGAGGCGCGAGATGCGTACCTCCGAGGCACGCTCGCGCGCGAGCTTTACCGCCTCCTCGAGCGTTAAAGAGAAGGCCAGAAAGGGCGTAAGCAGCAGCGCCAGCAGCCTCACTCGAGCCTCACCTTTACGCCTTCTTTTAGGGCCGAGACGCCGTCGACGACGACGAGCTCGCCCTCTTTTAGCTCGCCCGTTATAAAGGCGTAGCCGTTTTCTACCTTCAGTACCTTTACGGGGCGGGCGCGCGCCGTGCCGTTTTTCACCACCCAGACGGCTTTACGGTTGCCCAAAAGCACGAGCGCCCGCTCGGGCACGCGGAAGGCCTTAACGCGCTTAAGCGGTACCTTTACGGTCCCGTAGTAGCCGGGCTTAAGCCGCTCGTCGTCGTTGGGCAGCTCGAGCTCGACCCAGACGGTTTTACTCTCGTCGGCAAAGGGTGAGACGTAGACGGTCCTTCCGGTGAAGCTGCCCACGCCTTCTACCTCTACGCGGAGCGTCTTTAGCTCCTTTACGCTCTCTTGATAAACTTGCGGGACCGAGAAGCGGAACCGCAGCGGCTTTAACGAGAGGAACCGTACGGCCTCTTTCTGAGGGGAGGCGTAGTCGCCTACGCTTACGAACCTCTGGGCCACTATCCCGTCGAAGGGTGCGCGGAGGACGGTCTTTCTTAGCTGCGTCTCGAGCGACCTGAGGCTGGCCTTAAGGGCCTTTATCTGCCGCTTTAAGGCCCTCAGGCGCGTAAGCTCCCGCTCGTACTCCTCGCGGGCTATGAGCTCTTTCTCGTAGAGGAGCTTCCGTCTTTTTACCACGGCCTGCTGGTAGCGGTAGTTCTCTAAAAGCTCGGCCAGACGGGCCTTAAGCTCCTCGTAGCGGTACCTAAGCTCGTCGTCGCGTACCTTCAGTATGGGCTCGTTCCTGCGGGCGCGCTCGCCTTCGAGCTTGTAAAGCTTTACCACCACGCCCGCCACCTCGGGCGCGAGGCGGGCCTCTTTTAAGGCCCTAAAGGTGCCCTTCGTCTCGTAGTGGAGCGTAACCTCGACGGGCTTTAGCGCTACGGCCTTTACCGTTACGACGCTCTCGCGGGCGGGCTTACGGGTCTGCTCGGCAGAGCAGGCGAGAAGGAGGAGAAAAACGAGCGCCGTTAGGTACCTCAAGGCTCTACAACCTTTAAATTATACGGGGTAGCCTGCCCGTCTTTACGGCTTTGTAGTAAGGCAGCCAGAGGCGCTTTATCCAGTGCCCTACGACGGGCAGAGGGATAAAGAGGGCCCGTCTGTCGTCGCGGTAGGCCAGCCCGGCCCCGCGCCTACCCATGTCCATAAGGCAGATTATGTGTAGGTGTTTTTTGTAGCTCTCGGGCGGCTTCGGCGTAAGGCCTTCGCGGTAAGCTAGGTCCCGGGCGGCTATCCGGGCCATGCTCTCGGACAGGTGGCCCTGCTTGGCTACCCAAGGCGGGCCTTCTACGGCGGCGCAGTCGCCCACGGCGTAGAGCGTCCCGGAGCCCTCCACGCGGCACCGGTCGTCAATCTTTACGAAGCCCGCCTCGTTAAGCGGGAGGCCCGACCGCTCTAAAACCGGCAGGCCCTTCCCGCCGGGTATAAAGAGCGTCAGGTCGGTCTTTACCGTCTCGCCGTCTTCAAAGACCACGCCCTCGGGCGTAAACTCCTTAATCTTTACGCCCGTTTTGCTCTTTATCCCGAGCTTCTTAAAGGTCTTCTGCAGCAGCTCTACGGCTTTCTTGCCGAGCCGCTCGCCCGGACTGGGGCTCGGGCTGAAGAAAAACAGCTCGAACCGCTCGCGCAGACCCCGGCGCCTCAGCAGGTCGTCGACGTTAAACAGCAGCTCAAAGAGCGGGCCGCCGCGCATGGCGCTCTTGTCTTTAGGGTTCCCGGCAAAGCCGAAGGCTATCCGGCCCGTGCCCTTTTTTATAAGCTCGTCGAGCTCGTCTTTTATCCTCTCTATCTCTTCGGGCGTGCCGCAGGGCGATAGGGTGTGCTCGAGCCCCTTTACGGGCAGCTTGCCCTGACCGAGGGCCAGAACGGCGTAGTCGAAGCTTAAAGCGGTCCCGTCGTCTAAGACGGCCTTGTCTTCCTCTATCCGCTCGAGCTTTCCTTGACGGAAGCTCGCTCCCCACCGCTTACAGAAGTCTTCGAGGCCGAGCTTAACCGCTTCGGGCTTTACCTCCCCCGTGGGCACCCATATGGCGGCCGGGTAAGCGTAAAAGTACGGCCGGTCCGAGAGAAGCTCGACGGTAAAGCCGTACTTTCTGAGCGTTATCACCGCCTCGGTACCCGCAACGCCCCCGCCTATTACGAGAACCTTTTTCATGGCCTTCCTCCGGGTTAGAACTTACTAACCGCGTAAGCGGTCTCCATATGTAAGAGTATAATGGAGCTGAATGGTCGAGTTTTTCGTCCGCCGGCCCGTCACTACTTGGATGCTTACGCTCTCGTTTATCCTTCTGGGCCTCTACTCGCTTAAGCTTATACCCGTAGACCGGCTGCCCGACGTGGAGTTTCCCGTCGTTACCGTGAACACCGTCTACCCGGGTGCCAGCCCCGAGGTAGTAGACGCGAACGTCACGCGCGTTATAGAGGAAGAGGTCTCTACTATAAGCGGGATAGAGGCCATCTACTCGTCGAGCTACGCGGGCGTCTCGGTCGTTACCATAACCTTCTCGCTTGAGAAGGACGTTGACGTGGCGGCTCAAGAGGTCCGCGACGCGGTGGAGCGGGCCTACCGCCGGATGCCCCCCGGCGTCGAGCCGCCGCTGGTTAGAAAGACCGACACCTCTTCCACGCCCATACTCGCCTTCTACCTCTACTCGGACGCGCTGCCGTACGAGACGCTCGCCTATCTGGCCGAAGAAGTACTTAAGAAGGAGCTCGAGCGCGTAAACGGCGTGGGCGAGGTGACGCTCGGCGGGTTTACAGAGATGGTGCTCCTCGTCGAGCCCGACCCGTTTGCCCTCTACGCACGGGGCCTCTCGGTGCTCGAGCTGGTTAACGCGCTAAAAAAGAACCACTTCGAGGCCCCCGCCGGCCTTATAACCGGGAGAGAGAAAGAGTACACGCTCCGCTTTTTCGGGAAAGCCCGCACGGAGAGAGGGATAGAACGGATTTACGTACTTAAAGACGTCCGTCTCGGCGAGCTGGCGCGCGTAAGCTTCGAGCTCGACGAGCGGCGGAGCGCCTCCCGCTTTAAAGGTAAGACCGCCGTAGGGCTCGTGGTCTACAAACAGGCCAAGACCAACACCGTAGAGGTGGCCGACGCGGTAAAGCGTAAAGTTCGCGAGCTGAAAAAGCTCCTCCCGCCGGGCGTAGACGTCGACTACACCTTCGACGCCAGCACCTTTATAAAAGAGAGCGTACGGGCCGCCGGCGAGGAGATAGTCGTCGGCAGCCTCCTTACCGCCTTCACCGTCTACGCCTTTTTAGGCAGCCTGAGGCTTACGCTCGTGCCCGTCTCCGCCATACCCGTGGCCCTGCTCGGCACGGTTTTCGCCCTTTACATGCTCGGCATGTCGCTAAACATGATAACCCTCCTCGCCATGGCCGTAGCCGTCGGGATAGTTATAGACGACGCCATCGTCGTGCTCGAGAGCATATACAGAAGAAGACAAGAAGGACGCCCGCCTTTAGAGGCGGGCGTAGAAGGCACGAGGGTCGTCATGTTCGCCCTGCTGGCCTCTACGGCCTCGCTCATTGTCGTCTTTCTGCCCATCCTCTTCCTGCGGGGCGTGCTGGGCGAGTTTCTGCGCAACTTCGCCCTCACGCTCGTACTGGCCATAGCCGTCTCGTATCTGGTGTCCGTCACCTTCACGCCCATGGCCGCCAGCCGTCTCGTAACGGCCGAGCCGTCGGAGAACCTCTTTATGCGCCTTTACGCGCGCTTCGAGAGGCTCTTTGACCGGCTTCTTAAGCTCGCGCTTAACCGTAAAGGCTGGGTAGTAGCCCTGTCGCTGCTTAACGTCGTTGCCGGAGTCTACTTTTACAAACACACCAAAAAAGAGTTCTTTCCTACCACGGACGAGGGCAGGCTTATAGTACGCTTTGAGACGCCCGTGGGCAGCTCGTTCGAGTTTACCGACGCGAAAGCGCGCGAGATTGAGCGCGTCCTTAACGCCAGCCCTTACGTAAAGAAGTTCGGTCTCTCGGTAGGAGAAGGGCTCGGCGGGGTAGGGGTTAACCGGGGGATAGTGTTCGTCTATCTGGTCGAGCGCGACCGCCGGCCGCACGTGCTAAAAGTTATGGAGGAGCTGCGTAAAGAGTTTGCAAAGATAAAAGACGTAAAGGTGAGCGTAGAGACGCCCTTTGCCGTAGCCCACGGGCGGGGCCGCTCCTCGGACATCCAGTTCGTCGTACGCGGAGAGAGTTTAGAGGTGCTCGAGCGGATAGCGCAGAAGATGGTCGAGGAGTTCTCCCGCGCGGAGGGCTTCAGGGACGTGGACACGGACCTGAGGCTTAACGCACCGCAGGTTAAGCTCTCGGTCGACCGGGATAAGCTCGGCGAGCTGGGCGTAGACGCCCAGACGGTAGCCGACGTGCTGAACGCCCTCTTCGGCCGGCTCGTGGTGGGTACGTACGAGCTGGGCGCCAAAAGCTACGACCTTATAGTAAGAGCTCCCAAAAGCTTCCGGAGCACGCCCGAGAGCCTTAAAAAGGTCTTCGTCCGCAACAAAGAAGGTAAGCTCGTGCCTTTAAGCGAGCTCGTAAAGGTAGAGCTCGGCTCGGGATACTTCTCGCTGAACCGCTACAACCGCCAGTACTCGTTTACCTTTTACGCCAACGTAGCGGGCATAGACCTGGCCACGGCCAAAGAGAAGGTGGAGGCGTGGCTTAAGCGCAACCTCCCCTTAGGCTACAGCTACGAGGCCACGGGTCAGGTGAGGGAGTTCCGCAAAGCCTTCCGCGGCTTCGTCTTCTCGATAATAGCGGCCGTAGTAGGCGTTTACATGGTTCTGGCCTCGCTCTTTGAGAGCCTAAAGCACCCCTTTACGGTGCTGCTTATGGTACCGCTGGCGGTCCCGGGCACCTTCGGGCTTATGGCCCTTACGGGCGTCTCGCTCTCGGTGCCCGCCTACTTCGGGATAATCCTGCTTATAGGTATAGTCGTGCGCGACGCGGTCCTGTTTATAGAGCGGATAATCCAGCTAAAGGAGGAAGGGCTGCCCGTCCGCGAGGCCATAATGCAGGCGCGGAAAGAGCGTCTAAGACCCATCCTCATGACGACGCTCACCGTTATAGCATCGCTCGTGCCCGTGGCGCTGGGCCTAACCGCCGGCTCGGAGCAGCGGAGACCTTTAGCCGTGGCCGTTATAGGCGGTCTTATTACGGCCCTACCTCTCAGCCTCTTTCTCCTACCCGTCCTTTACGAGCTTTTCGAAAAAGGATTAAACTTAAAGTATGTTAAGCGCTCTTAGGGCGGTGGGGGCAGCGCTGCTACTTGCGCTCTCGTTTAGCTGCTTTACCTACCACGAGAAGCTCACCTTTAACGAGAGCTTTAGCGGGGAGGGCGTCCAGAGGCTTACCGTCCCGAGCCTGCTGGCCTCACAGCTCGACCCGGACTTTTACAAACTCGAAGAGAAGCTAAAAAAAGAGCCCGAGAAGGTAAACGGCGTAACCTTAACCAAGGTCAGGCGCATCCAAGAGGGTAACACCGTCACCTACGAGGTCTACTTTACCTTTAAAGACCTAAAAAGTCTCGCTAAGTACCTCTCGACGGACCTGCGCGAAGAGAGCATAACCGTAAAAGAGGAAGGGGAGTTTGTAAACTTCGAGCGCGTCTCTAAAAAGAAAGAGCGCGAAGTGAGTAAAGAAGAAGAGGAGGCGCTGGCGCTCTACCCGCTTTCGGAGTACTACTGGACGTACGAGGCGGTCTTTCCTTACCGCGTGGTCGAGACGAACGGGAAGCTCGAGAACGACCGTAAGGTCGTCTGGAAGTTCGACTTTTACACCATACTCACGGCCGAGAGGCTCGACATGGAGGCCAAGCTTAAAAAGCCCTCCTTCGTGTACGAGATTTTAAAGCGTCTGGGACTTCACGAGAACGAGACGGTACTGAATCTCCTTAAAAAGCTCGGTCTTTACTGAGGTGGAAAGCATGAAGGTAGAAGACCTGAGAAGGGAAAACTGGCGTACAAACGAGCGGCTTAAGCTGCTTGCTTCGCGCGGCGAGCTGTTAGAGGAAGAGTACGAACAGGTGGTACGCGAGATAATAAAGCAGGTAAAAGAAAGAGGCGACGGGGCGCTCGTGGAGTTTACCGAGAGGTTTGACGGGGTTAAGCTCACGCCCGAGGAGCTGGAGGTGCCCTACGAGGAGCTCGAGCGGGCGTTCGAGGAGACGGAGGAGGAGGTTAAGCGGGCGCTCGAGCTTGCCGAGGAGCGGATACGGGTTTTCCACGAGAAGCAGCTCGAGAACGCCTTCTTTAAAGAAGAGCGGGGAGCCGTCTTGGGCCAGAAGGTGCTGCCTCTCGAGCGCGTGGGCGTCTACGTACCGGGCGGTAAGGCGGCCTACCCGTCTACGGTGCTTATGAACGTCGTGCCCGCGGCGGTGGCGGGCGTAGAGGAGATAGTTATGGTCTCGCCCAACCCCGGGAAGTACACCTTAGCCGCCGCCTTCGTTGCGGGCGTTAGCCGCGTCTTCCGCGTAGGCGGCGCTCAGGCCGTGGCCGCCCTCGCCTACGGGACGGAGCGGATACCCAAAGTAGACAAAATAGTAGGGCCCGGCAACGTCTACGTGGCGCTGGCTAAAAAGCTCGTCTACGGGAAGGTGGACGTGGACATGATAGCCGGGCCCTCGGAGGTGCTCGTCGTAGCCGACGAGACGGCAAACCCGCGCTGGGTGGCGGCGGACCTCCTCTCTCAGGCCGAGCACGACGAGCTGGCCGCCTCTATCCTCGTCACGCCCTCCGAGGAGCTGGCGCACTCGGTTCTTAAAGAGCTCGAGAAGCTCCTTAGCGAGCTTCCGCGGCGCGAGATAGCGCGCAAGTCGCTCGAGCGCTTCGGGACCGTCTTTCTGGTAAACGACCTAACGCAGGCCTGCGAGGTGGCAAACCTATTAGCGCCCGAACACCTCGAGCTCGTCACCGGAGACCCTTTTGCCCTCCTCCCGCTCGTAAAGCACGCCGGAGCCGTCTTTTTAGGCGGGTACGCCTCCGAGCCTCTCGGCGACTACGTCTTAGGCCCCAACCACACCCTGCCCACCGGCGGTACCGCCCGCTTCTTCTCGCCCTTAGGCGTTTACGACTTTATAAAGCGCTCCTCCGTTATATACGTCTCGGCCGAAGGATTCTCTAAGCTCGCCCCTTACGCCGAGACCCTCGCGCGGGCGGAGGGTCTCCACGCCCACGCTAAAGCTTTAGAGGTAAGAAGAGAGTGAGACCTCTGGCGCTGCTTCTTCTTTTACTCGCCTGCGCGCCGAAGCTCTGCCCGCCGCCGGAGAAGCTGCTTTCTAACCTCCTTAACCCGCCTCCCGAGCGCGTAACACTTTACGGCTACCTAAAGGCCGGACCCCTTAAAACCCCCTTCGTTTTAATAAGAGAAGACGGGCGGGAGCTGCTCAGGACCGCCTTTACCGGTCTCACGCTTAAGGGCCGCTCGGTCTGTCTCGACGGTGCGTGCTTAGAGCTGCCCGTCTCGCCGACGGAGCTGCTTTACGGCTACCTCCCGGGCAGGTACCGCGTGGTTAGCTGTCTGGCCGGCAGGGCCGTGCTCGAGAACGAGAAGGGCGTAAGGCTTTACCTAAAAGACGGCAGGCTTGAAGAGCTCCGCTGGAGGGACGTCCGCGTGCTCTTCTCCGAGCGCGCGCCCGAGGGTTTTTTTAAACAGTTAACCGTAGTTTATAAAGACCTTAAGTTAAAAATAGAAGTAGAGGGCGTGAGAGATGAAGAAGCTTAAGACGGTGGCCCTCGGCGGGGGGACGGGCCTGTCGTCCCTGCTGAGGGGCCTAAAGAAGGAAGTGGGTAAGCGGATAGAAGAGCTCTCGGCCGTGGTTACGGTGGCCGACAGCGGCGGCTCGACGGGTAAGCTGCGCGAGATATACCACATACCCGCACCCGGGGACATAAGAAACTGCATAGTGGCCCTCTCGGAGGCCGAAGACGTTTTAAGGAAGCTCTTCCAGTACCGGTTTAAAGGCGAAGGGCTCGAGGGGCACGCCTTCGGTAACCTCTTCCTCACGGCCCTTACCGACATAACGGGCAGCTTCTTAGAGGCCGTTAAGCTCGCCTCGCGGATACTAAACACGCGCGGCCAGATAATACCCTCCACGACCTGCAGCGTCCACCTCGTGGCCCGCTTCGACGACGGGAAAGTTATAAAGGGCGAGGAGCAGATAACCGAGTACGGTAAAAAAGGTAAAAAGATAAAGCAGATATGGCTCGAGCCTCCCAACGCCAAGGCGCCTAAAGAGGCCGTGGAGAAGATTCTCGAGGCGGACCTTATCGTGATAGGCCCCGGCAGTCTGTACACGAGCATACTGCCCAACTTCTTGGTAAAAGAGATACGCGACGCGGTGAACGAGAGTAAAGCCCTGAAGGTGTTCGTGGTTAACGCCATGACGCAGCCGGGCGAGACGGACGGCTTTACCGCCTACGACCACCTTAAGACCTTCTTAGAGCTGTCGGGTATAGAGCGCGTGGACGCGGCGGTGGTAAACACCAAGATGCCGCCCGACCCGCTTTTACGGAGGTACCTCGAGCAGAAACAAGAGCCCGTAGTGCCCGACGTTACGAACATAGCCCGGGAGGGCGTGGCGGTTTACGCGGAGGACCTTATCGGTAAAGAGGGCGACTTCGTCCGTCACGACCCGGACAAACTCGCTTCACTAATTATGAAAGTAGCGGAGCATGAGGTTCTTTCTGGCGTTTGACGCCTCCCGTCTCCCGGACGAAGAGGCGCAGGTGCTCGTCTGCGGCAGCGGCATAGCGGGCCTCTCGACGGCCATATACCTTAAAGAGCTGGGCTTAAACCCCGTCATCCTCACGCGCGGCATAGGTAACACCTACTACTCGCAGGGCGGGATAGCCGCGGCGGTCCAGCCCTACGACAGCCCCCACCTACACTACTGCGACACGGTAAGGGCCGGCCGGTTTTTAAACGACGAGGAGAAGACGCGTCTTCTTGCCTACGAGGGCCCCATGCGGATAGCGGACTTGGTCCGCTGGGGCGTGGAGTTCGACCGGGAAGGGGGAGAGTTTCTGACGACGGTAGAAGGCGGGCACAGCAGGGCCCGCGTTTTAAGGGCTAAAGACTTTACGGGCCGGGAGATATCGACCAAGCTCTTCAGAAGGCTCGAGGAGCTGGGCGTGCCCGTCGTTTTCGGCGAGCTGCAGGAGGTCTTTACGGAAGACGGGCGCGTGGCGGGCGTTCTTTACGCTCAAGAAGGGACGCTTAAAGTGGTAAGGACCTCGCACGTGGTGCTCGCCAGCGGCGGAGCGGCTTCTATGTACCTGTATACTTCCAACCCTAAAAAGGTAAGAGGTGACGGGATTGGGCTGGCCTTCCGCTCGGGCGCCTCGGTGAAAAATCCCGAGTTCGTCCAGTTCCACCCGACGGTCCTCCGCGAGACGGGCCTTCTTATATCCGAGGCCGTAAGGGGCGAAGGAGCCGTACTTATAAACGACCGGGGCGAGCGGTTCGTCGACGAGCTGCTCCCGCGCGACGAGGTGGCCCGTGCCATCTACAGGCAGATGAAGCAGGGCCGGCGCGTCTTTTTAGACTTAAGACCCTTAATAAAAAAGGGGATAAAGCTCGAGGAGCGCTTCCCCACCAGCACCGCCTACGTACGCGAGAGCGGCTACGAGCCCACCGTAGAGCCCGTGCCCGTAAGCCCGGCCGCACACTACTACATAGGCGGCGTGGAGGTAGACGACCGCGGCCGCTCGTCGATAGAGGGCTTTTACGCCGTGGGCGAGAGCGCCTGTACGGGCGTACACGGGGCCAACCGTCTGGCTTCGAACTCCCTTCTCGAGGGCGTGGTCTTTGCCCACCGTCTGGCCTACCAGATTTACCTCGAGTACAGAAAGCCGCCCGGTAAGCTGAAGTTTAGAAACGACGCCGGGGGCAGCTCGGGCCCCTCGTTTACGCTGGGAGAGCTTAAAAAGCTCATGTGGGAGAAGGCCGGTCTCGAGCGCGACGAGGAAGGTCTGGCCGAGGCCCAGAGACGGATAACGCGCTGGCTCAAAGAGGCCCGCGGCTGGGCCCGTACGCCCGAGAACCGCCAGATGTACGACATACTGCTGGTAGCCCTCTGTACGGTGCTGGGTGCGCGTGCGCGGAAGGAGAGCCGGGGCGTCCACTACCGGACGGACTACCCCCACGAGCGGGAGGTGTTCCGTCGCGACACGGTCATAGCGCCCGAGTACCTTCAGGAGCTTTTCTGAAGCTTATCATAGGAGTAAGCACCTACGGGTCTATGTTTAGTTTCTACGGAGGTTAAAGGATGCTGAGAGCGGAGTGGGTCGAGAGGCGGAAGCACCTGAAGAACAAAACGCAGATGCATCTGGCCCGCCAAGGCATTATTACCGAAGAGATGCGTTTCGTGGCCAAGCGCGAGGGTCTACATCCCGAGTTCGTCCGTCAGGAGGTGGCGCGCGGACGGATGATAATCCCGGCCAACGTTAACCACCTCCACCTCGAGCCTATGTGCATAGGCATAAACTCGCGCGTTAAGGTCAACGCCAACATAGGCAACTCGGGCCTTGCTTCGGACATACCCACCGAAGTAGAGAAGGCTAAAGTGGCCATAAAGTACGGTGCGGACACCATAATGGACCTCTCGACCGGTGACGCGATAAAAGAGACGCGGGAGGCGATAATAGGCGTAAGCACCGTGCCCGTAGGCACGGTACCCATATACGAGGCTTGGAAGCTGGCCAAGGGCGACGTAAAGGAGCTTACCGTGGACCTCATCCTCGACGTTATAGAGGAGCAGGCCCGTCAGGGCGTCTCGTACATGACCATCCACGCCGGGATACTCCGCGAGCACCTGCCGCTGGTGCAGCACCGCGTTATGGGTATAGTCTCGCGCGGCGGGGCCATTTTAGCCCAGTGGATGACCGAGCACGGGAAGCAGAACCCCCTCTACGAGCACTTTGACAAGATATGCGAGATATTTAAAAAGTACGACGTTGCCTTCTCGCTCGGCGACGCGCTAAGGCCCGGCTGCATAGAGGACGCCACGGACGACGCCCAGCTGGCCGAGCTAAGGGTTTTAGGCGAGCTGGTAGAAAAGGCTTGGAAGCACGACGTACAGGTTATGGTGGAAGGGCCCGGGCACGTCCCGCTCCACCAAGTGGCCTTTAACATGAGAATCCAGCAAGAGTGGTGTCACGAGGCGCCCTTTTACGTACTGGGGCCGCTCGTTTTAGACGTAGCGCCCGGGTACGACCACATAGGCAGCGCCATAGGAGGAGCGCTCGCGGGCTGGGCCGGTGCCTCTATGCTCTGCTACGTAACGCCTAAGGAGCACTTGGGTCTACCCAACGTAGAGGACGTCAAGCAGGGCGTTATAGCGTACAAGATTGCGGCCCACGCGGCGGACTTGGCCAAGCACTGGCCCGGCGCCCGGGACTGGGACCTCGAGATGTCTAAGGCCCGTTACGCGTTTGACTGGAACCGTCAGTTCGAGCTGGCCATGGACCCCGAGACGGCCCGCGCTTACCACGACGAGACGCTACCTCAGGAGGGCTACAAGAGCGCTAAGTTCTGCTCTATGTGCGGGCCCGAGTTCTGCTCGTACAGGATTTCCCAGAAGGTTCAGGAGAAGACGCAAGAAGAGAAGACCGCCCCGTAGGGGCGGTAACTTTTTTCTACTTTTTAGGCTTAAGCTGGGGAAAGAGGATGACCTCGCGGATGCTGTCCTCCCCGGCGAATATCATAGCCAGCCGGTCTACGCCTATGCCTTCTCCCGCGGTGGGCGGCATCCCGTAAGCCAGCGCGGTGATAAAGTCCTCGTCCATCTGCATCGCCTCCTCGTCGCCCGCCTGACGCTCTTTAAGCTGCTGGAGAAAGCGCTCCTTCTGCTCGAGAGGGTCGTTCAGCTCCGTATAAGCGTTGGCCACCTCGTAGCCGGCCAGATAGAGCTCGAACCGCTCCACCAGCTCCTCGTCCTCGCGGTGCGTCTTGGCCAGCGGCGAGAGGAGCTTAGGAAAGTCGAGCACGAACGTAGGCTGGAACAGCTCCGGCTCGGCCACCTTCTCGAACACCTTGTCCAGAAGCTTGGCGTGCGTAAGCCGGTCGGCCTCCTTTACGCCCAGCTCGTGCGCCAGCTTTCTTAGACCCTCAAGGTCGTGCAGGAAGAACTCCTTACCTTTACCCGTCTTCTCCTCGAGCAGCTCGAAGTAACGGACCTTCCTGAACGGCGGCGAGAGGTCGAGCTCCCTCCCGCCGTACTTTAGCCTCGTGGTACCCAGCACCTTCTCGGCCAGATGTAAGATAAGCTCCTCGGTAAAGCGGACGAGGTCGTGGTAGTCCCAGTAAGCGGCGTAGAACTCCACCATCGTAAACTCGGGGTTGTGCGAGCGGTCCACCCCCTCGTTCCGGAAGTTCTTGCCCAGCTCGTACACGCGCGGGAACCCGCCCACGATAAGCCGCTTAAGGTAAAGCTCGGGTGCTATCCTAAGGTAGAGCTCCGTCTCTAAGAAGTTGTGGTAGGTTTTAAAGGGGCGGGCGTTGGCGCCGCTGGCCACCGGCTGGAGCACGGGCGTCTCGGCCTCTATAAAGCCCGCGCTCTCTAAAAACCTCCTGAGCTCCGAGACGAGCTTAGCCCTTAAGGCGAAGTTTCTACGGGCCCGCGGGTTGGCGATAAGGTCGAGGTAGCGCTGGCGGTAACGCAGCTCGGTGTCTCTAAGCCCGTGCCACTTTTCCGGCAGCGGCAGGAGCGACTTGCTTAAAAGCTGGAACTCTTCCACCTCCACCGTAAGCTCGCCCGTCTTCGTCCTGAAGAGCTTACCCCTTACGCCTAAAAAGTCTCCGAGGTCTACGAGCTCTTTAAAGAGCTGAAACTGCTCCTCGCCTATAAGGTCTTTTTTAAGGTACACCTGTATCTTACCCGTAAGGTCCTGAAGGTGGCCGAAAGCGGCCTTACCCATAGCTCTTAAAGAGACGAGCCTCCCGGCCAGCGAGACGGGCCGGTGCTGAGGGTCGTAGTCGAACTGCTCCTTTACCTTACGGACCGGCTCACCGCGGTCCGTAAGCCGCGCTTCTACGAGCGAGAGCTTCCCCTCCACGCGCTTAAGCACGCCCTCAAAGGCGTACCGCTTACCCTGCTCGAGGCCCTCCTCGGCCGTGTAGACGGGCATCTCCACCCCTTCCTCGTCCGCCAGACGGACCATAAAGCCCTCTTCGGTCTTAGAGACGCGCTTAGCCGTGCCCTCTACCTTTACGCGGTAGTTCTCCGGAGGCTCTTCTTCGTACAGCTTCCTTACGTTACCTATAAAGTCCGAGACCTCAAAGCGGTAAGGGTAGGGGTTTATCCCGAGCTCTTTAAGCCTCTCGAGCTTTTTAAGCCTCACCTCGTCCATAAGTCTGATATGTTAAACGAATTCTCCAAAAACAGGCCTATGCCCGCCACGCCGTAAGCCCCCGCCTCAAGACAGTCGCGGACGCGCCCGGCGGTTACCCCGCCTAACGCGTACACGGGCACCGAGAGCGCCTCCGCTACCCTCTTTAGCTCCTCGAGCCCTTTAGGCTCGGCCTCCGGGTGCGAAGCGGTTCTAAAGACGGGCGAGAAGGTCACGAAGTCCGCCCCTTGCCTCTGGGCCTCCAGCGCCGACTCGAGCGAGTGGGCCGAGAAGCCCACGAGCAGGTTAGGGAAGACCCTTTTTACCGCCTCCGGCGGCAGACCCGCCTCGGGCAGGTGTACCCCGTCGGCCCCTACCGCCGCCGCCGCGTCGGCCCGCGCGTTAACTATAAAAAGCGCGCCGTAGCGGCGCGTAAGCGCCCTTACCTCTTTGGCCAGCTCGTACAGCCTCCGGGCGGGCAGACCCTTGGCCCTCAGCTGGAGCATCCTGACGCCCTTCTCTAAAACGCGCTCGACTTTCTCTAAAAAGGGCTCGCCGTAGCGGCTCAGGTCGGCTATGGCGTAAAGGCGGGGCAGCTCCATAAAATATAGCTTAGATGAGAGTAGGCGTGTTTGACAGCGGCGTGGGGGGGCTTACGGTCCTGAAGGCCCTCCGCGAGCGGTTTAGGCGCATCGACCTCGTCTACTTGGGCGACACGGCCCGCGTACCTTACGGCATAAGGTCGGCCGAGACGGTGGTGCGCTACGCGCTCGAGTGTGCGGAGTTTTTAAAAGAGAAAGGCGTGGAGCTGCTCGTGGTAGCCTGTAACACCGCCAGCGCCTACGCGCTCGAGACGCTCCGCCGCGAGCTGCCCTTTCCCGTCTTCGGCGTTATAGAGCCGGGCGTAAAGAGGGCGCTCGAGCTGAGCAGAGGGAAGGTGGGCGTTATAGGCACGCCCGCTACAGTAAGAAGCGGGGCATACCAAGAGGCCTTAAGCGCGGCGGGTCTGGAGGTTTACGCCAAGGCCTGCCCGCTGTTCGTCCCGCTCGTAGAGGAGGGGCTTACCGAGGGCGAGATAGCGCGGAAGGTCGTCGAGCACTACCTGAAGGAGCTTAAAGAGAAGCGCGTTGACACGCTCATTCTGGGCTGCACGCACTACCCGCTTCTAAAGGGCGTTATATCCGACTACATGGAGGGCGTCAGCGTCGTCGACTCGTCGGAGGCCGTCTCGGAGAGCGTGAGGCCTTTCGTAAAAGACGAAGGTAACGGCGAGACGGAGCTATACTTTACCGACTTCTCGCAGAACCTCGAGCAGGCGGTGGAGCTCATACTCGGCCGCCCGGTCGAGCCCCGGTTAGCTAAAGGCGTCTTTAGCGCCTAACTTAAATCTCATGGGAAAGAACAAAGAGCTGGCCCGCATCTTCGAGAAGATGGCCGACATTTTAGAGTTTTTAGGCGAGAACCCCTTCCGGATAAGAAGCTACCGCAGAACGGCCGAGCTTCTCGAGGAGCTGCAGGAAGACCTCGAAGAGGCTTACCGCTCGGGCAGACTGGCCAAGCTCCCGGGCGTGGGCGAGTCTACGCTCCAGAAGGTGGAAGAGTTTCTAAAGACCGGGACGCTGAAAAAGTACGAAGAGCTCCGTAAAAAGGTTCCCGAGGAGCTTTTAGAGCTTATGGACGTGCCGGGCGTAGGGCCTAAGACGCTAAAGGCGGCTTACGAGAAGCTGGGCGTCCGTACGCGGGAAGAGTTTATAAAGGCTTTAAAAGACGGCAGGATGAGCCGTCTTAGGGGCTTCGGCCCCGCCAAGGTCCAGAAGATACTGAAAGGGATAGAGATATGGGAGAAGGCGAAAGAGCGCGTGCCGCTCGTCGAGATATACCCCGTGGCCAAGGAGCTAGAGCGGTACCTTAAAGAGCACCCGGCGGTGGAGAAGGCCTCCGTGGCCGGCAGCCTCCGCCGTATGAAAGAGACCATAGGCGACGTGGACCTGCTGGTAAGCGCGAAGAAAGAGCGGTGGAGAGAGGTTCACGAGCACTTCGTCCGCCACCCCGAGGTGGCCGAGGTGCTGGCTCAGGGCGAGACCAAGTCGAGCGTGGTGCTTAAAAACGGCCGTCAGGTGGACTTAAGGACCGTCGAGCCCGAGCAGTGGGGTGCGGCGCTCCAGTACTTTACCGGCTCTAAGCAGCACAACATCCGCGTCCGCGACATAGCCCGCGAGAAGGGGTTTAAGGTAAACGAGTACGGCGTGTTCAGACTCGACACGGGCGAGCGCGTGGGCGGCAGAACCGAAGAGGAGGTTTACGAGCTTTTAGGCATGCAGACGCCCCCGCCCGAGATACGCGAGGACTGGGGCGAGATAGAGCTGGCGCTCGAGCACAAGCTACCCCGTCTGGTCCAGCTAAAAGACGTTAAGGGCGAGCTTCACATGCACACCAACTGGAGCGACGGCGTCAACTCCCTGCGCGAGATGGCACAGAAAGCCTACGAGCTGGGCTACCGCTACGTCGTGGTGGGCGACCACACGCAGAGCGCCCGCGTGGCCAACGGTCTCGACCCCGAGCGATTTAAAAAGCAGTGGGAAGAGATTGAGCGGCTAAACGAGGAGTTTGCCCCTAAGGGCCTCGTTATTCTTAAAGGCGCCGAGGTGGACATCCTGCCCGACGGCTCGCTCGACCTGCCGGACGAGCTTCTCGAGAAGCTCGACTTCGTCATAGCCTCCGTCCACTCGCGCTTCTCACAAGACAACACGGAGCGGATAATAAAGGCCATGCAGAACCCCTTCGTGAACATGATAGGCCACCCGACGGGCCGCCAGTACGGCTACCGCGAGGGCTACCCCGTCGACGTGGACGCGCTCATAGAGGCCGCCAAAGAGACGGGCACCGCCTTAGAGCTAAACGCCCAGCGGATGGACCTCTCTTCCGAGCTCGTCCGTAAGTGCGTAGAGGCGGGCGTGCCTATAGGCATAACCACCGACGCCCACTCGGCCCGCCAGCTCGAGCTTATGAACCTCGGCGTAGGTCTTGCCCGCCGCGGATGGGCCCGTCCCGAGCTCGTCGTCAACGCCATGCCCCTCGAAGAGCTTAAGAGCTTCGTCGAGCGCAAGCGCCGGAAGGCCCGCGTATGAGCCTCGAGCTCAGACGCAAGCTCTTCCACTTTACCTCTATCCTCGGCTGCGCCTTCTTAATAAAGCTCTACCCCTTGCTCGCCTGCCTCGCGTTAGCCCTCTCGTCGCTCTTTCTTTTTCTAATAGTTAGAAAAGTAGAGCCCGTTTACGAGCCGCTAAAGCGGCTCGTCTTGTTTCTCGAGAGACCTAAAAACTACGACCGGCCCGGCGTTCAGGCCCTCTGGGCCTGTCTGGGCCTCTTTACGGCCTGTCTGCTTTTTAGCGCGGACGCCTTCTACGGGGCTCTGGTGCTGGCCGTGGGAGACGCGGCGGCTTGGCTCGTAGGCTCGCACTTAGGCCGCCTCCGCGTAAGGGACAAAAGCCTCGAGGGCAGCTTAGCCTTCTTTTTAGCCTCCTTTTTAGCCCTTCTGCCCTTTACCGGCGGGACCGAGGCGCTCGCGGTAAGTTTAGCCGGCGCGCTGGCCGAGCTTCTTCTCCCCTATCCCGACGACAACTTCACCGTCCCGGTGGCGGCCTCGGCGGTAGGGTGGCTGGTATGAGACGGGCGCTCCTTCTGCGTCTCTCTTCTTTAGGCGACGTGGTGCTAACCTCGGCGCTGATAGAGCCTTTAAAAGAAGCCGGCTACGAGGTCTACCTCTTTACCTACGCCCCCTACGGGAGGCTCTTTTACCGCGACCCGAGGGTAAAGGCCGTCGAGACGACGCGTAAGACCCTCTTTACCGACTTTAAAAGCCTGCCGCCGTTTGAGCTGAAGCTCGACCTACAGAAAAGCTTAAAGAGCTACCTGCTCAGGCTCCTCGCGCCCGGCCGCTGGCGCTCCTACCCAAAAGAGAGCCTGAGAAGAAGGCTCGCGCTCTACTTCCCGCGCCTCAGAAAGCCCTACTCGGTGGTGGAGGCCTACGGTAAGGCCTTAGAGGGGCTCGTGGAGCTTAAAAGACCCTTAAGGCCCAAGGTGGAGCTGCCGCAGGAGGACGCGGAGCGCTACCGGAGACGCTTCGGCCCTTACGCGGTTATAGCGCCCGGGGCGCGCTACGAGAAGAAGCGCTACCGCCGCTTTAGGCGCGTGGCCGAGCTGCTTAAAAAGGAGGGCCTTATGCCCGTCTGGGTGGGCAGCGCGGAGGAGAGGCCGCTGGCCGAAGGTGCGGAAGGGGTTAACCTCTGCGGCGAGCTGCCGCTCGAGGAGCTGCCGGCCGTAGTTAAAGGTGCGGAGGTGTTTTTAGGTAACGACAGCGGGCTTACGCACCTCGCCCGGGCCGTGGGCACGCCCGCGGTCCAAGTTTACGGCGCCACGCACCCTACGCTCGGGTTTGCCCTCGGGCCGGACGAGGGGAAGGTGCTCGTTAAAAACCTCCCCTGCCAGCCGTGCAGCCTCCACGGTAAAGGCGGCTGCCGGCACGGGCTTGCATGCTTAGACTTCGAGCCCGAAGAGCTGGCCGCGGCCGCCCTCAGCCTCGTCTCGGGAGGTAGGGCTCAATCGCCCGGTAAATCTTAAGCGTGGCGTCGGAGCGGTTAAGCGTGTAGAAGTGTAGGCCCGGCACGCCGTGCTCGAGCAGGTCCAGACACTGCTCCACGGCAAACTCCACGCCTATCTTTTTAACCTCTTCGGGGCTTTTGGCCCTCTCGAGCCTCTCGACGAGGCTCTGGGGTATGGTGGCGCCGCAGAGGGCTGCGAACTTACTAATCTGCTTAAAGTTGGTAATGGGCATAATGCCCGGGATGACGGGCACCTCCAGACCCGCCTTCCGGCACAGCTCGACGAAGCGGTAGTAGTAGTCGTTTACGAAAAACATCTGCGTTATGGCAAAGTCGGCCCCCGCCTCGACCTTCTCTTTAAAGTACTTAACCTCCCACTCGAGGTTAGGCGACTCGGGGTGGCCCTCCGGGTAGGCCGCCACGCCCACCGAGAAGTAGTCGCCGAAGTGCTTACGGACGAGCTCCACCAGCTCCTTAGCGTAAGAGCAGGCCCCCTCGGGCGGCCGCCAGTGGGGCTTGTCGCGCGGCACGTCTCCCCTGAGCGCCAGCAGGTTCTCCACGCCCATCCTCTCGTAGTCGGAGAGTATCTCGAGAAGCTCTTCCTTCGTGTGGGCTATGCACGTAAGGTGCGCCACCACCGTAAGCCCCGTCTCTTCGTGAATACGCTTAACGACCTTACGCGTCCTGTCGCGCGTAGAGCCGCCCGCCCCGTAGGTAACCGAAACGAAGGTGGGCCTCAGCGCCTCGAGCTTCCTTACCGTCTCGAAAAGCCGCTTCTCGCCCTCCTCGTCCTTGGGCGGGAAGAACTCGAACGAGACGCTAAAGCCCCCCTCTTTTAAGTACTCGCCGACTTTCATATCATTAATAATTAAACAGACCTAAGGGGGAGGAGAGTTGAAGGTAGGAAACTTTTACCTCGACAACGCTAACCTGCTTAACCACCTAAGGCAGCTCTTCGGCAGGCGCGAACAGGGCGGAGCCGTTATAGACTACGGTAAGCTCTGCCTCGCGGTTAAAGAGGAGCTCGAGGGCTACTTTAACGAGCCGGTCCGCGTGCTCGAGCTTTACCTCTACGACGGGTTCGTGAAAAACGACGAGGAGAAGCGGCTTAAAAAGGCCCGCTTCGTCTTCTCGGTAGAGAAGCGTCTAAAAGAGGCCTGCCCCGAGGTGAGCTTTAAACCCCGTCTGTTCGAGGTCTACTTAGGTAAAGGTAAAAGACTTAAAGGCGACGACGTCCAGCTGGCGCTGGACGTGTGTAACGACGCACGCGATAAAGGCCTTAACTTCGTGGCCCTGTTTTCCGGCGACGGGGACTTTGAGAGCCTGCTCGAGCACCTCGAGCTCCGCTACCCGGAGCTGGTGCGCGTGGTCGTCTCGTTTAAAACCTTCTGCAGCAAGTGCCTCTACGACCGCGCCCACTACTTTATAGACCTTGAGGAGCTTATAAAGAGCGTACGCTTTGCTTAGAATAACTCTTTATGTACGAAGAGTTTAAGCGCGACAAGTACTGCGGGGAGGTCTCGGAGCAGGACGAAGGGAAGCGGCTCCGGCTTACGGGCTGGGTGCACCGCGTGAGAAACCACGGCGGCGTGGTCTTCGTAGACCTCAGGGACCGCGAGGGCGTCCTGCAGGTGGTGGCCGAGGAGAAGACGAGCAGAGAGGCCTACGAGGTGGCCGACCGGCTTAAGCCCGAGTTCGTAATAGGCGTAGAGGGCGTGGTACGCCGCAGACCTCCCGGCACCGAGAACCCCAAGCTCAAGACCGGGAACTGGGAGCTGGTGGCCGAGAAGATAGTGGTGCTTAACGAGAGTGCGCCCCTGCCCTTCCCCGTAGACGAGGAGACGCCCGTCTCGGAAGAGCTTAAGCTCCGCTACCGCTACCTCGACCTCAGGCGCGAGCGGATGAGGGAGAACCTTCTTTTTAGGAGCCGCGCCTACCGGCTTATAAGAGACTTCCTTTACGAGAAGGGCTTCGTCGAGGTCGAGACGCCGTTTCTTACCAAGTCCACGCCCGAGGGCGCGCGCGACTTTTTAGTCCCCTCGCGGCTCCACCCGGGTAAGTTCTACGCCCTGCCCCAGTCGCCCCAGCTCTTTAAGCAGATACTCATGGTAGCGGGCTTTGACCGCTACTTCCAGATAGTTAAGTGTCTCCGCGACGAAGACCTGCGGGCCGACCGCCAGCCCGAGTTTACGCAGGTCGACCTCGAGCTCTCGTTTGCCGACGAAGAGGAGGTTATGAGCCTCTCGGAAGAGCTCGTGGCGCTCCTTTTTAAAGAGCTTTTAGGCGTCGAGCTTAAGCGGCCGTTCGAGCGCGTCTCTTACCGCGAGGCGCTCGAGCGCTACGGGACCGACAAGCCCGACCGCAGGTTCGGGATGGAGCTCGTAGAGCTTACCGACTTGTTTAAAGAGAGCGCGTTTAAGGTCTTCCGCGAGCCGGCCGCCTCGGGCGGGAAGGTGAAGGCTATTAAAGTTCCTAAGCTGCTCTCGCGTAAAGAGCTCGACGAGCTTACGCGGTTCGTCCGCGGTCTGGGCGCGGGCGGTCTGGCTTGGGTAAAGTACGAGAAGGGTGCCCTCTCGTCGCCTATAGTTAAGTTCTTCTCCGAGCAAGAGAAAGAGGGGCTTATCCGCCGTACGGGCCTTAAAGAGGGCGAGACGCTCCTCTTCTCGGCCGGCGACAAGGAGCTTACCTACAAGGTGCTAAGCGCTTTGAGGCTTAGGCTGGCCGAGGAGCTTGGCCTTAAAAGGGAAGGCTTCGACGTTCTCTGGGTGGTGGACTTCCCGTTTGCCGAGTGGGACGAGGAGGAGGGCAGGTTTACGCCCCTCCACCACCCGTTTACCATGCCCCGTAAAGAAGACCTCCCGCTGCTGGAGGAGGCGCTAAAGACGGACCGGCTGGAGGAGAAGATAGCACTCGTCGAGCGCGTCCGCTCGCGCGCTTACGACCTCGTTATAAACGGCGAAGAGGTGGGCGGCGGCTCGGTGCGGATACACAAGCCCGAGATACAGCAGAAGGTGTTTAAGCTGCTCGGGATAGGAGAGGTGGAGGCTCAAGAGAAGTTCGGCTTTCTGCTCGAGGCGCTCCGCTACGGCGCCCCTCCGCACGCGGGCATAGCTTTCGGTCTTGACCGGCTGCTGGCGCTCATGCTCGGGCTCGACTCTATACGCGACGTAATAGCTTTTCCCAAAACGCAGAAAGGCGTCTGCCCGCTTACGGGAGCGCCCGACTTTGCCGACCCGAAGCAGCTTAAAGAGCTAAAGATAAAAGTTTTAGAGTAAATTATCTATTAAGGAGGTGGGTCGTGGAGACGCTGGAAGAAAGGACTTTTAAGCTCAAGCGCGTAAGGACCAGAACCGGAGCCGTTCTGTGGCTCATCGAGATTTCGGAGAACCACTTTTTCATCGAGCAGAACCCCAAGAAAAACAGTAAGTACGGCTTTGCCTACCGGATGCTCAAGCAGAAGTATCCCGAGTTTTACATGTTCTGGGAGATTAAGGACGACCGCTACACGGGCCGTCTGCTGGCCGGGGCGTTCCTTACCAAGAAGGAGATGGACCAAGTCATTATGGACCTTCTTAAAAACGACGAGTTTACGCGCTACGAGGACGTTCTGGAAGAGCTCTGAATGTCTCAGAAGCACGAGCGGATACGCGAGCGCGTAAGGGAGCTCGTGGCCGACTACCTCGTCCGCGAGCTCCCGCCTTCGGCGGGCCTCGTCAGCGTAACGCGCGTGGAGCTATCTAAAGACGGCTCTACCGCCCGCGTCTACTACTCGGTCCTGCCTGAAGAGAAGGCGCCCGAGCTCGAGCGGTTTCTAAACGAGCGGAAGCGCGAGCTCCAGAGACTCGTCTCGTCGCTCCGCGTCCGCGTGGTGCCCAAGCTCGAGTTCGTCCGCGAAGAGCACCCGCATGGAGCACTTTGACGCGGTGGTGGCGGGCGCGGGGCCCGCGGGCAGCACCGCCGCGCTCGAGCTCGCCCGCGCGGGTCTTAAGGTTCTCCTCTTAGAGGCTAAGCGCTTCCCGCGTCCTAAGCTCTGCGGCGGCGCCCTCTCCGCCCGCTCGGTAAAAGAGCTTGGGCTTAAGGAGCTTCACCCCGTCTACGGAGGCCTTCTCTCGTTCCCGGGCCGGGAGCCCGTTAAGCGCCTGAGGAGCTCTCCCGTAGCCTACACCGTCCCGCGCGAGAGGCTCGACGCCTTTCTGGCCCGTAAGGCCGCAGAGGCCGGGGCGGAGCTGCGCGAAGGGGTTAAGCTCGAGGGCTTTACCCAAAGCAGCTCCCGCTTGGAGGTCTTAACGAGTAAAGGCAAGGTAAGCTGCTCGTTTTTAGTGGGTGCGGAAGGGTTTTACAGTAAGACGGCCCGTCTTTTAGGCTACGGGCGGAGAAAGTTCTACCGCTCGGTGGAGCTCGAGCTCGAGCTTGAGGAGCCGCCTACCGAGCGGCTCGTTTTTATAGAGCTCGGGCGCGTAAGCCGCGGCTACCTCTGGCTCTTCCCGTGGGGCGGGGGGAGGTTCGTCTTAGGCGTGGCGTCTACGGGTAGGGAGAACCTCAGGGAGGTTCTCGCGTCTTTTTTAAAGGGTCTTAAGCTAAAAAGGGCCGGCAGGCTCCGCGGCTGGTTTATCCCTTACGCCGAGGGGAAAAAGGACCTGTTTTTAGGTAAGGGCCGCGTGCTGCTTGCCGGCGACGCGGGTAACTTCGTAGACCCGCTTTTAGGAGAAGGTATAAGTTACGCCCGCGAGAGCGGGCGTCTGTGTGCTCTTTCCGTAGTAAAAAGTCCGGACGAGCCGGTAAGGCTTTACGGTAAGCTGGTCGAGCCGACGGCTAAAGAGTTTTTCTGGGCGGGCCTTCTGGCTAAGCTGGCTTACAGGTTCCAGCGGGCGGCCTTTAGCTTGGGGGAGCTTTACCTCGAGGCTTTTCTGGACCTACTGGAGGGTAAGAAGAGCTACGAGCAGCTGTTTAAGGAAGGGCTTAAGGACTTTCTGAAGGAGCTTTTCAGGAGCTACCTGTTTAGGTGGTAGTAGGGCGGTAAGGTCTTAAGGCGCGGGTCTTCGTAGGCTTTCCCGAAGGTAAGGTGGTACAGGTCCTGAAAGGTGTCGTCCTTTAGGCCCACGGCCTCGTGGAGGGCGTCGTCGAAGAAGCAGCCTATCCCGGTGGCGTTAAAGAGGTGAGCCGTGGCCTCGAGGTAGAGCACCTGACCGGTAAGGCCGGCCTCCCAGTGGAGGTGGCGGTAGCGCCACGGCTCGGCTCTTACGAGCGGGCCGAAGAGGGCCAGAAAGACCGTCAGAAACGCCCCGTCGGAGGCTATCTCTTGGTCGCACGAGACGAAGCGTGCCAGCTCGCGCGCGTCGCCCTCGGCAAGCAGGTAGAGCGGGAGCTCTTTGGTGACGCGCTTCCAGAGAAAGCGCTCCGAGAGTTTCTCTTTTAAAAGCTCGAGCGTCTCGGGCAGACGGACGAAGGCGTAAAGGCCCTTAGGGAAGCCCTCCACGCGGTGGAGCATGAGAAGGAGGTTAGAGTAGACGCCCACCTGAGCGTCGAAGGGCGCGTAGCGGCTTCTCGGTAGGGTCTTGTCGAGGGCGTTCAGGAAGACCTCGGGAGGGACGGAGGCGTTCGGGTCGTAAAGGTGGCCGCTTCTGCGTCTGCGGATTATCTGCTCGGCCGTGAGGGGCGAGGGAGCTAAAAACGCCGGCTCGTCGTCTCTAAAGAGCCAGCGCTCGGGCCGCGTGCGGGGCTTTCTTATAAGCTTTAGGGCGCGGTAAATCTCTTCCCAGAGGACGACCTCCCTGCTCAGGACCGAGGGTCTGCCGTAAAAGGGCAGCCGGCGGAAGGCCTCTACTATCTCGGCGGGTAGGTCGGGCGGGGGCTCGGGCTGCGAGGCCGGGTAGACCGCGAGACCCATCTGGACGAACTCTTCCTGTCCTACGGGCCAGCTTACGCGGTCGAAGCCCAGCAGGGCCTCGAGCTCCTCGTCGGAGGGAGCGCTTAGGTATCTAACGCGCCAGCCTTTAAGCGCGGCCGAGAAGCGGAGGCTGCCGAGGGCGTGTCCCGCGTCGAGGAGGCAGTAACGGAGCGCCCTAACGCCGTACTTCCAAGCCTCGCGCCAAGGGACGCTGGTAAGGACGACCAGAAAGGTCTCGGGGCCGTAGAAGGCCTTAAGGGCCTGAACGAGCTCGTCCGGAAGTTCGGCGCGCTTCTCGAGCGCGTGAAGGTAGGGGTTGTAGTGGTAAACGCCCGAGAGGCCCGCCAGACCCGGGATTACGAGGTGAGCCTCGGTGGGGTGGAGGTTACCGCTCGAGGGGTTCATCCTTACGGCCCAACGGCTCCCGGGCACCTCTTTCCAAGCCGAGATGCCCAGCGCCAGCTCGAGGAACTTCGAGAGCGTCTCGAGCGTGACGCGCTCCTCGGGAGCACCTAAGTAAAGCGCCTCGTACGGGTGCTCGGGGTCGGGCAGAAGCGGCAGCTCGACGGTCGGCGCACCCTCCCAGAAGCGGAACGGCTCGGGCTGGTTTCTCCAGTCGAGCCGCCCGGGCGAGGGGGCGAACCGGTGCGGGTGGTGCTTGCTCTCCTCGTGGTAAACCTCCACGCCCATTAACTGTTTAATTTATAGAAAATGCTCTTCGACAGGTACTTTTTACTGAGCTTCCTAAAGCTCTTTTTTACGGTCAGCGCGGTAAGCGTTTTCCTCGTCTCGCTCTACGCGCTTCTAGACTTTATGCTCGGCTTTAAGGAGAAAGACGCGTGGGTGGGCGTTAAGTACTTCCTGCTGCTTATACCCCTCAGCTTCTACTACGCGGGCCCGGCGCTGCTGGCGCTCTCGCTCGTTCTTTTTTTAAAGCGTCTGGTAGAGAAGAAGGTAGACCTCGTGGTCCAGAGCTTTGCCCTCCCGCCGTTAAGGCTTGCCCTACCGCTTATAAGCTTTGCCCTACTGCTCTCGCTTCTCTTTCTGGCGGGCAACCAGCTGCTCTTTCCCGTCCTGTCGTCCGAGCTCTGGCGGCTCGAGAAGACTTACAAGAAAAAGCAGGAAGCGGGCGGGATAGTCAGAAACTTCTGGTTTCTAAAAGAAGAGAAGGGAAGGCTTAGCTACTACTTCGTCGAGAGCTTAGACCTTAAGCGGGGGACGGCCTTTAACTTCCGGAGGTTCCGCGTAAGCTACCCGTTTATGACGCCGGAGGAGCTGCTTAAGGTCGAGAGCGGTCTCTGGAGGGGCGAGCGGCTGCTCGTTTTAAAGGGCGTGAGGTACGACTTTACGAAGGGCTTAAGAGAAGTTTTAGAGAACAGAAGTTTAAAGACGGGCCTTACGGCCCGTGACGTAGAGCTTTTCGCCGAGAGGCTGGAGTTTCTGCCGCTCAGCTACCTGTACGAGCTTTTCCGTAAGAGTAAGCTCGTAGGCGCGTCGGGGGAGGTTTATCTGGGAGAGCTGCTGTACCGCGCGGCGTTCTCGTTTCTGCCGTTCGTTCTGAGCGTCTTTCTGGTGAAGGAGTTTTTAAAGCTGCGGAGCCTGCCTAAGGTGCTTATTAAGCTGGCGGTGCTGCTGCCGCTTCTGTGGAGCTTGGCGCTTATGCCTAAGCTGCTTGCTCAGAAGGGGGCCAAGAGCCCCCTCTGGGCTTTACCGCCGCAGGCGGTCGTTTTCCTCTTTCTACTCAAGAGCTTTCACGATTTGCGCAAAGGATTCAGGGTCTAAGCTGGCCGTGCCTACGAGAAGGCCGTCGACGGCGGGCTGCTCTAAGAACGCTTTAGCGTTGGAGGGCTTTACGCTCCCGCCGTAAAGGACGCGGACCTCGGCGTTAGGGTTTAGCTCTTTAAGGAGGCTCTTTATAAAGGCGTGGACCTCCTGAGCTTGTTCGGGCGTGGCGGGCGTGCCCGTACCTATGGCCCAGACGGGCTCGTAGGCAACCTCGACGCGGCTGAGCAGCTCCTCGGCGCCCGAGAGGGCCAGCCTCAGCTGCGTCTCGACGACCTTAAAGGTAAGACCGGCCTCGCGCTCTTCCTTCTTCTCGCCTACGCAGAGAACGGGCCTTACGCCGTGTCTTAGGCAGGCAAGAAGCTTTTTGTTTATAAGCTCGTCGCTCTCGTTAAAGAGGTGCCGCCGCTCGGAGTGGCCGACGATGACGAAGCTCACGCCGAGCTCCTTAAGCATGGGCAGGGACACCTCGCCCGTGTAGGCGCCGGCGTCTTCGTAGTGGCAGTTCTGCGCTCCGAGGGCGACGCTGCTGCCTTCGAGCATCTCGCGGGCGGCTTGCAGCGAGGTAAAGGGCGGGCAGACGAGGACGTCAGCTGCGTCGTAACCTTCTACGAGCGGGAGGAAGCGCTCAAAGTACGCGCGCGTCTCGGAGACGGTCTTGTTCATCTTCCAGTTGGCGGCTATAAGGGGCTTCATAGGAAGAGATTTTAATACTTGACACGGGCCGCACGGGCATCTATAATATGATTCTGTCAAGAGACGAGGGTGGCAGCCCCCGTCGTCTAGCCTGGCCTAGGACGCCGGCCTTTCACGCCGGAAACGCGGGTTCAAATCCCGCCGGGGGTGCCACCCTTTTTTTAT
>JAADCR010000031.1 GCA_013154375.1 Aquificota bacterium | reverse complement strand
CGGTAGGCCTTGGCCAGCGAGCCTTCCGCGTAGCCCGAGAAGGCGCTCACGAGCTCGGGCGGGAAGCCTTTCTTAAGCAGGTTAAACACGTAGGTGTGACGGAAGCTCTCGAGCGAGAAGTCTATGCCCAGCTCGCGGGCAAGCCGCAGCGTGTAGGCCTGCAGGGCCGTACGGCTAACCTTAAGGTTCTCCTCGTAGTTCTCTATCCACCTTAAGAGTTTCTCCGTAAACAGGAGCGTCTCGTCCTCGCTCCCGGCGCTCAGCAGCACCATCCGGCTCCGCTTACTTACCTGAGGCGTCAGGTTGAGCCAGAGGAGGCCGCTCTTGTCTAAGTAGAAGTGCTCGGCCGAGAGCCGCTCGTACTCGCCCACCTTTATCCCGCTGAGGAGAAAGAGCGTGTAGACTTTCTCGTACTTAAGCCCTTTAACGCGCTCGAAAATCCGTTTAAGCTCTTCGCGCGTAAGCGGGCGGGCCCGACGGACGGGCTTTAACGAGCTTCTTACGCGCCGCAGCTCCTTTTTTAGCTCCTCGTAAGTCTCGGCCTCTAAGAGACCTTCGTTTTTTAAGTAGTTAAGGAAGCTCGAGAGGGCGGAGAAAGCGGTAAGCAGGGAGGCCGGGCTGAGCGACGACTCTTTAGCGTAGCGCTCCAGCATGCCCGGCTCGAGCCGGCCCGGCTCGAGGTTAAAGAACGCGAAAAACTCCTCTACCAAGCGCCGGTAAGTTTTGCGCGTAAGCTCGCTTCTCTCGAGCGAGGCCTCAAAGCGCTCTAAAAGACCCATAATCTTTATAATCTTAGGTGGAGTGCGTGGTCTGTTTCTGCTTCTTTTTCTCGCGGCCGTGCTCCCGTCGTTCGGAGGTAAGTCCGTGTACGAGAAGACGCTGCCTAACGGCGTAAAGCTTATAGTCAAAGAGACCCAAGGTAAGGGGCTTGTGGCGGGCGTGGCGTTCTTCCGCGGCGGGCTTCACGGCGAGAGAAAAAAAGGTGAGACGCTGCTGCTTTTTAAGCTCCTCCTTAAAGGCACCGAGAGCTACCCCGACTCCTACGCCGTCTCTTACCCGTTTGAGAAGTACGGCGGGAGCGTCTACGCCGACTCGTCCGACGACTACTCGGAGCTCGGCTTTGCTACGCGCGTAGAAGGGCTAAAAGAAGCCCTAAGCGTCGTAAAGGAGCTGCTCTTAAAACCTTTACTAAGGGAGGAGGACCTCGAGCGCGAGAAGAAGAACCAGATAGCCGCCATAAGGGCTAAGCGCGAGCGCGGCTTCTCTTTAGCCTACGAAGAGCTAAGGAAGCTCACCTACGCCGGCACGCCCTACGAGACCTCCCCCTTAGGCACCGAAGAGAGCGTAAGCTCTATAACGCGCGACGACCTCGTAAGACGGAAAGAAGAGCTTATAAGAGGCGGTAACGCCGTGGTGGTGCTCGTGGGCGACCTTAAAGCCGAGGAGGCGTTTAAGCTCTTAGAAGAGACTTTTAAGGAGCTGCCGCCCGGCTCGTACCCCGTAAAACCTTTTAAGAAGAAGATAGAGAAAGACGCGCTAAAGCGCGTAAAGAGAGAAGGCACGCAGTCGACGATACTCTGTGCCTTTAACGCTCCCGAGGTAAACACGGACGAGTACTTCGTCTTTAAGGTCTACGACAGCCTGCTGGGCGAGGGGATGACCTCGCGGCTCTTTAGGCGGCTGCGTGAGGAGAAAGGCTACGCGTACGCCACCTACTCGTTTTATCCTACGCGCCTGTTCTCCCCGAGGCTTTTTGCCTACGTGGGCACCTCCCCGCACAAAACCGACGAGGCGCTAAAAGACCTTGTAGATACGGTTAGGGACCACCGCGTTACGGACGAAGAGGTGGAGATAGCCAAGCGGAAGGAGATAGGCTCGTTCCTGCTTGCCCACCAGACGAGGCTCCGCCAAGCTTGGTATCTGGGCTTTTTCGAGGTTACGGGTCTCGGCTGGGAGACGGACCTTAAGTATCCCGAGAAGATAGGGGCCGTGACGGCCCGTCAGGTAAGCCGGGCCGTAAAGCGCTTTATAGGCCCTTACCACTGCGTGGTGGTAGAGCCGTAAAATAGAAGTCTATGATAAAAAAGGCGGTTATCCTCGCGGGCGGAGAAGGCACGCGTCTAAGACCTTACACCGAGAACCTCCCCAAAGCCCTTATAAAGGTAGCCGGCCGGGAGCTGTTAGCCCGCCTTCTGACGCAGCTTAAAAGCGCGGGCGTGGAGGAGGTGTTTATCGTAGCCAACGCCCGTCACCTGAAGCGCTTCGAAGCGTTTTTAAAAAGGGAGGGCTTTAACGCCGTCTTAATACCCAACCCCGAGCCCGAGCGCGAGAACGGCTACTCCCTTTACTTGGCCAAAGAGTTCGTTAAAGGCCGTTTTGCCGTCGTTATGTCGGACCACGTTTACGAGACGGCCTTCGTAGAAGAGGCCCTAAGACGGGGCGAGGGGCTTATAGTTGACCGCGAGGGCCGCTACGTGGACGCCCAAGAGGCTACGAAGGTAAAGTGTAAAGACGGCCGCATAGAAGAGATTGGTAAAGAGCTAAAGAGCTACGACGCGTTCGACACGGGCTTTTTCGTCCTCGACGACGGCATCTTTACCGTAGCCGAGAGGCTCGTTAAAGAGCGCGGTAAGCTGACCATGAGCGAGCTGGCAAAAGAGGCACGCCTGCCCTGTAGCGAGCTCTCGGGCTACTTCTGGACCGACGTCGACACACCCGAGGACGTAAAGCGCGTAAAGAAGCTGCTTATAAGTCAGGCGGTAAAGGGCACGGGCGACGGGTGGGTCTCGAGGCTTTTAAACCGCAAGCTCTCGACTCTCGTCTCTTACTATCTGGTGGACTACCTTACGCCCCATCAGGCTACGCTGCTTACGACCTTAATAGGCCTGCTCTCGGCCCCTCTGGCTTATCTCTCACCGCCGTTAGGCGGTCTTCTGTACCAGCTTAGCTCGGCCTTAGACGGCGTAGACGGAGAGATTGCCCGGGCACAGCTAAGAAGCTCGCGCTTCGGCGCGTGGCTCGACTCGGTCCTCGACAGGCTGGTCGACTTCTCTTTTTTAACGGCTCTGGCTCTAAAGCTTAACCCTCCCGTCTCGTTTCTGCCGTGGGTGCTTGCGGCCCTCTTCGGCTCTATTATGGTCAGCTACAGCACCGAGCGCTTTAAAGGCGCCTTCTGCCAAGACGCCTACGCGGTCATAAAGGAGCTTAAGTACCTGCCGGGCAAGCGCGACGAGCGCGTCTTTATAACCATGCTCTTTACGCTCTTTAACGCTTTAAAAGAGCTGTTCGTCTTTACGGCTCTTCTTACGAACCTCCGCGTGCTGGCTACGGGCTACCTCGTCTGGAAGTACAAGGGTAAGGAGTAAAAAAAGGCCCCGTGCGGGGCCAAAGGAGAAGGTGGGAGGAGGCCTCAGAAGCGGTATGAAACGGTAACGTAGAAGGTCCTACCCGGCTCGGGCACCTTTACGCCCGTAGAGAAAGGATTTCTTAAGTACGACAGGTGCGTGTAGTAGTACTTGTCAAAGAGGTTCCTAACGCCGGCAAGGAGCTTAAAGCCCTTGTAGCTGCCACCGGCTTTAAGGTTTACCACCGCCCAGCCGGAGGTTCTCTGCTCGTTTAGGTCGCTGTCGACGTTGTACTGCGTGGCGGCCATGAGCGTCTCAACCTCGCCGAAGTAGCTGCCCTTGTCGTACCTAAGGGCCAGACGGGCGGTAAGGGGAGGAATCTCGGCCACGTCCTTGTCGTAGATGTTCTTGTCGGGATAAGTGTCTTTCTTCCGGGCGTAAACGTAGGCCGCACCGCCGTCGAGGAAGAGCTCAGGCGTTACGGCGTAAGTGCCCGACAGCTCAAAGCCGGTAAAGTAGGCGTCTATGTTGGTGTAAGAGGTGGCAACGGCGTTGGGGTTAAAGCTGTCGCCCGTAGGCGTGGCCGTAAGCTTGTACGGGTAGATGTAGTTCGAGACGTAGCTAAAGAAAGTCCTTACCGTAAGGAAGTGTTTAGGGCCTTGCCAGTTAAGCCCTACGTCCAGCTCGGTGTTTCTCTCGGGGTCGAGGTTAGGGTTGCCCACCCAGTCGCCCATGGACTTTTCCATGTTGTGAACCCTGTCGAGGGCGGTGTAACGCTCCTGCGGGTCGGGCACCCTTACCGCGCTGCCGAGGCCCACGAACAGCTCGAGACCTTCCCTAACTTGGTACAGCAGCTGGACGTTACCCGAAGGGTAGACGTCCGTCTGGGAGGTGTCGCTGGTGCCGTGGTAGTGGAGCCAGAGCTCTTGAGGAAGCGTAGGCCAAGAGTAGCTTTCGGGGTTGGCCTCCATCCTCGCGTAGTCGAGCCTTAAGCCCGCAACGAGTCTGAGTTTCGGGCTTAGACGCTTCTTATACTCACCGTAAAGGGCCGCCACGTAGAGGTCTACGTCGGGTATAAGATGCTGAGTCAGGTAAGTTTTATCGGCGGCCATGGAGGTCTTAGCGAACATAGTGGTGGTGGCGTCCCAGTTTCTGTAAAACGCGTCCAGACCGAAGGCGAAGTTACCCCAGCGGTACTCGCCCTTAAGCCCGTAAACCTTAGCCACCGCCCAAGTGCCCATGGTCCAGCCTAAGGGCCCTTTTGCACCTTTCCGCCTCTTCTGGTTCGTCATCCAGTGCCTTACGGACGAAGCGTAGAGCTGGAGCTTGAAGTTCCTGCCCAGAAGCTCCACGTTCCCCCGGTCCGTCTCGTCGTATATCGCGTCCATCATAAGGTACGGGTACAGAACGTCGTTAGCCTTCTGGTGGGCGTAGCTTACCTTCAGCTTAAGGTCTTCGGCCAGACGGAAGTACATCTTCGCCCAGCCGGTGTGGATGTTAAAGGCGGTAGTGGATATCTCGTCCTCGTCGTAGCCCATCATCCACATAGGCGTGTTAGGCGGGAACTGGTTGTAAAGCTCCGTAATCTTCCAGCCCCTCCCGTCCTCGTAGGGCTTGGAGAAGCGGTACGAGTAGCCGAACATAAGACCCCACTCGTCGGTCCCGTAGTTAACGCTAAGCGACGGGTTTACGTAGGCCCAGCTGTCGTACGAGAAGTTAAGCTCGGCCGAGAAGCCCTTCTTAGGCTCTTTCGTTACCACGTTTACCGTTCCGCCCACCGCCCCGTAGTTCCTAACGTCAAACGGTCCCTTTATAACCTCTATCTCCTTCACCTCTTCAAAGTCCACGTGAAACAGCCCCGGGTCCATCCGGTTAGGGCAGGCGTTGTAAACGCGGGCTCCGTCGAAAAGCTGGTTAACCTCGTCCTTCTTAAAGCCCCTTAAGATAATGTCGTTGGCTATGGCCCCCTTCCGTATCTTCCATATCCCCGGCACGGTAAACTCGAGCGCCTCACCCACGTCCTTTGCCGGCAGCTCGCGTATCGTCTCCTCCAGCACCACCTCCCGGGCCGCCTCTACCTCCACCTCCTCGAGCGTAACCTCCTGAGCAAAACCCGCCGAGAAAAGCGCCAGAGCTAATAGAGCCTTCCTCTTCATCCTCTCTACCTCCCTTCCTGCCCGTTAATTTTAACAGCATTTCGTTAAAAATTTATCGTTAAATTAAATACCCATGGGAGGGAGAGAGCTCCTTGCCGGCTCGCTTCTCTCGGGAGCCCTTCACGCCGGGCTTCTGGCCGCGCTGGTAACCGTCTCCCTCCCGACGCCCCCGCCCGAGAAAAAAGAGATTACCGTACGCCTAACCGGCCTCTCGGTTAAAAAAGAAGGCCCCGCCGCCCACGAAGGCTTCACCACCTTTACGAATCCTTACAAAAACTACCTCGCCCACGCCCGCAGCCCTTCTACGACCAAACCCAGCCCCGAGCCTAAGAAAGAGCAGAAAAAAAAGAGAAAGCGTAAAAAACTCAAAAAACGCCTCAAAAAGCGCACCGCCGTTAAAAAGAAAGCCGTAGCTAAGAAAACGGTAAAGCCTAAAAAGACTAAAAAGACCGCCCTCCGGGCGGTAGAGAGGAAAAGCTCCGCCGAAGCCGCGGCCGCTGCGAGCGCGGCCTTAGCGAGCACGGCCGGCGCGGCGAGCCCGGCCGGGTCCTCCGGCGGACCTAAAAAAGGAGGCGGCGGCTCGGGCCGTTTAGCCTACGCGCGCGGCGCCGGCGGAGGAGGCGGAGGAGCGAGCTTTATCTCGACCAACTACGCGCTTATTACCGAGCTTATAAGAAAACACCTCGAGTACCCTTACGTAGCCCGCCGGATGGGCTGGGAAGGAAAAGTAGTCGTAAGCATAGAGCTAGCCCCCTCCGGCTGTAAGGGCGTAAGACTCGTCAGCTCGAGCGGCTACTCCGTCTTAGACCAGAGCGCGCTTAGAACGGTTAAAAAGCTCTGCCCCAAGTTTCCCAAGCCCAAAGACGAGCCGGTGGTAGTTAAAGTGCCCATCGCCTTCCGTCTTACGAACTGAGCTCGTAAAGCCGCCAGCCGCGCGCCCGGCAGGCGAGCTTAAGCTCCTCAGGAGCGGGCCCTAAGAAAAAGACCGCGCTGCCGGTACCGCTAACCAGCGGCCTTAAGCCGAGGCTCTTTAAGTACCTAACCACCTCCCCCACCTCCGGGTAGAGCCGCTGAGACAGCTCGCCCAAAGCGTTGTAAGCCTCTTCCAAGCGGCCCTTAAGCACCCGGCGCGCTTTAAAAAACGCCTCCTCAAAGGGCGTGAAGTGACGCTCCGTTAGAGCTTTGTAGACGCGGGCGGTGCTTACGCTTACGGGAGGGACTACCACGGTTAGTGGACCGCCCGGACAGCCCCGCGCGGGCGCCACCCTCTCGCCCCTGCCCAGCCCCAGCGCGCAGCCGCCCACCAGAAAAAAGGGCGCGTCGGACGAGAGGCTGCCCACCAGCCGGGCAAGCTCGTCTTTACCTAAAGGCGAGCCCTCCAGCTCGTTAACCCGCTTTAAAACCGTCGCGAGATTAGCGCTCCCGCCACCCAGACCCGAGCCCACGGGCACGCGCTTTTTTATAAACACCCGGTAACGCGGCTCTATCCCCGTAAGCCGCTTAAAAAGCAGAAGCCCCTTGTAGACCAAGTTCTCCCTCTCGGGTATGCCCGCGTCCGTTCTGACCTCGAGCAGACCCTCGTCGAGCGTTATCTCGTCGTAAAGGGGAATCTCTTTGTAGACGGTTACTATCTCGTGGTAGCCGTCGGGCCGTCGGCCGACTACCCACAGGCCGAGGTTCACCTTAGCGCTCGAGAACAGACGCTCCATAAACGGTATAAAATTCTACACTTATGAGGTGGGACGTAGTTATAGTAGGCGGAGGACCGGCCGGCCTCTCGTGCGCCCTGACGCTCGCCTCGGCGCAAGGCAGGGGCTGGGAGTGGGTAGACGGGAGGAGGTTCCTCGTCGTAGACGAGGGAGAGTCGGACCTTAAGAAGGCGCTTCTTAACAACGCCCCGGGCGTACCCTTGGGCACGAAAGGAGCAGAGCTGCTCGAGCAGCTCCGCAGACAGGTAAAGGCCCTCTCGGAGGCGGTGGAGATAAAGCAGGGCAAGGTGGTAAAGGTAGAAGGCAGCAGGGGTAGCTTTAAGGTCTACGAAGAGGACGGGACGCTACACGAGGCGGAGGTGGTGGTGCTGGCTACGGGCTTCCAGAAGTTCGAGCTCGAGTGCCCCGACTGTAAGGTAAAAGAGAACCCGAAGTCGCCCAAGCCCGGCCGCGTAATGGTGGAGCACGACGGGGACTACCGCGTAAAAGACGGCCTGTTTGTAGCCGGTCTGCTGGCGGGCGTTAGCTCCATGTTTGCCACCGCCGCCGGTAGCGGCGTACAGGTGGCCGTAAACATACTCTCCGAGTGGGCGGGTAAGCCCGTCGTGGTCCACGACGTTCCCGAGAAGACTTGAAGCTTCTCCTCTCGGCCGCCCTCGCGGCCCTCTTTTTCCTCGTCTTCTTCCGCTTAGTCCCGCCGGAGGAGATTTTAGAGCTCTTTAGCTCCGTAAGCGCTTCTACGCTCGCGCTGGCTTTTCTCCTCTACTCGGTTAGCCAGATTTTAAGGAGCTTGCGCTGGAGCCTGCTTCTGGGCCTGCCGCTGCGCTGGAGCCTACTTCTTAACGCCGCTAACGTCTTTTTAAACGTACTGCTGCCGGCGCGCAGCGGCGAGCTCAGCTGGTTTTACTACGCGAAGCGTCTCGGTCTCTCTTTTAAAGCCTCTCTCTGGAGCTTCTTAGTAGGTAGGCTTTACGACCTTGCGGCCCTCTTGGCGGTGGTGGTGGTTTTTAAAGCGCTCGAGAAGGGGCCCCTCTTAGCGGCGGGAGCCCTGCTGTCCGCGGCGGCCGTAACGGCGGTCGTCCCGCTTACCTTCCGTATGACGCCCGAGAAAGGGAGACTGAAAGAGCTTAAGGGCTTTCTGCTGCGCGAGCTGACGCCGCTCCGCTCGCTGACGCTTTTTATCCTCTCGTTTGCCTCGTTTACGGTTAAGGGGCTGGGCGCCTACGCGGTGGCGCGTGCGGTTTACCCGTTCCCGCTTACGGGCTTCTTTCTGGCGTTTTTCGGCGGGGAGCTCTCGTCCGTGCTGCCGGTTCACGGGTTTATGGGCTTCGGGACCTACGAAGCCGGTTTCGTGCTGGGGATGAAGCTGGCCGGGGCTTCGTACGAGGAGGCGCTTAAGGCGGGTTTTCTGGTGCACCTTTACCTTCTCCTCTCCTCGGCCGCGTGGGGTCTGCCGGCTATAGCCGTGCTACATACCTCTGCTCGTAAATCTCTCTAACCAGACGCGAGCCCTCGAGCGCGGTGCGGAGGGCCTCCTCGGGCGTGCGGGGCGGCGGCAGGCTTGCTCTCCCGAGCGCTTCCTCTACGAGCTTTACTATGGCGGTAAAGGGTATCTTCCGTTCTAAAAAGAGCTTTACCGCCTCCTCGTCGGCGCCGACGAGCAGGCACGGGTAAGCGCCGCCGAGACGGCCGGCCTCGTAGGCGAGTCTTAAGGCCGGGAAGCGCTCGGGGTCGGCTTCTTCAAACTCCAGCGGCGATAGCTCGGCCAGAGAGGGGGCTTTAAACGGGTAGGGCTTACGCTCGGGGTAAAAGAGGGCGTGCATGATGGGTATCCGCATGTCGGTGGGCGAGGCGTGAAGGAGGTAGCTCCCGTCTACGAGCTCTATAAGGGCGTGGACCACGCTCTGCGGGTGGACGAGGACCTTAAGCCGTTCTAAAGGGAGACCGAACAGGCTTACGGCCTCGAGAAGCTCGAGGCCTTTGTTCATGAGCGTGGCGCTGTCGACGGTGATTTTGGCGCCCATGTTCCAGCGCGGGTGCTTTAGCGCCTCTTCTACCGTCACGCTCTCGAGCTCTTCTGGACTTCTGTCTTTAAAAGGACCGCCGGAGGCGGTAAGGCAGTAACTTTTAACCTCTTCGGGCTTAACCTTTTTTATAAGCTGGAACAGGGCGTTGTGCTCGCTGTCTACCGGCAGGACCGAAGAGCGCTTACGCGCTATTAGAAACGAGAGGCATATGAGCGACTCTTTGTTAGAAGCCAGAAGCAGCTTGCCGCGCCTGAGCGTCTCGTAGGCGGGCTTTATCCCGTGAACGCCCGCGACGGCGTTCATGACGCGCTCCGAGCTCTCTACTATAGCCGCGAGCCCTTCGTCGCCTTTAAGGTACTTAGTGCCGGGCGGGAGCCGCTCGAGCCAGTCGCGCGACGGCTCCTCGTACGAGACGACGAAGCGGGGCCTGAACTCGCGGGCTTGAAGAAGCAGCTTCTCGGAAGCCCTACGGGCCAGCAGGCCCGTCAGCTCCACTTCCTCTTTAAAGGCTTTTACCACCTCGAGCGTCTGGGAGCCTACCGAGCCCGTAGAGCCGAGCAGACCGAGCTTTATCCTGCCCATGCTTCCTCCGTAAGGCCCAGAGAGCCCGGCGGATGTCCGAAGGCGAGCGCGAGCAGCTGCGTAAAGTAAACGACCGAGAGTTTTAGGTCCTCGTGGCGCGCCAGCGCCGTCTCTAACGAGAGCTTACAAGCCGGGCAGGCTACGGCCAGCAGACGGGCGCCGCGGGCGTGAGCTTCTTTTAGCACTTTGAGCGCCATGCTCCGGGCCAGCTCGGGCTCTACGAGGCTGAAGTAAGAGCCGCAGCAGCTCGTGGCGTAAGGGCCGAGCTCCACCGTCTCGGCTCCCGCGGCCTCTAGGAGCGCGTCCATGTAGTAAGGGTGCTCGTCGTCGTCGGCCGTCTCGCGCCCGTAGGGGACGGCCAGCTCTTCCTCTTTAGAGGCGTGCGGGTAAGCGCCGCTAAAGACGCGCGGCATGCCGTACAGACAGCCGTAGTAACAGGCTACTTTAAGCCCTTTAAGCGGTCTTACGGCGTTCTTCTTAACCTCTTCGGGGCCCGCCTCGTTATAGAGCCACTCGAGCAGGTGGTGCGCCTGAGGTAGCTCGTCTACGGGACGCTCGCCCGCCTCCTCGAGAAGACGGTTAAGCTCACTCAGCTTCCCTTCGTCGCTTAAGAGCCGCTCGGCCCGCTTGAGGGCGAAGCTGCAGCCGTTACAGGGTGCCACCAGTGCGCCGTGGCCCTGTGCACGGGCCACCGAGAAGTTCCGCGCGCCTAAAAGCAGGCTCGCTTTAAACGAGAGGTTCTTCACGTGCAGAGAGCCGCAGCAGTTGAAGTCCTCAAGCTGGTCGAGCTCCAGTCCGAGGGCCTTGGCCACGAGGCGGGCCGAGGCGTCGTAGTCGCGGGCGGGGCCTTCGAGGGCACAGCCTTTAAAGTAAGCTACTTTTTTCCCTATCTTGCCCTTTCTGGGCGGCTTTCTCATCCCTTTAGGAAGGGCCATCCGTTACACCTCCCCGAGGGCTTTCCTTAAGACGTGCTTTACCCGTCCCCAGTTTCTGCTTCTCGGGTGGACGAGCAGACGCACGGCGTTAAGCGCGACGAAGCTGAGTCTTAGCCCTTTTAAGGGTTTAAGGACGAGCTTCTTTATCTCAGGCGGAATCTCGCCGGCAAAGGGAAGGGGCTTGCGCAGAAGCGGGTCGCGCACCACGCGGTAGCCCTGAAGCTCGAGCCACGAGAAGATAAGCTCCACGGGCTCTACCTTGCCGTACTCGAGCACCTCGGCCGTAAACAGCTCGTCAAACAGCTCGGCCGGGCTTTTCTCCATAAGACCTTTTCTCCTTAAGACCTTTACCGCCGCTTTTAGAAAGTCTTCTACGAAGACGCCCCGCGGGCAGCGGTGCGTACAGGCCTGACACGAGACGCACCGCCAGAGCAGCTCCGCCGTCTTCTGGACCTCGTCCAGCGCGCCCGCTTCGAGCGTCTTTATAAAGGAGCGCGGGTTAAAGCCCGTAATTATCTCGGCTACGGGGCACGAGGCGGTGCAGACGCCGCAGCCGTCGCAGCTTAAGGCTTCTCCGGCCAGCGGTAGGGCGGTTATCTCGTCAAAGAGCTCCGTCTTGCAGTCGCAGGAGGTCTTCGGGAGAATAAGCGCCCCCTCTTTTCCTTCTACTATCCTGTCCTCCTCCGCCAGACCCCACAGTCTCATGTCTTCTCTCCTTTAAGGTAAAGCGCGGCCCTTAGGGCCGTAGCCTTACCGTCGGTAAGGGCCTCTTGGAGCGTAAGCAGCCCTTTACACGAGCCGGCTACGAAGACGCCTTCCCTCTCTTCGGCTATAAAGCCGCTCTCGTCTTGTTTAAGGCTAAGCAGGCGGGCCAGCTTCTTCGTGCCTTCCGAAGGCTCGAGCCCGAGCACGAGCACCGCCAAGTCCACCGCCAGCTCCGAGGGGCGGCCTAAGAGCGTGTCTTCGAACTTTAAGACGGGTTTCCCGTTCTGTTCGTAGATGCGGGCCACCCGGCCGCGTACGTAGCGTACGCCTTCCCGTTGGGGGAGCAGGTAGTAACGGCGCTCGAGCGTCGAGCAGGTCCTCACGTCGGTGTAAAAGCAGTAGACGCGCGCTGACGGGAAGCGGCGTTTAAGCTCGAGCGCGAGCATGCCCGCGTGCGCGCAGCCGTAGCTGCAGCAGTGGGCGTAAGAAGGCCCGAGCTGGAGGTCGCGCGAGCCTACGCAGAATACGAAAGCTACGCTCCCGGGCTCTTTAAGCTCGTTGCGCGCCAGCATGGCCTCGAGCTGGGCGTTGGTAACGACGCCGTTAACGAGCTTAAAGCCGAGCTCGCCCTTTCTCGTCGGGTCGAAGCTCTTAACGCCCGTGGCCAGCACGAGCGCGTCTACGCGGAGCGTCTCGCCGTTGGTAAGCCTTACGTCAAACGGCGGGCGGTCCGTAAGAACGGCTTCTACTTCCGCGCCGGTAAAGACGCGCACCTTCTCCTTTACGCGCTCGGCAAGCGGGTTTAAAAGCTCTTCGGGGCTCTTCTCGTAAGGGAAGAGCTTGTAGCGGCTCTCTTTAACGGGCAGACCGCCGAGTTTATCCTCTTTCTCGACGAGGTAGACCTCAAAACCCAGACCCGCGAGCGCCTCCGCGGCGGAAAGCCCCGCGGGACCGCCGCCGACCACGAGCACCTTCTTCATCCTTCCTGCCTCCGCTTAAAGGGTAAGGCCTTCAGCAGCTCCTCTCCCAGACCCGCCTCTCCGGCCGGGGCACCGCAGACTAAGGCGGTAAACTGGGCGTCGGTAAGCACGGGCAGACTCAGCTCTAAGCCTAAGCCACGGGCGGTTCTACCCGCCCTCGTAAGCGTAGCGCTGCAAGCGCCGTCTTGCGTAAGTACGAGGTGAGCGCCCGCCTCCTTTGCGGGCTTAAGCTTCCGGTAAACCGCTTGAGAGTCGGCAAGCTCGGGCGCCTGACAGAAGTGGTTAAACCCGTAGCCGCAGCACTCTTCTTCGTACGGGTGGTAGACCGCCCGGGCTCCGAGGCCTTCCACGAGACGCCGCAGCAGCTCCGTCGGGTAGTCGGAGGGCTCCACGTTACGGGCCCGGCAGGCCGGCTGGAGCGCCACCTTAACCTCCGAAGCGTCTAAGGCTATAAGCTTTTTAAGCTCTTCCAGCTGTGCCAGCAGGACCTCCGAGTAGTGCACCGTCTGCGGCAGAACGAGCTCACCTACTTTCTCTTTTACTTTAGAGGAGAACGCCTCCTCTTCGAGGAGGCGTCTTTTTATAAGCTTCTGAAAGCCGTAGCAGTGGGCGCAGAGGCTTACCGGGTAGAGACCCTTCTCGAGGGCTCTGCTTACCTCGTTTATCCACGCGGCGGCGAACTCTTCGGGCGTAATCAGGCCTAAGGAGAGTTTAAGGGCGTTACAGGCCGAGGGCTGAGCGCTCTCGACGCTGCGGTCTAAGCGCTGCTGGAGCCAGAGGAAGGCGGAAGGGTCGTTGAGGCTGCAGACGGAGGTAAGGTATAGGCGGTCGGTAGGGACGGGCTTTTCCGCACTTGCGGTAGGTAGAGCCGTCGGACGGTGCTCCGTAGAGGGGTTCATGACTCACCTCCGAGCAGCTGGCTGCAGGCTTTTACCGCTTGTTGGGCTTTACCGCGCTCGTAGGCGAGCCGCCGCAGGTAAAGCACGAGCCGGGCTGGGTCGGTACCTAAGGGGCAGACCGAGGAGCAGGCGAAGCAGAGGCTGCAGGCCCAGACGAGACGCGTAAGCAGCTCGTTAAGCACTTCCTCGTCGGGCTCGAGCAGGCTCTCGACGAGCCGTCGGGGCGAGAAGTTTATAAACAGCGCGGGGGGGCAGACCGCCGTACAGGCGCCGCAGCCGTTACAGCCCTTTAAAAACGGTGCCGTCTCGCTCATAAGCCCCTCCTTTAGACGAAGAGCACGACGGGTTTTTCGGCCTCGTACGCGTAGCTTAAGAAAAAGCCCGCCCCCACGGGCTCTTCTACGCCTTCTATAAGCTCTTCTTTTTTAAAGCCTAAAAGCTCCATGGACGTCTGGCAGGGGTAGAGCTTCACGCCCGCCTCGAGACAGTCTTTAAGCAGCTTCTCGACGGGCGGTACGTTTTTCTCCTCGAGCCGCTTTTTAAAGAGAGCGGTTATTAGGTCGGTGGCTCCGGGTAGAACGCCCACGAGCTGCGGCAGGCCGGGCAGCCGCTCGAGCGCACTTAAAAACGGCAGCTTCTTTTTAATCTCGTCGGGCAGGACGACGGGCATGGCGGGGTTTGCCAGCGGGGAGAGCTTGAGCTTTTTAACTTTCTCTCTGTGTATCACCGTAAGGCCGTAAAAGGCGAAAAAGACGGCGCTCTCTATGCTAAGCGCGGAGGCCGTTAGGGCGAGTATGAGCGGCGGGTAGGCCGCGTCGAGCGTGCCTTTGGTGAGTATTATCGAGAGCTTCTGCTCGGCCATTACTTACCTCCCCGCTTCTTCCTTATGTAATAGTAAAACTTGCCTTCGTTCTCGCGCACCTCGAGCAGCTCGTGGCCGGCCCGCTTACAGAAGGCGGGTATGTCGAGCTTCGAGCCGGGGTCGGTGGAGATGACCTCGAGCACCTGACCCTCTTCCATCTCGTCTAAGGCCTTTTTCGTCCTAAGGACGGGTAGGGGGCAGTGTAGGCCCGACGCGTCCAGCCGCTTGTCGACCCGCATCTTTAAAAAGATACCACTACCCGAGGGCGTAGCGCAGGCCGAGCAGAAACAGAAGAACCGCCAGCATCATCCTCAGCCGCTTCTCCCCCAGTCTGTGCGAGATAAACGGGCCGAAGAACGAGCCGACGAGCACGCCTAAGGCCTCGGGTAGGAGTATCTCCCAGTAGACGGGGGCGCCGAGCCTGAGGTAGTTAAAGGCGCCTACTACGGCCGATATAAAGACGGCCAGCGAGGCCGTACCCGCGGCCACCACCGCCGGCACCTTTAAAACGTAAACCATAAAAAACACGAGCGCAAAGCCGCCGCCCACGCCCAGCGCGGCGGCGACCGCCGAGACGAGAAAGCCCACCAGAAACACCGCAAAGGGATTAAACGCGATTCTCCGGTTTAAAAACTCGTACTCGAAGCTTTTAAAGCTCCGGTTTACGGCCACCGTTTTCCCGCCTTTCTCTTTAAGCTCTTCGTCAAAGCTTTTAAGCGAGGCCGCACTCCCCTTTACGGTGGCGTACAGCAGCACGAGCGAGACCGCAAGCGTAAAGAGGCCGAAAAGCTTTTTGTAAAGCTTAAGGTCCGACAGAAAAAAGAACGAGAGTGCCGAGCCCACCAGCGCCCCCGTAACCGCACCCAGACCCGTCAGAAGCCCTAAAGAGAGAATAAGCCGCCCCTTTTTAAAGTAAAGCGGGACCGATATAAGCGGCGAGAGGGCTACGAGAATCTGGTTCATGACCTTAACCGCGTTCGGGTCTTTAAGGCCGAACAGACTTATGTGCCCGAAGCCCGCCAGCATGCCCCCCGCCGCACCCACCGTGGAGAAGACCACCCCTATTACCAGCCCCCACAGGAAAGGCATCACTCCCTCCGTATAAAAGGGTAACGCGCAAGCGTCCCTTTTATCTCTCTCTCTTTCTGTTTAAAGACGACGGGCGTGCCTTCGCTTAAGCCGGGTTTTACGAGCGCAAACCCTACGGCCTTTTTAAGGTATGGCGAGTAGACGCCGCTGGTAACGACGCCCACTTTCCGTCCGTCGGCGTAAACGGCGTAGCCTTTCCGGGGCACGCCGCCCGAGGCCTCAAAGCCCGTAAGGACGACCTTTACGGGCCTTTTTTTTAGCGCCTCTTTCCCCACGAAAGGCTCTTCCTTTAAAAACCGCTCGAGCCGTACCTCTAGGGGCGTTACGCGCTCGTTAAGCTCGTTCCCGTAAAGCGGCAGCCCGGCCTCTACGCGCAGAACGTCGCGCGCGGCCAGACCGCAGGGCTGAGCCGAGCCGGCCAGCTTTCTAAAAAGCTCTACGCCCTGCTCAACGGGCAGAAACAGCTCGTAGCCGACGCGCTCGCCCGTATAGCCCGTTCTTGAGATAATTACCCGGCCGAACCGTTTAAACGAGTAGTACTTAAGCCCGGTAACCGGGAAAAAGGGCTCTAAAAGACGCGTGCTCTCGGGGCCTTGCAGCGCCAGCTGAAGCGTCTCGGCCGTTAGGTCTTTTACCTCGAAGTTAGACAGAAGCGCTTTTACGCGCTCGCGGTTAGCCGCGTTGGTACAGAAGAGAAACAGCTCCTCGTCCAGACGGTAGAGCGTGGCGTCCTCGAGGATGCCGCCCGTCTCGTTTAAGAAAAAGCCGTAGCGGACGCGCCCGACGGGCGTTCTTTTAACCGGGGCGGTGAAAAGCGGCTCGAGCTTTTCCGGTTTAGCCCTTACGAGCAGCCGCCCCATGTGGGAGACGTCAAAGAGCCCCGCCTTTTCTCTTACGGCCAGCGCCTCTTTTAACGCCGAGCCGTAGTCGAGCGGAAGCTCCCAGCCGTGGAAAACCGTAAACCGGGCGCCGAGCCGCTCGTGCTCCTTAAAAAGGGGCGTTCTCCTCATTTAAGCTCCTCGGTGTCCAGCAGTATAGTTACGGGCCCGTAGTTAACGAGCTTAACCTCCATGTTAGCGCCGAAGACGCCCGTCTCTACTTTAGGGAGGCGCTTCTTTGCCTCTTTTACGAAGAACTCGTATAGCTCTTTAGCCCGTTCGGGCCGCTCGGCCCTCTCAAAGCTGGGGCGTCTGCCTTTTCTGGCGTCTGCGTAGAGGGTAAACTGGGAGACTACCATAAGCTCGCCGCCTATCTGGAGAAGAGAGTACTGGAAGCGCCCCTGTTCGTCTTCAAATATGCGGAGGTTTATAACTTTCTCAAGGAGTTTTA
>JAADCR010000029.1 GCA_013154375.1 Aquificota bacterium | reverse complement strand
CTTTTAGAGGAAGGGAAAACCTACCTGCCGGAGGGGCTTACGGTAAACCCGCGCGACGCGCAGTTTCTGCCGCGGCTGCTGTACGCGCTTAACCAGATAAAGGGAGCTTTTAGCCTGCTTTTCCTGTTTAAAGACAAGCTCGTGGCCGTAAGGGACCCTTACGGCTTTAGACCCTTACTTATGGGCCGCAAGGGTAAGACGCTGCTGTTTGCCTCCGAGAGCTGTGCCTTTGAGGTGGTGGAGGGCGAGCTGTGGCGGGAGCTCGAGCCGGGCGAGGTGCTCGTGGTGGACGAGGCGGGGATAAGGAGCTACCGGGCGCTCGCGGCCCCGAGAAGGGCCTTCTGCGTTTTTGAGTTTATATACTTCGCCCGTCCCGACAGCTACATATTCCGCGACTGGGTTTACCGGGTCAGAAAAGAGCTCGGCAGGGCCCTCGCCCGCGAGGACGAGGTTAAGGCCGACGCGGTGGTGCCCGTACCCGACTCGGGCGTGGTCCCCGCTTTAGGCTACGCCGAAGAGAAGGGCATACCCTTCGAGTACGGGATAATAAGAAACCACTACGTGGGCAGGAGCTTTATAGAGCCTACGCAGGAGCTTAGGAACCTAAGGGTCCTTATGAAGCTCTCGCCCAACCGGGCCGTGTTAAAAAACAAGCGCGTCGTGGTTATAGACGACTCGCTCGTCCGCGGCACGACCTCTAAGCGGATAGTGAGCATGCTCCGGCGTGCCGGCGCTAAGGAGGTACACTTAAGGATAGCCTCTCCTCCCGTGGTAGGCCCCTGCTACTACGGGATAGACACGCCCACGCGTGAGGAGCTTATAGCTACGCGTATGAGCCCCGACGAGATTGCCCGGTTCGTAGGCGCCGACTCGCTTAAGTACCTCTCACTCGAGGGCTTAAGAAGCTGCGTAGAGAGGCCCGGGGAGTTCTGCGACGCGTGCTTTAGCGGTAACTACCCTATAAAGGTAGAAGAGGCGCCCCTGAGACCGGGACGCTCTTAAAGAGACCTCCCCCTCCCGCGTATCTAAAGCTTCATTTATCTATAACGCAGTCCTCCGTTTAAAGCCGTGTTAAATTCCGCAGCTAATTAACGGGCTATAATAAGCGCGTGCTCTTAGCGTGGCTCGTGCTGCTTCTAACGGTGGCTTTTCTGCAGAGCGCCCTCTTTACGCCCTTTTTTAAAAGTCTCTTTCTTACGCCTTCGGCGTCTTTTATCCTCTCCCTTTACGGGAAGTACCTTCTTAAAGACGGCTGGAAGGTCGTGTTCAGCTCGGCCTTTACGGGGCTGTTTCTCGACGCCATTACCGACAGCTGGGGCGTTTTTCTAATGGCTAACGCTCTGTTCTCTTACGCCTTCGTTAAGGTAACCGCCCTGCTCGTTTTCAGAAGGCCCGAGGTAGAGCTTTTCGTGTTTATACCTTTAATCTGCGTGCTGAGGAAGATTTTTATCCTCGCGCTGGCGGAGCTGAAGGTCTCGGTACCCGTAGACGCGGCTCTGTTTGCTAAGTCGGTGCTGTCGGACTTTCTTCTTACGGCCGTACTTTATATCTTCTTTAGGAAGCGGGTAGATGGAGAGGCGTAACTTTATCCTGTTTCTCCTTGCGGTTATCGGAAGCTTCTTGGGCGTGGTGGCGAACCTGTTTAGGCTGCAGATTCTCGAGGGTGAGCGCTACCGGAAGCTCTCGGAGCGTAACTACGTGAGGCGGCGCTACCTGTACCCGCCGCGCGGGGACATATACGACCGCAACGGCAACAAGCTTGCTTACGACGTGCCGCGCTACGCGCTGGTTCTGGACGCTAACCGCCTCAGGCGCGACGAGCTTAAAGAGGTTCTGAAAAAGCTCGAGGAGCTTTTCGGCCTTAAAGTGGACGCCGAGAAGGTGCTAAGCCGGGGCTTTGAGCCGGCGGTGATAAAGGAGAGCTTAAACGAGGCGGAGCTGGAGCGGTACCACCGTCACGCGCACGAGCTGCCGGGGGTGTTCGTGGAGGTGCTGCCTAAGCGGACTTACCCGTTCGGTCACTACGCGGCGCACGTGCTGGGCTACGTGGGCTATCCGGACGAGAGGGACCTAAAGCGGCTTAAGGGGAAGGTGGGCCCGGCCAGTCTGGTGGGGAAGATGGGGATAGAGCGGAGCATGGACCGGGAGCTGCTCGGGGAGCTGGGCGAGGAGAAGGTTATGGTGAACGCCCTCGGCCGGATAGTTAGGGTGCTCGAGCGTAAGGAGCCTAAAAAGGGCAACTCTTTAGTGCTTACGTTGGACATGAGGTTCCAGAAAATCGTAGAGGACGTCTTTCTCGAGAGCGGTCACCCGGCGGGGGCGGTGCTGCTGCTTAACGCTAAGACCGGCGAGGTGCTGGCGCTGGCCAGCTTCCCCGACTTTAACCCGAATACCATATACGATGAGTGGGAGAGGCTGATAAAAAATCCGCTTAAGCCGCTGTTTAACCGGGCCACGCGCGGGCTCTACCCGCCGGCCTCGGTGTTTAAGGTGCCGGTGGCTTACGGCGTTCTTGCCTCGGGCACGGCGAGCCCTTGGCAGACCGTCTACTGCCCGGGCTTTTTCGAGCTGGGAAACCGCCGCTTCTGGTGCTGGCGCCGCTGGGGCCACGGTAAGGTGAACCTCATAAAGAGCCTCAGCCAGTCGTGCGACGTTTACTACTACACCATGGGCTACGAGATGGGCCCGACGAAGATAAACTACTACGCCCGTAAGTTCTCCTACGGCGAGCGCATACCTTTCGAGCTGCCGGTAAAGAAGGGCTTTCTGCCCACGCCCGCGTGGAAAAGAAGACGGTTTAAAGAGCCTTGGTACGACGGCGACACGGTGAACATGAGCATAGGGCAGGGCTTTATCTTAAGCACGCTTATGGAGCAGACGCTTATGATGATGGGGATAGCCAATAACGGCGTTATATACCGGCCTACGCTTTTAAGGGAGATTAGGAGCCCGGACGGGAAGGTGCTTTTTAAAAACGAGCGGAAGGTCTTTAAGGTCGTCTACGGTAAGCTGGAACACTTCGCGCTTATAAAACGCGGCCTAAGGGACGCGGTGAGAAAGGGCACCGCCCGCGAGGCCATGTCTAAGATTGTGGACATAGCCGGTAAGACGGGTACCGCGGAGGTCTTTTTTAAAGACAAGGAGCGGATTAAGCGGCGCTACAGGAAGCTGAAGAAAAAGCTACCTTGGAAGTACAGAAACCACGCGTGGTTCGTAGGCTTCGCCCCTTACCGGGACCCGCGGTTCGTGATAGGCGTCTTCGTCGAGCACGGCGAGAGCGGCGGTAAAGCCGCCGCCCCGATAGCGCGCAAGATTCTCGAGCGGATATACATGGAAAAACTTCACAAAGAAATCTAAAGCCGGCAGTAGTAGGCGCCTTCGCGCTTTACCTTCCCCTCGGCCATAAGACGCGTAAGCTCGAGTAACAGCTCCGGGGTCTTTCTGTTCGTAAGCGTAGCAAGCTCGTCGAGCGTCCGGGGCTTTTTAAGCAGCTCTAAAAGTCCGAACTGAACCGTGCCTTCTACGGGTCTGGCTCCTTCGTTTAAAAGCCGGCGGCAGCCCTCGAACCGCTCCCCCTCGCCGGTAAAGACGAGTACGGGCCGGCCGTAGCTAAGGGCGTAGCGGGCGGTTATGAGGGCGCCGGAAGAAGGCCCCGCCTCGACGACGAAGAGCTTCTCCGACAGGCCGGCGATGATGCGGTTGCGCCGGGCGAAGGTGTAGCGCTCGGGCTTTACCCAAGGCAGGAGCTCGGTTACTAAGCTTACGCCCTCGTACTTTAGGAGCCCTTTAAGCCTCCCCGCGTAGAGCAGCCCGGCGCCGAGCACCACCACCGTAGGCAGG
>JAADCR010000068.1 GCA_013154375.1 Aquificota bacterium | reverse complement strand
CTAAGCTGCTGTCAGCGGGAAAGTAACGAGAATCTAACCGAGAGTTAATAAACTGCTTTAGTATGAGGGTAGTAGCGCTGGCGTTGGTAGGTCTTGCTTTAATGAGCTGCGGCTACAAGTACCGGGAGCACGGTAGGGCTTGTCTAAAGAAAGTCTCGCCTAAGCTTAGGGCTATTAAGGCGTCGGGGCCGGTGAGAGCTTTCGTGAGGTTTGAAAAGAGGGCTCTTAACTTGCTAAAAAAACGCGTTAAGGTTCTGTGGGTAAGGGGCACCGTGGCCCTCGTAGAGGCGCCGCCTAAAGTTCTGCTCGAGCTGGCCTGTGAGCCTTGGGTAGTTTTCGTAGAAGAGGTTAAAACTTACCGTCACCAGCACCGGAGGGGCCGCGGATGGTAAGACTTTTAGCCCTACTTTTAACCTTCTCTTTAGCTTTCGCGCTTCAGGAGAAGCTCGGGCCGCGCTTAAGGGCAGAGCTTCACAAACGGGCTCTTACTCCGCAGGCCTCGGTTAAGCTACGCGTCTTAGTTAAGGCCGACGCTCTGCCCGAGGGCTACGAGAGAGCCGTGCGTTTGTCTAAAGACGGCGTACACCTTCTCGAGCTTTCCGTAGACGAGCTTTACGAGCTTACGCGTTACGAGAGCGTTAAATTTATCCAGCTGGCGCCCGTCTTGTACCCCTCCTTAGACCAAGTAGCGCCCGCCGTTAGGCTAAACTACCTTCTGGCCGACCCCGAGAACGCGGGCTACGACGGTGAAGGCGTCCTCGTAGCCGTCATAGACTCGGGCGTCGACTACCGCCATCCGGCTTTAGCCGGCCGCATTTTAGAGATACACGACTACACCGTAGGCGTATCCTGTTACTACGAGCAGATAGTAAACGGTACCTGTCCCTCTAACGACTACTTAGGCCACGGCACGCACGTAGCCGGCATAGTAGTAAGCCAAGACTCGCTGTACAGAGGCGTAGCTCCCGGCGCTCAGCTTATCGTCTACAAGGTAGGAAACTACACCTTTAGCGGCGAGCTTATACTCCAAGCTCTGGCACACTTCTCCGACAGGCTTAAACAGCTCGGTAAAAAGGGCGTTGCCAACCTAAGCCTCGGCTCGCTCTTAGGACCCCACGACGGGACGGACCTTTTTACGGCCGCCCTCGACGCGTTTGCCCGCGAGTTTCCGGTGGTACTGGCCGCCGGGAACTTCGCCCACCTAAACGCCCACTACAGAGCCGTCTTAACCGAAGGCGGGAGTGCCTCGGCCGAGTTCTCTTTTACGGGCAAGGTCGAGATGGAAGGCTGGTACGACGGCGGCCTTACGCTCAGCTTCACCCTACAGACGCCTTGCGGCAGCTCGGAGACGATTTTAGAAAACGCCCAGCCCGTGCCGCTCGACTTCGGCGAGTGCGGCACCGCCCTCTTTACTCCGCCCGCCGGACCTAACCCCCTTAACGGCGACAAAAGCTTTTACTTAGAGATAGAGCCGGGCACCAACGCCGGGCCGTGGGTTTTAACCGTTAACGCCGAGCAAGGTAGCGGTACGCTCCACTTGTGGGCCGTAGGAGCCTCCTTTACCGAGGCCGACCCTAACTACACCATCTCCAACGAGGCCGCCGGGAAAAACCTTATAGCCGTAGGCTCGTTCGTCTCTAAAGTAAACCCCTCCGTAAACCCGGACTCCACCGTAGGTAAAGTCTCGTACTTCAGCGGCCGGGGCCCCACGCGCGCCTGCTCGGCCGGCTGCACCGAGCGCGTAAAGCCCGACCTCGTGGCACCGGGCGAGATAGTCTGCTCCACGCGTGCCGTCTACGCTACCGACTTCTACCCCGTCTGCGGACGGGAAGACTTTATAGCTTACGAGGGCACGAGCATGTCCGCCCCCGTCGTAAGCGCCGCCGTGGCCCGCCTGCTTAGTAAAAACCCCACCCTGCCGCCCGACGAGGTTAAACGCCTCCTGCTCGAGACCGCCTACGAAGACGCCTTTACCGGCCTGACGCCTAACAACGACTACGGCTACGGCAAGCTCGACGTTTACGCTCTGGTAGCCCGCGTAAGCCCCTATACCCCCGAAGGCGGCGGAGGAGGCGGAGGCTGCAGCCAAGCCTCTCACTCCTTGCCGGCCCTAATCTTACTTATAACGCTCAAACTCGCCCTCTCTTTAAGAAGGGCAAGAAACAGAAAGTAGACGGCCGCGTAGACCGGGATTAAGAAAACCCTTACGCTGCCTTGAGGAGACAGAAAGACCGCCGCCGACATGGCGGCGGTAGCTAACAGGTACTTAAAAAGCGCGGGAGGCATCAGCGGCAGACCCGCGCGCAGCTTTAAAAACGCAACCCCCGCGACCGCCCCCGCCGTCGCCCCCGCGGGAAAAGCGTAAACGCCTAACTTAAAAACGAACAGAGCCGAAGAAGCTACCAGAGCGTCCGTCAGCACCGTTACCACCGTAGCCCTGAGCGCCTCCCCGGGCTTACCTTTAGCGTAAAAGTAGCTTTTAAAGACGTGCTGGAGCGAGAAAAAAGGGACCGAGAAAGCGTAAAACCTCACGAGCCTTGCCGTGAGGCTAACCTCCTCCGGCCCGAAGGCTCCCCGCCCGAACAGCAGCTTTACAATCTCCTCGGCTAACAGAAACAGACCCGTTGCGGCCGGCAGGGCCAGCGCCCACGAGAGCGAGAGCGCCTCTAAGAACCGCTCCCTTACCCCGCCCGTACGGGCCGAGAGGGCAAGCATCGCGCTGCCCAGACCCACCGAGAACAGACTTACCGGGAGCGTGTAGAGACGAGACGCGTAGTAGAGCACGGATATAAACCCTTCGCGCAGGAACGAGGCCAGAAAGGTGTCTACGAGCAGCGACAGCTGACCGGCCGAGAAGCTGCCCAGCACCGTAAGCAGCCGCTTTAAAAAGAGCCTCGCCCTCGGGCTCCACGAGGGCCGCGGGAGCACCACCAGCCCCTCTTTAAGCCCGAGAAGGAAGTTAGGCAGGTTCTGCGCAACCCCGCCCAGCAGCACGCCTAAAACGAGTGACCACGGGCCCAGCCCCTCGGCTCCTAACGCCGTGACGGTTATAAAAGTCAGGTTAAACAGCGCCTGAGAGACCGAAGGGACGAAAAACCGTCCCTTTACCATTAACGCGCCGCTGCCGGCCGCGTACAAGGCTACCAGAAACAGGTAAGGGAAGACGTAGCGCGTAAAAAAAACCGCGTACTGGAAGCTCTCTTTACCCTTAAGGCCGGGTGCAAGCAGAAGCACGAGCTGCTCGGCAAACAGCGAGCCTAAGGCGCCCGTAAGGGCGCTTAAAAACGACAGCCAGAAGAACGCCTCGGCTAAAAAACGCTCGCCTTCGTTCTTTTTAAGTGCCTCGCCGTAAAGCGGCAGCAGGGCCGCGTTTACCGCCCCTTCGCCTAAGACGCGGCGGAAGAGGTTAGGCAGTCGGTAGGCTACGAAAAAACCGTCGGTAAGGGGCGTGGCACCGAAAGCGTAGGCGACGACCGCGTCGCGTACGTAGCCGAGGATGCGGCTCAGGAGGGTGCCCAGAGAGAGGAGGGCACTCCCCCTGAGAAGCTCGGACATCAGTCCATGTCTTCCTTCTCTATCCGGCCCTCTTCGGGCGGCCTTTCTTGCTCTACGTCGTAAAAGCGGTTCTCGAGCTTCTTAAGCACCTTAGGCAGGGAGGTGTACTCCATCTCCTCGGCCGGGAGGCGGTGAGGCTCGAACGCACCCTGACGGCGCAGTATGTCCGCCATCTCTTGAGCAACTTTGCGCGCCTTGTCGAAAGCCGGGTCGTCGAAGAGGTCCGCCGGGCCTATGAGCTTACCGTTGGCAAGCTGGTAGCCCGCGGCTATAACCCTCGGCGGGCCGTCGAAGCGCGAAGGACGGGCGTCTTTAAACGAGACGGGCATGATGGGGCCGTTGTGCGAGCCGCGCATCCAGCCCTCTACTATCCAAGGCTTGGCAAAGGGCTCGAGTATCTCGCCCACGGCAGGGAAGCCGCTCTGAGCCCTCACTATTAGAACCGGGTCGTCTTTACCCACGTACTGGCCGGCTATAAGCGAGAGGCGTTGCGTAGATGCGCTCGCGGCTATCTCGCCGTCGTAGTTACGGTAGACGTTTTTAACCACGTACTTGCCCACCGAGCCTATGAGCGCCAGCAGGTCGTACGTCTCGGCCGGCGTGGAGAGCTTTACCGCTTTGCCCGTGTAGACGTCGAGCACCTCGAAGGTAAAGCCTTCGTGCATCTTCGGGTCTATAACGAGCCCGGCCGTGGTCATGGGGTCGGCGAACATCTCGTAAAGCGGGAGGTTCCAAGCGCTGGGGGAGGTCTTGTCGGCAAAGAAGACTATAACCGGCTCGGAGGGCCGCTCCTCAAACTCCATCTCCGCCACGCCCGGCCCGAGCCCCTTTACGTTGCCGCTGAAGGTGTCCGAGAGCAGGTCCTGCCCGGCGCCGTAGAGCTTAAGCTCTTTAGCTACCTTGGTGCCTTCTTCGAAGGCCTTCCACGCTATACCGTGTACGAGCTGAGAGTCTACGCCGTGCTCGTGCGTCATAACTATAGCTATGTCGTCGCCGCAGGTAAGAACGTCGAAGTCTATTAGGTTCCCCTTCTCGACCTCTTGCTCTACGACCTCTTTAACTTTAGCCACTACTTCCGGGTGCGTAGACGAGTGGCCTACGAACCCCCCTATGTCGGCCTTAATTACGCTCAGCGTCACCTTCATCTTCACCCCTCCTTTACACCACGAGCTGCTTTATCCGCTCCCTCACGCGCTCTAAGCTCTGCTCGAGCTGCTTTATCTGCTCGAGCTTTTTAGGGTCGTAAACGAGCTCCCCCTTGGAGAGCCGCTTAGCCTTCTTTTTAAGCTCCTTAATACGGCGCCGCAGGCGCCGTTCTTCTATCTGGTAGAACCAACGGGCCATATAAGAAGCGGTCTTTAAGAGGTCTTTTCCGTGGGCCCTCAGCTCGCGCTTTAGCCTTCTTCTCTCTTTCTGGGGTGCGTGGAACGAGAGGAGCTCTACTTTTTTCCCTTTTCCTTCCTCGACGAGCTTCTCCATAACGGCTTTAAACGAGCCTTGGTACTTTCTCTTCTCCCCGTCTATCTTTACCCAGAGCTCCATGCTTTACCTCCGGTTTTGGGTTTTATGTATTTTAACACCCTGCGCGGGAGCTCAAGATTTTACCGCAGTTAAAATTAATATTCTATGATTGACATATCTAAACTAAAGACGTTCGTAACGGTGGCGGAGCTGGGAAGCTTCTCCAAAGCCTCCGAGGTGCTCTACATCACCCAGCCCGCCGTTACGCAGCAGATAAAGGCTTTAGAAAAGACGGTAGGCGCTAAGCTGTTTCTCCGTCAAGGGGGGAGGATGGTCCTTACCGAGGAAGGTAAGAGGATTTACGAGATAGCTAAAAACCTGCTGGCTAACTACGAAGGTCTTATGGAGGAGATTGCCCGCGTAAAGAAAGACCTTAAAGACACGCTTTTTATAGGTCTCTCGGCAACGCCGAGCGAGTACTTGGTGCCGCGCGTTATAGCCGACTTTCACAAGCAGTTCCCCAGCTCTAAGATAAAGGTCTTCTCGGCTAACTCGTACGAGGTGGAGGACGCCCTCGCCTCGGGCGTTTTAAACGTAGGGATAATAGAGAAGACGCCGGCCGAGCGCTTTGAGGCCATCCCCTTTATAGAGGACGAGCTTATTTTTTTCACCTACCCGGAGCACCCGCTGGCGGAGGTAGGGGAGATAGAGCCGCACGAGCTGTACGGGGTCGACCTCGTGCTCCGCGAAGCTCACGCGGGCATAAGGAAGGTGGTGCGCGAGAAGCTCGAGGAGCTGGGCGTGGTTTTCGACAAGCTGAACATCCGGATAGAGTCGACCGGGAGCCGGAACATCATCCAGATTGTTAAAAGCGGCTACGGCTGCTCGTTTCTCTCTAAGGGGCTGCTGCACGACGAGCTCGAGCGGGGCAATCTGGTCGAGGTAAAGATAAAGGGCTTTGAGGTAAAGCGGAGGTTTCACGTTATATACCCTAAGGGCTATCAGCTGCCGCTGTTGGCCTCCAAGTTCGTCGAGTTTCTCTTCGCACGCGTAAACGAGAAAGGGCAGCTTACATGAGGGCGCTTATGTTCGACGTCGACGGCGTTATTATAGACGTCCGCGACTCTTACCACCGGGCGGTCCAAGAGACGCTTAAACACTACACGGGCGCGCTTCTGCCGCTGGAGCGGATAAGAGAGTTTAAGTTCTCAAGGGGGATAAACAACGACTGGGACCTTACGGTGGCGCTTATAAGAGAGCTTGGCTACGAGCCGCCGCCCTACGACGAGCTGGTGGAGGTGTTCGAGGCCTACTACGACGAGTTTAAAGAGCACGAGAAGCTGCTTCTGCCGAGGGAGCTGTTTGAGACGCTAAAAGAGGAGGGGTTTACGCTGGGCGTGGTTACGGGCCGGCCGCTTAGGGACCTCTCGTACGCGTTTGACCGGTTTAAGCTCTGGGAGTTTTTCGACGCGGTGGTCTGCGAAGACGACGTGCCCGCGCCCGAGCTGCGTAAGCCTCACCCGTTCCCGCTCCACGCGTGCGTAGAGGCACTGGGCGCGGAAGGAGGGGTTTATGTGGGCGACCAGAGGGCCGACGCGGAGATGGTGCTCTCCTACCGCAAGCTTTACGGTAAAGACGTTAAGTTTCTACACTACGCGGTGGTGCTGCCCGAGGAGCTTCCCGCCCACTTTAGGGCTGCCTCTCCGGAGGAGCTTCTCCGTATAGCTCGCTTAGAGGCCGGGCCTGCTCCGGGATGAGGTCGGGTATCCCGTCGCGTACCTCGTAAAACACGCCGCAGGCGTCACACACCAGAACTTCTTTCTTCTCGTCGTAGCTAAGCTCGCCCTTACAGACGGGACAGGCCAGAAGGTTTAGAAGCTCTTTAGGAAGCTTATCCATAAATCTTAAAATTATATCTTGCTATGGACACGCGTGCGGAGGCCCTAAAGCTGGCCGAGGAGACGGTAAAGACGCTTCTCGAGTGCGGCACGCGGATAGACGAGCTTTACCGACGCTTCCGCGAGCTTAGACTGCTCGAAGACAGAAGCCCTGCCTTCCAGAAGGCCCTGCTCGACGTCGAGCACGCTTTCTTTATGGTGGTTCAGTCTATAAACGTGCTGCGCGAACAGCTTAAGCTGCTCTCGGTGGCGGCTAAAAAAGAGGAGATAGAGTGATGCTGCGCGTTCTGCTGTACGACCCGTCGGACCGCGTGGCCCCGCTCTTAAGGGACGTGTTTGAGGTGACGGGCCACGAGCTTACCGTCGTAACCTCACCCGAAGCCTTCCTCGAGACGGCCCGTCGGGACGGGCTCGTGGCTCTTATGCCCGCTTCGGCCTTCGAGCTCTGGCTGGAAGCCCTCGAGAAAAACCCCCTGCCCGCCGTCTTTCTTGCGGAAGAGGAGCAGCTGAGGCCATTAAGGTCGGTGGGGCTCTCCGAGCTGGGCTTAGTTACGCTACCTTTTAACCCGCTGGAGCTTCTTAACAAGCTCACGCTCGTGGCCAAGCTCCCGGCCGAGGAGGTTAACGAGCTCGGCCTCGCCCTCTCTATGGTAAAAGCCATAAAAGAGAAAAAAGACCTCCGGTACGAAGTGGTTAAAGACGGCGTTAGGTGTCTCGTGGGTACCGAGCCCGTCCGCTCGAGCTGTAGCGCTAAAAAGCTCTCCTCCGTGCTGCCCGAGGCGCGCGTCTCGCTTACGGACGAAGAGGTGGAGGGCGAGAGCTACCCGTCTTTAAGCGCCTTCTTTAAAGCCCTGCTGCCTAAGCGGGCACCCGCGGTAAAAAAGCTGGGCGAAGGGGTGGCCCAGCTCGGAGAGCAGCTTTTCGTCTTCTGGCGTGAGGAGGGTAACGGGGCCTTCAGGAAGAACGCCTACCTTAAGGCCTTCCCGGAGCACGGGTACGCCTTCTTAGTAGGTGCCGGCTCGCCCCGTCTGCCGGAGCTTATAAAGGGCCTGCTTAAAGAGCTCGGGATGCACCCCGAGAGCTTACACGCGGTAGTCCTCACCGAGCCCGAGCCGTACGCGCCCGAGACGCTCCGCCGGCTACAGCGGATGAGCTCGCGCGTAGGCGTTATAGCGCGGGCAAAGGCGGGTTCTCTTTTAAGGTCCTCCGGCCTCTCGCTCCGCTTCAGGGCCGTAGAAGACGTACCTTTCCTGCGTGCCTCGCTGCCTTCGGGCAGCGTACTTAGGTTCTGCCCGCTAATTCAAGAGGACGCTCTGGCCTTATTTTTAGACGAGGAGCTCCTGTTTACGCCTAAGCTCTTGGGAAGCTTTAACGAGGAGGGCGAGCTTGTAGAGCTCTTCCACCGGCTCTTTTTCCCTTCGGGCGGTTACTTGGAGCGGAGCCTCGCCCTGCTGGACGGGCTTGAGAAGGAGCTTCTGGTTGCACCGCTCTGGGGCGTGCCTTACCGGCTCGAGCCCGAGCTCGTAGCCAAGCTAAGGGGCCTTAAGGCCGGTACGGACTACGAGCTGCCCTCCGAGGAGCAGCTAAAAGAGGCCGTTAACGAGCTGTTTGTCTTCCTTACGGACGAGGAGCTCGAGACGGTTAAAGGCTCGCTCGAGCCTCTGGCCGAGTTTAAAGAAGAGGAGCTGGCGGCCCTCTACACCTCGCCGCTCGTGTTTTTACAGAAGCTGCTCTCGGTGCTGCCCTACGCTCTTACTAAAGAGCGCTTTTTCGAGCTAATGGAGAAGCTGGCACGCTACCCGTTCTATCTGCCGCCCCCGCTCTCTGGTTTATAGTAAAGAAGTTATGAAGGTTCACGAAAGTGCGGTAATAGAGGGAAACGTCGAGATTCCCGAAGACGCGGAGATAGGCGCCTTTACGGTTATAGAGGGTAACGTCAAGATAGGTAGGGGTACCAAGATAGGCAACCGCGTGACTATTAAAGGTAACGTTACTATAGGTGAGAACTGCCGCATATACGACGGGGCCGTGATAGGGGAAGAGCCCCAGCACCTTAAGTACGCGGGTGAGGAGAGCAGCGTAGAGATAGGTAACCGCGTCGTTATACGCGAGTACGTTACCGTCCACCGCGGGACGCGCTTTGACAAGATGAAGACCGTTATAAAGGACGAGGCCATGCTTATGGCCTACGCGCACGTAGCGCACGACTGCGTGGTGGGAAAAGGCGTTATTATGGCCAACTGCGCTACCTTAGGCGGGCACGTGGAGGTGGGCGACTACGCGTTTATAGGCGGCCTCTCGGCCGTACACCAGTGGGCGCGCGTGGGCGCCTACGCCATGGTAGGCGGTCTTACGGGCGTGTCTTTAGACGTCCCGCCCTTTACGGTAGCCTCGGGCCAGCACGCCAAGCTGTACGGCATAAACGTCGTCGGCTTAAAGCGCCGCGGCTTCCCGAGCGAGAAGATAGCGCTTTTAAAAAAAGTCTACCGTCTGCTCTTTAGAAGCCCGCTGCCTTTGCGCGAGGCTGTTAAAAGAGTCGAGCAGGAGTACGGGGACGTGCCCGAGGTTAGGATGCTTCTTGAGTTTCTAAGGACGACGAAAAGGGGTATAGCCCGCGACGCGGGAAGTTAAAATGAGTGCCATGAGGGGACTCGTTCTCGCTGCGGGCCTCGGCTCGCGCTTTAAAAGCGAGAAGCCTAAAGTGCTTCACGAGATTCTCGGCAAGCCCATGCTCTGGTACGTTATTAACAACCTCCGTAACGGGGGCGTTACGGAGATAGGCGTCGTCGTCTCGCACAAAGCCGAAGAGGTGAAAAAGGCTTTCGAGCACGAAGGCCTCAGGTTCTTCTACCAGAAGAACCCTAAAGGCGGTACCGCGGACGCGGTCCTCGCGGCTAAAGACTTCTTCGCCTCCTACGAAGGGTACTTAGTTGTTCTAAACGGCGACAGCCCGCTCGTTAGCGGCGAGACGATAAAGAACATGCTCAACTACGTGACGATGGTCGAGCGCTACGAGGGTAAACGCGTCAGCGCTCTTGTTTTAAGCGCCTACCTGCCCGACCCCACCGGCTACGGCCGGATTATAAGAGAAGAAGGCTCCGACCGCGTCTTAAAGATAGTAGAAGAGAAGGACGCTACGCCCGAAGAGAGGGCCGTAAGCGAGGTAAACGCGGGCGCTTACGTCTTCTGGGCGCCGCACCTGCTCGAGGCGCTCTTCCAGATAAAGCCCTCGCCCGTTACGGGCGAGCTCTACCTTACGGACGCGGTTAACTATATGGCGGAGAAAGGCTACGAGGTTAGGCTCTTCCGCGCTAAAGAGCCCTCCGAGGCGCTCGGGGTAAACACGCGCTGGGAGCTGGCGGTGGCCGAGAGCCTTATCAAGCTTAAGCTCGTACGCTTCTGGGCCGAGCGGGGGGTCACCTTCCACCTGCCCGAGACGGTCTGGTTAGAGCCCGAGGTCTCGTTCGAGCCCGACGCGGAGGTCTTCCCGGGAGCCGTGCTTAAAGGCAAGACGAAGGTTAAAAAGGGTGCGCGCATAGGCGAAGGGGCGCTGCTCGTAGACGCCACCGTAGAAGAAGGAGCGCGCGTGGAGCCTTACTCGGTGGTGGAGCGCTCGGTAGTAAAGAAGGGTGCCGTAGTGGGTCCCTTTGCCCGCGTCCGCGACGGCTCCACCGTAGGCGAGGGGGCGCACGTGGGCAACTTCGTAGAGGTGAAGAAAAGCAGCGTAGGCCCCGGGGTAAGGGCTAAACACTTGGCCTACATAGGCGACGCTACGCTCGGTAAAGGCGTTAACGTAGGTGCGGGCGTGGTCTTTGCCAACTACGACGGCCGGCAGAAGCACCCCACGACCGTAGGCGACTACGCCTTTATAGGCAGCAACGCCCTACTGGTGGCACCGCTTAAGCTCGGCCGTTACGCTTTCGTAGCCGGCGGCAGCGTGGTAACGAAAGACCTGCCCGACTACGCTTTCGCCATAGCGCGGCCCCCGCTCGAGGTAAAGGAGGGGCTGGCACGGAAGTTCCTTGACATTAAAGAAGACGAAAGCTAAAATTATTTCAGCGTTCTGCGTAAAGGGGGGCGGGCGCGTGGGAAGCGGAAAAGCTCTTTACAAACTCCCTCCCTCCCCCTCCCTCCCCCTACGCTTTTTGGGCGCCCGCCCGGGCGCCCCTTTCTAAAAGATGCCCTTTTTAGAGAAAACGCTGTTTCTCCTGCTTCTGGTGTTAACCGGCTACGCGCTTAAAAGCTTTAAGCTTTTCTCCGAGCGCGACGCAACGGCCTTTATAAACTACGTGCTCTACTTTGCCCTCCCCTCCTCGGTCTTCCTATCCTTGCGGAAGCTCGAGCTCTCGGCCGAGCTGCTTAAAGTTCCCCTCTGCGCTTGGGCCTCTGTACTGTTTGCCCTCACGGTGGCCTACGCCCTTACGCTCAAGCTAAAGCTCCCGCCGCCGAGCCGCCGGGGCTTCCTCCTCGCGTCGGCATTCGGTAACACGGCCTTTTTAGGCTTCCCGTTTACCTACGCCCTGCTCGGAGAAGAGGCGCTCCCTTACGCGGTTCTGTTTGACCAGCTGGGCTCGTTTACGGCCGTAGTTACGATAGGCTTTTTAATAGCCCGCGGTAAACCCGAGCCGGGAGCGCTTCTGCGCTTCCCGCCCTTCTGGGCCCTTCTGGCGGGCCTGCTCTACGACGGCCCGTTACCGTCTTTTTTAGAGAGCTTTCTCCGTCACGGGGCCGCGTCGCTTACGCCGGTGGTGCTCTTCGGTCTGGGACTGTACCTAAAGCCCGAGTTTTTTAAAGAGAAGCTAAAGACGGCTTCGCTGGCGCTCGCCGTAAAGATGCTGCTTACGCCCGCGTTCGTCCTGCTGCTGTGCTTCTTATTAGGCGGGCCGTGCGAGGCGTGCGTACTGGAGGCAGGTATGCCGCCTATGGTTTTCGCAAGCGTGCTGGCGGTCCGTTACGGTCTGGACGCGCCGCTGGTTCTGACGGCGGTGCTTCTGGGCGCGCTGCTGGCTTTCTTAACCGCCCCGCTCCTTACCCTGCTGGCGGGCCTTCTGTTTTAGCCGCTCCTTGGCGTAAGGCATAAGCCCGCCTGCCTTTAGTATCTCTTGTAGCTCCCTCGGGAACTTCGTAGCCTTGTACTCTTTACCCGTCCTGAGGTTTTTTATAACGCCCCTCTCGAGGTCCACCTCTATCTCGTCCCCGTGCTCTATCTCGTCTACGGCCTCGGGTGCCTCCACTATGGGCAGGCCTATGTTTATGGCGTTGCGGAAAAATATCCGGGCAAAGGACTTGGCCACCACCACGGGCACGCCGGCGTACTTAATGGCTATAGGGGCGTGCTCGCGCGACGAGCCGGAGCCGAAGTTCTTACCCGCGACGATGATGTCGCCCTCTCTGTGCTCTCTGGCAAACTCGGGGTGCTCGCTGTCTTCCATAACGTGCTTAGCAAGCTCGTACGGGTCGGAGGTGTTCAGGTAACGGGCCGGGATTATCTGGTCCGTGTCGACGTTGTCGCCGAACTTCCAAACTCTACCTCTAAACTTGGTACGCATACTATATAGTATTATGGCACCTAAGACTCTCTCGTTGTCTTACTTGAAAGACAAGCTTTTAAACGGCGAGCGCCTCACGCCCGAAGAGGGCCTCTTTTTACTAAAAGAAGCCTCTTTACCGTTTCTCGGGACGCTGGCCAACGAGGTGCGCAAAAAACTCCACCCCGAAGGGGTCGTTACCTTCGTTATAGACAGAAACGTAAACTACACGAACGTCTGCGTGGCGGGCTGTAAGTTCTGCGCTTTTTACCGTAAAAAGGGCTCGCCCGACGCGTTCGTCCTTAACGAGGAGGAGCTGCTTAAAAAAGTACGCGAGCTCGTTGAGTGGGGCGGCACGACGCTCCTTATGCAGGGCGGCATAAACCCCGAGCTACCCCTCTCGTACTACGAGAAGCTTTTACGAGCGGTAAAAGAGCACTTCCCGCAGGTCCAGATTCACTCCTTCTCCGCGCCCGAGGTCGTCTTTCTGGCAAAGAGAGAGGGTCTTACGGTAAAAGAGGTTTTAACGCGGCTTAAAGAGGCCGGGCTCGACTCGCTGCCGGGCGGGGGTGCGGAGGTGCTCTCGGACGAGGTGCGCAGGCTCGTAAGCCCGGGTAAGTGCAGCGCCGACGAGTGGGAGGAGGTCCACCGTACGGCCCACGAGCTCGGCATGCCCACGACGGCGACGATGATGTTCGGCCACCTCGAGGCGCCCGAGCACCTTATAGAGCACCTCGAGCGCGTAAGGCGCATACAGGACGAGACGGGCGGCTTTACCGCCTTCATCCCGTGGACCTTTAAGAAGGGCAACACGGCGCTGGACCACCTCGAGGAGGCCTCTTCGGTAGACTACCTTAGGGTTCTCGCCCTCTCGAGGCTTTATCTGGACAACTTTAGAAACGTACAGGCCTCGCACGTGACGCAGACGATGCAGGTAGGTGCGGTGGCGCTCCACTTCGGCGCTAACGACCTCGGCAGCGTGATGATAGAGGAGAACGTCATCTCGTCCACCAGCTACAAGGTCGTCATACCCCGCGTAGAGGACATGGTTAAGACTATTAAGAAAGCCGGTTTCAGGCCCGCCCAGCGCGACACTTACTACCGGATAGTTAAGTACTTTTAATGAGGCGTCTCGTCCGGGACGCCTTTCTTTACCTGCTTCTGCGCGGCGCCGGCCTTCTGGCCTTCTACGCCTTTACCTTCCTCTCGGCCCGGGCTCTCGGCCCTTCCGTCTGGGGAGGCTTTAGTCTCGCGCTGGCGCTCTTCCAGCTGTTTCTCTTCCCCGCCCGGGCAGGGCTCGACCTGTCGCTGCTTAAGCTCTTACCCGCTTTAAAAGACAGGAAAGAGCTCCTCGGCCCCGCGGTAAAGAAGGCCCTCGTTATTACCTTTCTCACCTCCTCCGCCACGGCGCTTACGGCTTACGGCCTGCTGCCCCTCTTAAGCTCCCTCTTCTCTCCCGCCGCGGTTTACCATCTGAGCCTCCTCGTCCCCTTCCTCGTGCCCGCGGCTCTGTTTTCCGTCGCCGCAGAAGCCCTAAGGGCTTTAAGGCGCGTGGTGCTTTACGCCTTTCTGCAGGGCTTTCTCCTCTACGCCCTTACGCTTCTTTTGGCGCTTCCGCTGCTGCCCAACGAGCGGGCGCCGTCGCTGGCTACGGGCCTGTCGTACCTCTCCGTAGCCCTGCTCGCTGCGGCACTACTGCTTAAAACCCTCCCGCCGGGACGGGGAGAGGTAAGCGCTAAAGAGCTTCTCGGCCCGGCCCTTTTTATGCTCCTCTCGGCCTTTCTGAGCAACCTCCTCTTTTACGCCGACACGCTGGCGTTAGGCTTTTTAAAAACCGAGAGAGAGGTAGGCGTTTACGCCGTGGCGCTGAGGCTCGCTCAGCTCGTGAGCTTTTTCTTGGTGGCGGTAAACGCCTCCGTGGCCCCGCGCTTCTCCGAGCTTTACGCCCGGAACGACCTTAAGGCTCTTAAGGACCTGCTTAGACAGAGCGCCCTGCTGTCTTTTCTGGCCGCCTTACCGCCGTCGCTGCTTCTGCTTACAGGTGCCGAAAAGCTCTTGTCGCTGGCTGGAGAGAAGTTCGCGGAAGGAGCTCCCGCCCTCCGTCTGCTCGTACTCGGACAGCTCGTAAACGCCTCTTTCGGCAGCGTGGGCTACTTCGTCCAGATGACGGGCCACTACCGCCTCCACGCGCTCGTGGTCTTTATAGGCCTGACGCTTAACCTTTTTCTGGACCTGCTTTTAATCCCGCCTCTCGGCCTCGTGGGGGCGGCCGCGTCGTCGGCTTTAAGCCTCGTTTTCTGGAACGCCGCCTTCGCCCTCTTTATCCGTTTGCGCTACGGCTTTAACTACATTAAACTGTAGTTCTGCCGTGAAGGTAAAAGTTCTCTTTATAGTAGGCGAGGGCAGAAGCGGCAGCACGCTGCTTGAGAAGGCCCTCGCCTCGAGCCCCGGGGTCTTCGGCGCGGGCGAGCTTATACACGTCTGGGAGCGCGGCTTTTTAGATAACCAGCTCTGCGCCTGCGGCGAGCCCTTTAAAAGCTGCAGCCTCTGGCGGCAGGTTTCCGACGAGCTAAAAGACGCCTCCCCTAAGCAGGCGCTTAAAGCCCTAAGGCGCGTCCGGCTGCGCTACTTCTGGCGGAAACCTTCTGAAGACGAGCTTTGGCTGCGCGAGCTACACTACCGTCTTTACGCTACGCTTAAACGCCTTACCGGTGCACGCCTCATTATCGACTCGTCCAAACACCCCGTTTACGCCCGGCTTATGGCCTCGCACCCGCTCGTCGAGCCGCTGGTGCTCCACCTCGTGAGAGACCCGAGGGGCGTAGCCTACTCGTGGAGCAAAAAGAAGCGCCGCCCCGAGATAACCGCACACGAGGCCTACATGCCCCGCTACTCACCCCTAAGGAGCGCCCTCTCTTGGCTCGTAGTAAACGCCCTCTCGGAGCAGCTTGCGCGCCGCTTACCCTACCTCCGCGTCCGCTACGAGGACTTCGTAAAGCGGCCTAAAGATACGCTCGAGCGGATAGGCCGGTTCGTAGGCCTTGAAGGCCTCGGAGCCGTCGCCGGCGACGGCCATCTCGAGCTAAAAAAGACGCACCAAGTGGCCGGTAACCCCTCCCGCTTTAAAGAGGGACGGGTAGAGCTAAAGCCCGACGAGGCGTGGAAAGAGAGCATGCCCCCGCTAAGCAAGCTTATCGTTAGCCTCCTTACGCACCCTCTCAGGAAGCGCTACTATGGCTAACCGGCTCCTCTGGCTGACGTTCTACCTTATCTACCCGCTCCAGCAGCTGCCGCTAAAGCCGTACTACCCCGCGCTTACCGCCGCATCGCTCGCCAGCCTCTTTAGCCTTAAAAGAGGGCTTTTAAGACTCCTCTCGTTTTACTGGCCGTTCGTGCCGTTTCTTACTTGGGCGTGGCTCAGCGTGCTCTGGAGCGTAGACCCCGAAGCCTCGGTAAAGATGAGTCTTAAGCTCACCGTCTACGCCTTCGGCGCCTTAGGTTTAGGAGCTTTTTACTTAAGAGACGGAGACGCCTTCGGCGTAGTAGCTAAAGGCGTCTTCTGGTCGGCCCTCTGGGTAAGCACCGCTTACCTGTTTTTAGCCGTTAAGCTGGGCCTTTTACAGCTCTTTACGGGCGGCTTTAGCATGGAGACCGTGGGCGAGATAGCCCGGCTTAACGTAGGCTTCGGCGGCGGCAGGAACATTATGGCCTCGTGGCTCGCCTTCGCCCTCACCTTCGCCCTGCCCTACCTCTACGCACGCACGCGTAGCCTCCTGCCCGTCCTTCTAAGCCTACCCGTCCTAACGGCTCTCCTTCTAACCCTCTCGAGAACGGCCCTCTTATCGCTGCTGTTAGCTCCCTTCTTAGGCGCCCTTCTGGCTCCTCCCAAGGCCCGCCGCGCCTTCACGCGTGCCCTTCTTGCACTTTTAGCAGCCGCCGCGCTGCTTCTCGCCCTAAACCCGTTTAACCTCGGCAGCTTCGTCGCTCTCCGCTTCCTCTCGGCCTTAAAGGCCCTAAGGGGCGAGGCCGAAGACTGGGGAACCGAGGGTCGGCTCGAGCTCTGGCACTACGCCTTAAAGGCTTTTACGGAGGAGCCCTTAACGGGTACGGGCTTAGGCACGCTCTACGCCGGCCTGCCCTCCATAGGCGGCGTTAACAACTACCACAACGTCCCCTTACAGCTCTTAGCCCAGACGGGCCTCGTGGGCCTTACGCTCTTTCTCCTCTGGAGCCTCTTTCTCTTCCTTACGGCCTTCCGGCTAAAGAGGGCCTACCCGCTCGAGGGCTCGGTGCTGCTCGTAAACCTTCTGACTTACTACTTTAAGAGCCTGCTTATGTTCCAGTACGTAGACGCGGAGGTGTGGACGCTCGTAGGCTTGACCGGCGGTCTGTACGCCCGATACAATCTCTCGCATGCCCGAGACGCTCCTGCTAATTCCCCACTACGCGGACCCGGAGGGTCTTAAACGGACTCTGTCGTCGGTAAAAGAAGACGAGCCCCCGTTCGTGCTCGTGGTCGACGACGGGAGCCCGGAGTGCCCTTCCGAAGAAGAGCTAAAGGAAGCCTTCCCGCACTTACAGCTTAAGCTCCTCCGCCTGCCGGAAAACAG
>JAADCR010000043.1 GCA_013154375.1 Aquificota bacterium | reverse complement strand
TCATCGGGGGCTTGGTGCTCCACGAGGGGAAAATCGCGGAGATGAAGACGGGGGAAGGGAAGACGCTGGTGGCCACCGCCCCCGCCGCGGTAAACGCCATGACCGACGAGGGCGTCCACATCGTGACGGTAAACGACTACTTAGCCCGGAGGGACGCCCAGTGGATGGGACCCGTCTACAGGTTTTTAGGCCTTGAGGTGGGCGTTATAAACTCCGACGGGAAGACTTACTTAGTTAAGTGGGCCGACCCGGCCAAAGCGGAAGAGGCCATAAAGAAGGACCTCCGCGTCTGGCCCAAGGGCTTTAAAGGTGAGATTCTCCCCTCCGAAGAGATAAACGTCGACGCTAAGAAGGCCTTCTTCACCACCTTGGAGGAAGTAGAGCACCGGAGGAAGGCCTACGAGGCACACATCACTTACGGCACCAACAACGAGTTCGGCTTTGACTACCTCAGGGACAACTTGGCTTTCTCAAAAGAAGAGATTGTCCAAGTTAAGGGCCACAACTACGCCATCGTGGACGAGGTGGACTCGATACTCATAGACGAGGCGAGAACGCCTTTAATAATCTCCGGGCCCGCCCAGCTCGACAGCCAGATTTACCACCTTGCGGACGCGGTGGTAAGGAAGCTCAAAAAAGACGAAGACTTCACCGTAGACGAGAAGCACAGGACGGTAAACCTCACTGAGAAGGGCATAAAGAAGATAGAGCAGATGCTAAAACTCGACAACCTCTACGACCCCAAGAACATAGACCTTCTTCACGCCATTCTCCAGTCTATAAGGGCCCACCACCTGTTTAAGAGAGACGTCCACTACATCGTCAGGGACGGCGAGGTCTTAATAGTGGACGAGTTTACGGGAAGGGTTCTCCCCGGCAGGCGGTGGTCTGACGGGCTTCACCAAGCTATAGAGGTAAAGGAAGGGGTCCCCGTCAAAGAAGAGAACCAGACGCTGGCGTCTATTACCTTCCAGAACTACTTCAAGCTCTACAGAAAGCTGGCGGGCATGACGGGCACCGCCGAGACGGAAGCTTTAGAGTTTAAGGAGATTTACGGCCTTGACGTGGTGGTCGTCCCTACGCACAAGCCCATGATTAGGAAAGACCACCCGGACCTCGTGTTTAAGACGAAAGAGGAGAAGTGGGAGAGGGTGGTAGAGGAGGTGCTTCTTAACCACCTTTTCGGCCGGCCCGTGCTGGTGGGTACGGTCTCTATAGAAGACAACGAGCGCCTCTCGTCTCTTCTTAAAAACAGAAAACTTTTAAAAGAGATTGCTAAGCGCGAGGAGTTTAGAAAGCGCGTAAAAAAGGTAGCCGAGGCGCTGGGCGTACCGGCCGAGGAAGCCGAGAAGAAGCTCGAGCAGATAGTTAAGAAGGGCATCCCGCACAACGTCTTAAACGCCAAGCACCACGAGAAGGAGGCGCAGATAATAGCTCAAGCCGGCAGGGTGGGGGCGGTGACCATAGCCACGAACATGGCCGGCCGGGGTACGGACATACTCCTCGGCGGCAACCCCGAGTATCTGGCCAAGGAGTTTCTAATGCAGGAAGGGAAGAACCCCGAGGAGGCTACGGAAGAGGAGTGGAGGGAGGCCCTTAAAAAAGCTTACGAGATTACCGAGAAAGAGAAAGAGCAGGTTAAAAAGTTAGGCGGTCTTTTAGTGATAGGGACCGAGCGGCACGAGTCGCGCCGCATAGACAACCAGCTCCGCGGCAGGGCCGGGCGGCAGGGCGACCCGGGCGAGAGCAGGTTTATCGTCTCGCTCGAGGACGACCTTCTTAGGCTCTTCGGCGGCGAGCGCGTAAGCCGCCTTATGGACGTTCTTAAGATAAAGCGGGGGGAGCCCATAGAGAGCCGGATGGTGAGCAAAGCTTTAGAGAACGCGCAGAAGCGCGTCGAGGCTCAGAACTTCCAGATAAGAAAACGGCTCTACGAGTTTGACAGCGTTATGAACACGCAGCGCGAGGTCGTTTACGCGCTCAGGCGCGAGATTTTAGAGGGGAAAGACCTTAAGAGCCGCATTAGAGAGTTCGTAGAAGAGACGGTACGCGACGCGGTGGAGCGTCTTCTGCCCGAGGACGACCCCGAGCTTTGGGACCTCGAGTCGCTTAAGGCCTTTTTAAAAGAGTGGCTCGGCAGGGAAGTGGAAGTCCCGTCGGTCCGCGACAAGGACGAGCTTATAAAGGAGCTTACCGAGCGCGTCTGGCGGCTCTACCTCGAGAAGGAGCAGGAGCTGGGCAGCGAGGGGATGATGCGCGAGCTCGAGAGGCTCGTCCTGCTACACCTGCTCGACCAGTCGTGGCGGGAGCACCTCCACACGCTCGACAAGCTTAAAGAAGGCATATACCTGCGCGGCTACGCAGGCAGGGACCCGCTTATAGAGTACAAAAAGGAAGCTTACGAGCTGTTTGAGGACATGATGAAGAGGGTAAAGCAGAACACCGTCTCCACGCTCATGAGCGTACGCGTAAGCTCGGAAGAGGAGCTTAAGCAGGCCGAGCAGGAGACGCCTAAACCCTCCGAGGTTAAAAAGCCGCGCCCTAAGACGCTTAAAGAGCGCCTGCAGGCCGAGCGGGCTAAAAAGCAAGAGAAGCTAAAAAAGCGGCGGGAAGGTTAGAATGTTCTAAGTAATGGAACGCTTAGACCGCTTAGTCCGGAAGTTCTTAGACCCCTCGTACGCCTACGAGCTTTACTTTCTCTACCGGAAAAGCAGAAAAGTAGAGGTCACCGACGAGAGGCCCGAGCAGCTCTCGGCCTCCGAAGAGGAGGGCTTCGCCTTAAGGGTGGTTAAAGACGGGAGGCTCGGCTTTGCCTACAGCTCCTCTTTAGACGAGGAAGCCGTGAAAGAGGCCGTCCTCCGGGCCTCGGAAGCCTGCAGCCTGCAAGAGCCCGACGAGGGTAACGCGCTGGTTAAAGAGCTTCTGCCCGCGAGGGCCGCCTCCGTTTACGACGAGGACGGGCTGAAGCTGCCTTTCGAGAGGAAGGTCGAGCTGGCGGTGGAGATGGAGCGTTACGCGAAAGAGCTCGACGGGCGCGTAGCGGGCGTAAGGAAGGCCACCTACTCGGAGAGAGAGACTTTAGTATTTATAAAAAACTCCCACGGGCTTGAGGTTAGCTACCGCGGCAGCCTCTTTAGCAGCTCCATATCCGTGCTTGCCAAAGAGGACGGCGACGCTACGCTCTCGTGGGAGGTAAGGGGAGCCCGGCGGTTTGACCGGCTCGGCTGGCGCGAGATGGTGAAAGACGCCGTCTTTAAAGCCGTAAGCCTGCTCAAGCCCGGGACGCTCGAGAGTGCCAGCATGCCCGTGGTTTTCTTCCGCGACGGTTTTGCCATGCTCGTGGACGCCTTCAGCCCCATGTTTTTAGGCGAGTATCTGGTTAAGGGCAAGACGCTCCTAAAGGGGAAAGAAGGTCAGCTTCTGGCTTCCGAGAAGTTTACGCTCGTAGACGACGGGACGCTCGAGGAGGGTTACGCTACCTTCCCTTACGACGGGGAGGGCGTGCCGCAGCAGAGAACGCCCTTGTTTGAGAAGGGCGTCTTTAAAGGGTTTTTACACACCTACGCCACCGCACTTAAAACGGGAGCAGAGCCTACGGGCAACGCCGTAAGAGAGGACTACCGGAGCCGGCCCGTCTGCTCGACGACGAACCTGCTGGTTAAAAACGGGAGCGTACCGCTCGAGGAGCTTCTCTCGGCCTACCCGCGCGTCTTTTTAGTTTTAGAGATTATGGGTCTTCACACGGTGGACCCCGTCTCGGGCGAGTTCTCGCTGGGCGTCTCGGGCGTATTGTTTAATAAAGGTAAAAAGGAAAAAGCGGTAAGGGGCGTTACGGTAGCTGGTAATATAATGGATGTGCTGGCGGGGGTTGAGGAGGTGGGGAGTGACTTTACGCTTTACGGGAGCGTAGGCTCACCTTCCGTGCTCGTAAAAGAGCTCACCCTCGGAGGGAGGTAGATGAGAAGGCTAATCCTCTTCCTGCTGTGGATTTTTATCTTCTTAATCCCCTTAGGCTCGTTTTACGTAGCCTACACGGCTTTCGTAGAGGAGCGCGAAGGCAAAGTAGCCGAGAACGTGGTAACCTTCCTCACCTTCTTTCCCGAGAGGAGCGTCGTGCCGCTGCCCTACCCCGAGCTTACGGTGATAAAGGTCTACAAAGGCGCGGTTACCTACATGTCCGCCAACGCGGTAAACCCCATAGACGCCTCTAAGTACGAAGTAAGAGCTAAGCGCGTAGGCGCAAGCGGAGCCGAAGTGTACCTAAAACGACCCACGCCCGAGGACTTTATGCTGTTTTTAGTAGCTAACCCCGTCTACGGGGGTGCCTTACTGTTTTCCTTCGTCCTGTACGCCGTCTTTTTCTTCTTTGCCGCGCGCGAGTTCGAGCTTAAAGCCTCGGAGCGCCTGAGGGAGTTCGAGCGCGTTAAGACCGAGCTTTTAAACCGCGCAAAGGCGGCCCGGCTCGTCTTAGCCACGGAGAAGCTGCTTAAAGACGAGGCCAGAAGTAAGCTCAAAACGCTGCTTGATGAGCTTACCCGGAGGTTAGAAAATAAATAAGGAGGCGTAAAAGATGAAGATACTGCTCGTCTCGTTCGATAAAGCCCTCACGCAGGCGCTTGAAGAGCAGCTTAAAAACCACGAGGTCTACACGGCTAAAAACGCCGAAGAGGCCCTAACGCTCTCGCCAAAAGACGTAGACGTCGTCGTCTTCGACGCCATCTCGGGCGCCATCTCCGAAGAGGAGATTAACCAGCTCTACGAGAAAAAGTACAAAGACAAACGCTTCGTGGTACTCTACGACGAGCTGTTCCCCATAGACGAGAAGAACCTCTTCCCGCCCGACAAGACGCTCGTCTCGAGAGACCTCCCGCCCGAACAGATAGCGGCCGTTATAACGGGCAAGGAAGCGGCCGCGGCTCCCCCGAAGACCGAGAAAACGGAAGCACCCGCTCCCTCAAAGCCCCTCGTGCTGCTCGTCTCGTTCGACAAAAAGCTCACCGACGCGCTCGAGGAACGGCTTAAAGACAAGTACGAGACGCAGGTACTTAAAAACCTCCGGCAGGTGAAAGAGAAGGGTAAAGAGGCCGCGCTCATAGTCTACGACGCCATATCCGGCTCCATAGCCGAGAAGAACTTAAACGAGCTATCCCAGATACCCGAGCTGCGCGAAAAGCCCTACCTTATCCTGCTGGACGAGCTTTTTCCCATAAACGTCGAAGGGATAGACCTGCCTAAAAAAGCCTCGGTAAACCGCGACGCCCCGCCCGAGCTCATCGTCGAAGAGATAGAGAAGCTCCTCTCGGCCGAGGCCGTACCGCAGGAGCAGCCCGCGCCTCAGCCCGAAGAGCAGCCGCAGCCCGAGGTTAAACCGGAGCCCGTGCCCCAAGAGGCCGTAAGCCCGTCCCTGCCGGAGGGCTTGGAGGAGAAAGAGGTTAAAGGTGCCATAGTAGAGGCCATATCGCGCGAGCTTCACGGCCTTAGAGAAGAAGTAAGGGCGGACGTCTCGTCCTACATAAAGGACGTTATAGAGGCGGTGGTAAGAGAAGAGCTCGAGAAGTTCCTCTCCTCGGCCAAGATAAACGACCTCGTGCGCGACACCACGAGGAGGGTGCTCGAGCAGAAGCTTAAAGAGCTCCTCGAGTAATGCACGTCCCGGTACTCCTTAACGAGGTTCTCTCTTATCTGAGTAACGAGAAAGGGGGCGTGGTGGTAGACTGTACCGTGGGTCTCGGCGGTCACGCGGAGGCGCTCCTAAGCTCGGACGAGGAGCTTTTTTTAATAGGCATAGACCGCGACGAGGAGGCTCTCGAGAAGGCCCAAGAGCGGCTAAAGCCCTTCGAGGGCCGGTTCGCCCTCTACAAGGCCAGCTTCGACCAGCTGGACGAGGTTTTAAATCAGGAAGGCGTTAACGAGGTGAGGGGCTTCCTCTTTGACTTAGGCGTGTCTATGCTCCAGCTTAAAGGCGGCCGCGGCTTCTCGTTTAACGACGAGAGCTTCTTAGACATGAGGATGGATAAAGAACAGAGAAAGACCGCTTACGCGGTGGTAAACGAGTACCCCGAGAAGGAGCTGGCGCGGATAATCCGCGAGTACGGCGAGGAGCGCTACGCCCGCGCCATCGCCCGCGCCATAGCCCGGGCGCGGAAGGAGAAGCCCATAGAGACGGCCAAAGAGCTGGCGGAGGTCGTCGCCTCCGCGGTCCCTCCCGCCTACCGCTACGGCCGCATCCACCCGGCCACGCGAACCTTTCAGGCTATAAGGATAGAGGTAAACCGGGAGCTCGAGAGCTTGCGCGAGGCCCTACCTAAAACGCTCCCCTTTTTAAAAAGAGGAGGACGCGTGGCCGTCATCAGCTTCCACTCGCTCGAGGACCGGATAGTAAAGCACTTCTTTAAAGAGAAAGAGAGAGAGGGCGTTTTAAGGGTCTTAACGAAAAAGCCCGTGACGCCTTCGGAAGAAGAGGTTAAGAGAAACCCCGCCTCAAGGAGCGCCAAGCTGAGGGTGGCCGAGAAGCTCTAAAAGCTCGGAAGGGCTTTTTAGCGTAAAGTGCGGCTTAAGCGACGAGCCGGCACCGTAGCCCCAGAGGGCTAAAGCCGCGTAGCATCCGGCCGAGAGGGCCGCCGCCACGTCGGCCTCCGTGTCGCCCACCAGCAGGGCCTCTTTGGGCTCTACCGAGAGACGCTCGAGCGTCTTTAGTACGGGTAACGGGGAGGGCTTCTTCTCGGGAAAGGTGTCGCCGCCTGCTACGAACTCAAAGTAGTCTAAAAGGTTTAGCGACTTTAAAAGCGCGTGCGTAATCTCGTCGGGCTTGTTGGTAACTACGGCCAGCTTAAGGCCGCGGCGCTTAAGCTCGTTAAGAAGCTCGGGTATCCCGTCGTAGGGGCGGCTGTAGCGCGCCGGCTCGGCGGCGTAGAAGGAGCGGAAGAGGCTAACCGCTTCCTCCGTAAAAGCGTCTTTAAGAACGGCCTCGAGGAGCCGACGGGCCCCTCCGCCTATAAAAGGCCTGACGTCGTCGGGTACGAGGTGCTCCTTGTTAAGGGCTTTAAGCGTTCTCCGGAGGGCCCGGGCTATGTCGGGCGCCGAGTCGACGAGCGTCCCGTCGAGGTCGAACAGAACCGCCTTTAGGTGCATTGCTTAAGGTAGTCCTGCAGCGTGGTGGTCCGGTAGCTCCCGCTTTTGACGTAGCGGGCTACGCAGGCGAGTTTATCCGGCGGCATGTAGCCCGGGATTTTGACGATAACGTTACCCGACCTGTCGTAAAAGACCACGTAGGGGAAAGAGGTGGCCTCGAGCTCCACCGCCAGCTCCTTTTCCGGCAGCCGCCGGCGCTCGCCGCCTATGTTCGTCTCCACCGGCTCGTAGCTCTCGTACAGGAGCGTATACACGTCAAAGTCTTTAAGGGCTTCTTTAAGCTTAGGGTCCGTCTTTATGTCTTTCTTTAGCTGGGCGCAGTATATGCAGCCCTTGCTCTCGACCACGAGCACCGCGTACTCTTTCTGAGGTATGAGACTTTTAGGCTGCTCGGCTTCTTTGTTCTCTTTCTGCTGGCAGCTAAGCAGAAGTAAAAAGAGCGTCAGCAGACCGATTACTCTCCGCATGCTCCGCTCCTCCGCAGAAAGTTACTTTAGCTCTTTAAGCTTTAGTTTCAACTCCGCCAGACGGCCGAAGTAGCTCGTCGGGTGGCGCTCGGCAAGCAGGAGCCAGAGCGAGACGGCCTTCTCCTCGTTACCCAGCTTCTCGTTTATAAAGGCCTCCAAGGCGGTAAGAGAAGGCTCGCTGAAGGTGGGGTTAAGCTTCTCTACGAGGCCGTAGGCCTCGTCGTACTTCTCTTTTAAGTATAAAGAGGCGGCGTAGCGCTCGCCGAAGAAGGGCTTAAAGTCTTCGTCTCTTAGCGCCTCGTAGGCTTCTTTAAACCGTCCTAAGGAGGCAAGCAGGTACGGGTAGTAAGGCGTGTCTTTTAGCTTTTTTAGGGCCTCTTCGGCGCTGAGCTCGCCTTTCTCGTAAAGGTAGAGCGCGTAGGCCTGACGGCGGAGCTTCCGCTCGTTCCGCTTCTTAAGCTCGTAGACGAGGCCTACCGAGAGGGCCAGCAGCAGGACGGCAAGACCGAGAGCGTAGTAGAGCCTCATACGGTCATTATCTCCTGCTCTTTCTTCTCCATTATGGCGTTTATCTCACCGACGTACTTGTCGGTGAGCTTCTGGAGGCGTTCGAGCGCGCGCTTCTTCTCGTCTTCCGAGACGCCCTCGAGCTCTTCTATAAGCTCTTTAGCCTCGCGGCGGGCGTTTCTTACCCTTACGCGGGCCTCTTCGGTGAGTTTGTGCAGAAGCCGCACCAGCTCGCGACGGCGCTCCTCGGTAAGGGGCGGGAGGGTTATCCTTACGGCGTTGCCCTGAACGGTGGGGTTTAGGTTAAGCTCCTCGCGGACGGCCTTCTCCACGGCCGGGACCGCGTTCTGGTCCCAGACCTGTATGAGCACTTGGTTGTGCTCGGGTACCGAGACGGTCCCGAGCTGCTTTACGGGCACCTTCGAGCCGTAGTAGTCGACCTTTATCTCTTCCACCAGCGCCGTAGAGGCCCGGCTGGTTCTAAGGCCGGCTATCTCGTTCTTGTAGTAGCTTACGGCCTTCTGCATGTCCTTCTCGGCCTCTTTTAAGATGCTCTCTATCTCCTGCGTCATGGCTCTCCCTCCGTATTCTTTACTTTACTACGGAGCCGACGGGCTCGCCGAGCACCGCCCGCTTCAGACTCCCTTTCTCGCGGACGTTAAGCACTATAACGGGTATGTTGTTCTCTTTGCAGAGCGTGAGGGCCGTGTGGTCCATAACCTTAAGGCCTTTGGTGATGACCTCGAGGTAGCTAAGCTCGCGTATGAGCACGGCGTCGGGGTGCTTCTGGGGGTCTTTGTCGTACACGCCCCCCACCTTGGTGGCCTTTATGAGCACCTCCGCTCCTATCTCGGCGGCTCTTAGCGCCGCCGCCGTGTCGGTGGAGAAGAAGGGGTTACCCGTACCGCCGGCAAAGATAACCACCCTGCCCTTCTCGAGGTGTCTTATGGCCCTCCGTCTTATGTACGGCTCGGCAATCTGGCGCATCTCTATGGCCGACAGGACGCGCGTAGGGAGCTTGGCGTAGTTCTCGAGCGCCGACTGCAGGGCTAAAGCGTTTATCACCGTAGCCAGCATGCCCATGTAGTCGGCCGTGGCGCGGTCTATGCCCAGCTCCTGCCCCTGAAGACCGCGGAAGATGTTACCCCCGCCTATGACCACGGCCAGCTGGACGCCCAGCTCGTGGACCTCTTTTATCTCCTCCGAGATGTACTTTAGGAACGACGGGTCTATCCCGTAGCCCTTCTCGCCCGCAAAGGCTTCGCCCGAGAGCTTAAGCAGCACGCGCTTGTACTTAGGGGAGGCCAACTCAGAGCCCCCCGAGCTCGAACCGGGCGAACCGCTTTATCTCCACCGGCAGCCCGCTCTCTTTTATCACCTGCTCCACCGTCTTCTTGTCGTCCTTTATAAACGGCTGCTTTAAAAGCACCTTCTCTTGGTAAAACTTCTTCAGCTTACCCTCTACAATCTTGTCCACGATGTGCTCGGGCTTGCCCTCTTGGAGCGCCTGCTCGCGCAGTATCCGGCGCTCGCGCTCGAGCACCTCCTCCGGAACGTCTTCTACCCTTACGAACTCGGGCCTCATGGCCGCTATCTGCATCGCTACGTCTTGAACGAGACGGAGAACCTGCTCGTTAAGCTCGGGAGCCTTAAACTCGAGAAGCACGCCTATCCTGCCCCCGCCGTGGACGTAGGAGTGCAGGTAGTCCTCCGTGTCAAAGCGGCAGTAGCGCGAGAGCTTTATGTTCTCCCCTATCTTGGCTATGGCTTCCTTTATAAGCAGGTCGACGCTCTTACCTTCCTCCGCCGGGAGCTCCAGCACCTCCTCGCCCGGGCCGCACTTGTCCCCGACTCCTTCGGCCTTAAACAATGCGCGGGCTACCTCGTCCGCGAGCTTCTTAAACTCCTCGTTACGGGCCACGAAGTCCGTCTCGCAGTTAAGCTCGATAATCACGCCCCGCTTGCGGTCGTCGCCTAAAAGCACGTGCACGAGCCCCTCTTTCGTCTCCCTCCCGGCCTTCTTCTCGGCTTTAGCAAGACCCTTGACGCGGAGAATCTCTTTAGCCTTCTCTATGTCCCCGCCGGCCTCCTCGAGCGCCTTCTTACAGTCGAGCATACCCGCGCCCGTCATCTCGCGGAGCTTTTTAACGTCTTCCATGCTTACCGCCATCGCCTTAACCTCCTTATCTATCAAAGCAATTATTATAAGTGGGATGAGGCTCGAAGCGGTAGAGACGCCCCTCGTAATTTACGAAAACGGGCTCTACAGACCCGAGCCCACGCGCTTCTGGATACTCGACCCCGAGCTCAGAAAAGCCATCTCCGCCTTAGAGTCGGAAGGCTACATAAAGTACTGGTCAGAGAAGATAACGCACGACCCTAAGCTTTACGAGTTTTTCGTAAAGCTCCACGAGAAAGAGGTAGAAAAGCGCAAAAAACTTCTAAAAGAGCGCTTCCCCGAAGTGTTTAAAGGGACCGGCAAGTGGGACCTCGTCTGTAAGCGCGTACTGCTTAACCCCGAGATAGGGATAGGCGGGATAAGGAACTTCCGGGCAAAACCCTTTAAGGTCCGCTGCCTACACCTCTGGACGGCCTACCACCTCGGCGACGAGGAGTTTAAAAACCCCATAGGCGAGTTCGTCCTCTCTAAGGTACTAACTTCTCAAAAACCTTAGTAAAGCTGCGGCTAAGCCGGTGGTCGTCCTCGGGCGCCAAAAACTCCTTAACCTTTACCTTACTGACGAACAGCTCGCTCAGGCTAAAGGGCACCACCTCGTCCTTCTTACCGTGAACCACCACCAGCTCGCACGGCGGCTCGGAAGGGAAGTACACCCTCCCGTCGCGTATTATCTCGTAGCCCCTCTCGAGAACGTCCTTAGCCCAGTCGGCCCTAAACTCCACCTCCCCCGCCTCTTCCACCATCCTAAACGCCGCCCTGCCCTCGAGCCACTCCTCTAAACACTCCCTGCCGAAGTGCTCCACTATAAGCGTCAGCGTACAGTAAGAAGGAGCAAACAGAAGAGCCCTTTTAACCTTAGGAAGCTCGTAGAACCTAAGCAGGTTTAAAACCGCGTAAGCCCCGTGCGAGCTGCCCGAGAGCCAGACCTCCCCGTAGCGCTCCGAGAAACCCCTTACGAGAGCCGCAAGAAGCTCTAAAAGCTCCGTCGTCGTGTGCGCCCCGTACTCGAGCTGAGGCGCGTAAAAGTCGAAGCTCTTTTTACGCTTAAAGTAGGCGCGCATAAAGCTAACCTTACTGCCCGTAACGCCCGAAGCCAGACCGTGAAGGTGAATAAAAACCCTCTTAGCGCCGTTAAGGTCGTAAACAAAGTCCATCAGATAAGAGTATAAGACGGGCCCTTACGGGCCCGTAGCTTAAGAGAGGTGGTACTTAAAGAACGCGACGGCGCTCCTGAAGGCCTCCTCGGCCTTACGCGCGTTAAACACCTCGGGCCTCTTCTCGTTTAAAAACGCGTGGCTGACGCCCGGGAAGACGCGGGCCGCCGCCTCTACGCCGTTCTTCCAGACGGCCTTAACCATATCGAGCACCTCGTCGTTGTTGACGAACTCGTCCTTTTCCGCCAGCACGAAGTAGACGGGCACCCTAATCTTAGACGCGTCTATAGGAGCCAGCTGGGGCAGGCCGTAGAAGGGCACGCTCGCGTCTATAAGCTCGGGAAACTCCGCGGCAAAGAGCATGGCCAGCGTACCGCCGCAGCAGAAGCCCGTAATGCCCACCTTCTTAGGCTCGGTATAGCGGCACTCCTTTAAAAACGCCACGCTCGCCTTAAAAAGCTCCCTCACGCGGTCTAGCCGCCGCTCGAACATCTCCGTCATAAGACGGCCCGCGTCGTCGGGATTGTCCGCACTCTTACCCTCGTAAAAGTCCGGCGCGAAGGCCACGAAGCCCTCCTCGGCAAACCGGTCGCAAATCTCCTGAACGTTCGAGAGCGGGCTCTCGAGACCCCACCACTCGTGCATAACCAGTACCGCCGGCCCCCGCCAGCACGGGAGGGCGAGGTAACCCTTAACCTTAACGCCGTCCTTCTCAAACTCCACCGTCTTACCGCTCATGCTCCCACCTCCTTACTTAATATTACTGCCCCCGCCACCGCCTGCCCGTACGAAAGACCCCCGTCGTTGGCCGGCACGCGCTCGTGCACGAAAACCTCCGCCCCCGCCCGCTCAAGCTCCTCGCGCAGCAAACTAACCAGCGGAGCGTTCTGCATAACCCCGCCCGTAAGACAGACGCGCTTAAAGCCCAAGCTCTTTACCGCCTCCGCCGCCCCCTTGGCAAGACCGCGGAGAAAGCGCGTAAACCCGCGCGAAGGGTCCCGCTCGGACAGAAGCGCTAAAACCGCCTCTCCCCAGTCGAGCACGCCGCCGGTAAAGCTAAACGGGTAAGCCCCTTTCTCGTCCGGGTCGAAAAGAGCCTCGAGCATAGAGGGCGCCTGAGCCTCGTAGCTCGCCTCGTAACAGACGCCCAGAATGGCCGCCACCGCGTCGAAGAGCCGCCCGGCCGACGAGCAGACGGGCGCGTTAACACCCTTCTCGTAAGCCTTGTAGAGAAGCTTAAGCTCGGCCTCGGAGAAGCTCCTAACAAGTGGGTGCTCCAGCTCTAAGGCCTCCCTTTTTAGCAGCTCGAACAGAAGCGCCAGCGCCGTCTTTCTGGGCTCTTTTACCGCGCTCTCCCCGCCCAGCAGACGGAAGCTCCTGAAGCTTCCCACGCGCTCAAACCCCTCGTAGCTTACCTTAAGAAACTCCCCGCCCCATATAGTCCCGTCCGTCCCTAAGCCCGTCCCGTCCCAAGTTAAAGCAAGCAGCTCGCCGCTTAAACGGTTGTCCGCCATACACGAGACGGCGTGGGCAAAGTGGTGCTGGAGCCGTATAACTTTAAGCCCGAGCTTATCGGCCAGACGGCGGGCAAAGCGCGTGCTCTCGTAGCGCGGGTGGAGGTCGCAGACCACGGCCGAGGGTCTAAAGCCGAAAAGCTTTTTAAGGTCGTAAACCGTCTCCTCGAGGTGCCTCACGGCCGCTTCGGTCTCGAGGTCGCCCACGTGATGGCTTAAAAAGACCTTCCCGTCTTTAACGAAGGCCACGGCGTTTTTCTGCTGCCCGCCTACGGCCAGAAGCTCGCCTTTAAAGCTAAAGGGCAGCTCCAGCGGCTCGGGCACGAAGCCGCGCGAACGCCTTAAAACGAGCGGCTTACCGCCGACGAGTTTAACCACCGAGTCGTCGCAGCGGCGGGCTATGGGCCGGTCGTGAAGCAGGATAAGGTCTGCAAAGGCAAAGAGCTTCTTTAGCGCCTCCTCGTCGTCTTTTACGATGGGCTCGCCCGAGAGGTTGGCGCTCGTAGCCACCACCGGGAACGGCAGCTCGCTTAAAAGCAGGTGGTGCAGGGGCGTGTAGGGCAGAAAGGCGCCTACCGTATCAAGCCCGGGCGCCACCAGCTTAGAGAGCTTCCCCTTAGACTTTAAGAGCACGATGGGTGCGGCCGGGCTTTTTAGAAGAGTAAGCTCGGGTTTAGAGGCGCGGCAGTAGTTAAGCAGCTGCTTCTCGTCTTTAAACATAACGGCGAAGGGCTTGTGGGGCCTGCGCTTACGCTTTCTAAGAAGGCCCACCGCCTCGTCGCTTAGGGCGTTACAGACGAGGTGGAACCCGCCTACGCCCTTTACCGCCACTACCCGGTTCTCTTTTAAGGCTTTAACCGCAAGCCTTAGGGCCTCCTCGCCCTCGGCCTTAAGCCCTTCGGGGCCGTAGAGGTAGAGCTTGGGGCCGCAGCGGGGGCACGAGATGGTCTGGGCGTGGAACCTCCGGTCGGCGGGGTCCTCGTACTCTCTCTTGCAGTCGGGGCACATCCGGAAGTGCTTCATGGTGGTGTTCTCGCGGTCAAACGGGAGGGCCAGAGCGAGCGTGTAGCGCGGGCCGCAGACGGTGCAGGTTATAAACGGGTAGCGGTAGCGGCGGTTTTTAGGGTCGTAGAGCTCCCTAAGGCAGTCGGGGCAGACGGCCGCGTCGGGCGGGAGGGCTACCGAGGGGCTGCCCTCCCGGCTGGTTAGTATCTTAAAGCTTCCGTAGCCAAAGGGCGGAAGCTCTTCTACCTCCAGCGCGTCTATCCGCGCGGCGGACGGCTTCTCTTCTTTTAAGGCCTTTAAGAAAGCCCGTAGGTCTTCTTCTTTACCTTCTACCTCTACGAGGACGCGCCCGCCCTCGTTAAGAACGAAGCCCTTAAGACCGAGCTTAAGCGCCAGACGGTAGACGAAGGGTCTAAAACCCACGCCCTGCACCGCGCCCTTCAGATAAAGGCGGAGCCGTTTCATGGGAGGTATTTTAAAAAGGATGGAGCGGTTTATCCGCGAGTTTATAAAAGTCTCGAGACTCTTAAACGCCGAGAACCTCACCTTCGGCTACACGGGTAACATGAGCCGTCGCGTAAAAGACGGGCTTATCATTACGCGCCGCGGTGCCAACCTTAGGGCGCTCGAGCCCGAGGACCTTATATTTATAGGCCCCGGCAGGGAGGTGCTCGAGCCTTACGCCTCGTCCGAGCTGCCCGTCCACCGCGAGGTGCTAAAGAGCGCGGGGGCGCTGCTTCACTGCCACGCGCCGGCCTCGCTCGAGCTGTCTTACCTGCTCGACCGGATAGTCCCGCCCGACTACGAGGGGCTTAAAGCCCTCGGCCGCGTACCCGTCTTAAGTCTAAAAGAGCCCTCGGCGAGCCGCGAGCTGGCCGAGGCTCTAAAGAAGCACCTAAAGGAGCGCGGCTGTCTCGTGGTACGGGCTCACGGGCTCTTCTGCGCGGCCGGCTCGCTCGAGGAGGCCTTTTATCTGGCCTCGCTGCTCGAAAGCTCGAGCCGCCTGCTGCTTCCTAAGCTCAGAGGAGGCTCTCTAGGAGCTTCTTAAACGCCTCTTCCGGCTCGAGGCGGACCTCAAAGCCGAGGGCGTAGAGCCGCTCGTGCGGACTTAGCTTCACCAAGTCCTTAGGCGTGGTAAGGTAGTAAAGGCCGTCTTCGAAGCTAAAGCCGCGGTAGCGGTGGTGGTCGGGAAAGCTCAGCTTCTTTACGGGCTTTATCCCGAGCCGCTCGAGCGTCTTAAAAAACTGCTCGTTGTCTCCCAAGCCCGCGAAGGCCACGACGGGCTTGCCGCGGAGAAGCTCGAGGGGCCGCTTTTTAAACGACGCGTCGTAAAGGAAGCTAAAGCGGCGTAGGAGCTTAAAGACCGGCTTGTCCGTCTTAATCTCAAAAGGCTCGAGCTCTTGGTACGATAAAACGAGCGCGTCGGCGCGCTTCAGGGCCGAGAGCGGCTCGCGGAGCCTCCCGGCAGGCAGGAGCCGCTCTTTAAGGTCGGACTTTTTTAGCAGAACGAGGTCGAGGTCGCGCGCCGTCTTCCGGTGCTGGAACCCGTCGTCGAGCAGGACAAGCTCGGGCTTAAGCTCCCTTAAGGCCAGCTCGAGACCTTTACACCGGCTCTCGGCCACCACCACGGAGGCTTTGCTCAGACGCGCTATAAGGTACGCCTCGTCGCCCGCCTCCTCTACCGGGACGAGCGGCTCGCCGTAGTACGAGACGAGCTTTACGCCCTTACTCTTTCGCTTGTAGCCGCGCATAAGGACGCAGACGCGACGCTCTTTAAACAGCTCGGTAAGATAGAGAACAAGCGTCGTTTTACCCGTCCCGCCCACCGAGAGGTTACCCACCGAGACGACGGGCACGGGCGGACGGCAGGGCTTTACGAGACCTTTATCGTACGCAAGGTTTCTTAAAAAGACCGCTCCGCGGTAAAGGTGAGACAGAAGCGTAAGTATCACCGACGGGGTATAACCCTAAAGACGCACTGCTCGCCGCCTTGGGCCTGACAGCGGAGCTCTTTAACCTCGTGCGGCTTTTCTAAAAACTCGGTAAGGAAGCCTTTAAAGAAGGCTGCCAGAGGGCCGCAGACGGGCTTCTCGCTCTGGGGTACGGCCTCGACGAAGAGCGAGCCTTCGGTTCTTATCTCCATAAGCGCCGGGTCGAACTCGAGGTAGTTTAAAAAGCGCGACGACTCGGAGAGTATCGAGAGCACCTCCGCGGCGTCCTCGAGCCGGTCCGTGTAAAGGCCGTACTTCTCTTTAAGCGTCTTGGCGCCCTTTTTACCCGTAAACTCGGCGGCCTTGTTTATAAGCCTCCCTACCCCGAAGCGCGATACGCGGTGAAGGTCGCGGAATATGTCCACGAGCGCGTCGCGCTGAATAAGCACGCTCTCGCGCTCTATAGCTTCCGCCAGCGTTCTTATCTCGTCCCTTATGGAGCTCATGGTCCGGACCTCTTAAGTTAATAAAGAATAACCTCTTTACGACCGCAGGTCCAGTTAGAAAAGCTTAAAGCTTTTATTAGCCGCGCTTAAAAAACTTGGTCCACTACCCGCCTGACGAACTCCATGGCGGTGGTGGAGGGCTTCCGTTCACCCGTCGCCTTTTTAATAACGTCGGCGTACATCAACAAAAGGCCGCCGAGGATGTTGCGGTACTCGCTCTTAAGGTCCTCGCCCACGGGCATGCCCACGGGCGGTATAAAGGCTATGTACTCAAGCAGGTCGTCAACCCCCATGTCCTCCTCTATCTTTTTAAAGTTCTTAATGTGCTCCTCGAGCGAGAGCGTAACGTTCAGGTCGGGCATGGCGATAAAGTCCCTACCGTTGAAACGGGCCCTCTCTTCCGCCTTGTAAAAGAGCTTACCGAAGGTGTCTTTAACCGCGTCCAGCAGCATCTCTATCGTCTCGTCGGTAAGGTCTATCTCAAGCTGCGTCCTGAAGTAGTGGTCCAGCTTGTCAAAGCCCTTAGGTCTCAGCATGGGTTTTTATTTTAGAATAACTTCTCATGATTAGGGCGGGATTCCCCAAGGCGGTGCTCCTTCTCCACGCCTTCCCCTTAAACAAGGACATGTTCCGCGCCCAGTTCTGCGCCTTTGAGAGGGAGGGCGTCCCTTACTTGGCGCCCGACTACCCGGGCTTCGGCGATGCCCCCAACCTTCCCGGCGAGTACACCTTAGAGAGGCTCGCCGACTGGCTGGTGGCGAAGGTAAGGGATTACAGGCTCAAGAAGCTGCTCGTGGTAGGCGACAGCATGGGCGGATACCTCATGTTTGAGCTCTGGCGGCGCTTCCCCGAGCTTGTCGCGGGCTTTGTTTTTGTTGCCACCCGCGCCCGCCCCGACGACCCGGAGGCCAAAAAGGCCCGCTACGCGCTTATCGAGCGCGTCCAGAAGGAAGGCAGAGAGTTCTTAATAGAGGCCATGCTGGAAAACCAGACCTCCCCCGCCACCAAAAAAGACGAGAAAAAAATGAGAAAGCTCCGCTGCATCATGGAAAAGGCCACCAAAGAGGGCATCGTAAAAACCCT
>JAADCR010000022.1 GCA_013154375.1 Aquificota bacterium | reverse complement strand
GAAGAGCTCAGAAAAAAGTACGGCGGCGTTATAAGAACCGAGCAGCGCTTTATGAACCTCACCCCCTTTACCGAGGTAACCTCCGTAAAAAAAGGCCCCATACCCGAAGAGATACTAAAGCTCCCCGAAGGCTACGAGAAGCTCGAGCGGATGCCCATGCACCCGCGCCTCCGTTAATATAGCTAAGTATGAGAAAACACCTGAAGCTCCACCTTTTGGGTCTGCTTCTCCTTACGCTCCTCTCGGTTTACGCGCTCGTAAAACACCCGGTTAACCTCGGCCTCGACCTTAAAGGAGGGATAGAGTTCGTCCTCGAGCCCGACTTCTCGGTGGCGTTTAAGCGCGAGTACGAGAGCCTCGCCCGACGGATAAAGGAGCTTCTAAAAGAGCAGAAGGTACCCTTTTTAGAAGTTTACGCCGACGATAAGTCCGTGGTGGTGGAGCTCTTAAGCGGAGAAGACGCGCTAAAGCTGGCTAAAGAGCTTGAGAAGAGGTTTCCCGTAAAGGTAGAGGTAAAAGACGCGACCCTGCGGGTCGCGTTTAGAGAGAGTTACCTAGAAGAGCTAAAGGACGCCATAGTCCGCCAGAGCATAGAGGTCATACGCGACCGGATAGACAAGCTCGGCGTGACGCAGCCCGTGGTAAGCCGGGCCGGTAAGTACCGCATAATAGTAGAGCTTCCGGGCTTTCTCGACGTCGAGCGGGCGAAAAAAATTATAGGGAGCACCGCCTCGCTTGAGCTCAGGCTCGTGGTGGCCTCTTCCGCCTCGAGGGAAGAGCTCGAGAAGCTTAAAACGCCCGAGACGGAGATACTCCCCTCCCGCGACGGCACCGAGTGGTTCCTCCTCGAGAAGCTTCCCGTGGTCACCGGCTCGGACCTAAAAACGGCTTACGTAGGCGTAGACGAGCTGGGCCAGCCCGCGGTTAACTTCGAGCTGAAAGCCGAGGCGGCGGAGCGCTTCGGCGAGTTTACCGAGAAAAACGTAGGCCGGCGGCTGGCCATAGTGCTCGAAGACAAAGTCGTCTCGGCACCCGTAATAAGGAGTAGGATATCCGACCGCGGACAGATAACCGGCGGCTTTACCAGCCAAGAGGCCGAAGACCTCGCGCTCATACTCCGCACCGGCTCGCTCCCGGCACCTTTAAAGTTCCTCCAAGAGCGCGTAGTAGGCCCCTCGCTGGGCCGCGACGCCATCGAGCAGGGCGTAAAAGCCGGCATTTTAGCCTCGGTGCTTCTGGCGCTTCTGCTAATAGCCCGCTACAAAACCGCCGGCCTCACGGCTAACCTCTCTATACTCTTAAACGTCTTACTCCTTCTGGCCTCCATGGGGCTGCTGGGCGCCACGCTTACGCTCCCCGGCATAGCCGGGATAATCCTAAACATGGGCATAGCCGTGGACTCAAACGTGCTTATATTCGAGCGCGTAAAGGAGGAGCTCCGTTTAGGTAACACGCTCGCCAAGGCCATAGAGCTGGGCTTTAAGCGAACCCTTCCGGCCGTCTGGGACACGCACGTGACGCTCTTAGTAGCCTCGGTTATACTCTTCCAGTTCGGCAGCGGGCCGGTTAAGGGCTTCGCCACCACGCTCGCCCTCGGCACGCTCGCGAGCTTTATCTCCAACGTCTACTACGCGCGCGTCTTTTTAGAGCTTCTTTACAAGCTAAACGCGCTCAAAATTTAAGGAGGTAAACGCATGCTGCCCGTCGAAGAGAAGCTCTTCGCTTTAGCCGATAAAGCTTTAAGAAACGAGCCGCTTACTAAAGACGAGCTTCTGACGGTTCTGAACCTCGAAGACGAGCTCGTACCGCTGGCGGTTTATCTGGCCCACCGCGTAAAGAGGCGCTTCTTCGGCAACGCCTTAGAGTTCTGCTCGATAATTAACGCCAAAAGCGGCGCTTGCGAAGAAGACTGCGCCTTCTGCGCCCAGTCTAAACACTACAAAGCACCCGTAACCGTTTACGGCCTCGTGCCCGAGCACGAGCTTATCGAAGGCGCGCGCCGGGCGGTCCAGATGGGAGCCGAGCGCTACTGCGTCGTATTAAGCGGTAAACAAGCCTCTAAAGAAGAGGTGGAGCAGATAAGCCGGGCCGTAGAAAAGATTAAGCGGGAGATGCCGCAGCTGCGCGTCTGCGTCTCGGCCGGTACGCTCGACGCGGAGAGCCTTAGACGGCTTAAGACGGCGGGCGTGGAGCGGATAAACCACAACCTCGAGAGCGCGCGCTCGTTCTTCCCTAAGATAGTAAGCACGCACCGGTGGGAGGAGCGCTACGAGACGGTAAAGCGCGTAAAAGAGGCCGGTCTGGAGGTCTGCAGCGGCGGCATCTTCGGCATGGGAGAGAGTAACGAAGAGAGGGCCGAGCTGGCGCTAACGCTCCGCGAGCTGGAGGTACCTTCGGTACCTCTTAACTTCCTCATGCCCATAGAAGGTACGCCCCTCGAGAACGCCCCCGGCGTCGAGCCGCTCGAGGCGCTTAAAGTTATAGCCGCCTTCCGCTTTGCCCTCCCTACCGCAACGCTCCGGCTCTGCGGCGGCCGGGAGAAGACCTTACGCGACTTTCACGGCATGGCCGTCCTCATGGTAAACGCCCTTATGGTAGGCGGGTACCTAACGCGCGCAGGACGCGACGTCCGTAAAGACTACCAGCTTCTTAAAGACCTAAAGCTCAGTAAATGAGGGGTCTGCCTATGCGTGACGGGCGCGGGTGTAGCAGCGCGTAAACTATCTGCCTTATAACCACTAAAGGGGAGACCTCCGCGGGAGAGCTTATGGGCGGCACTTTACCGGAGAAGTATATAACGAAGGCTTTACCTACCACGTTCTCCCGCGGGACGAAGCCCCAGAAGCGGCTGTCCTCGCTGTTGTCGCGGTTGTCTCCCATGACGAAGTAGTGCCCCTCGGGCACTATAAACTTCTTACAGTAAAACCCGCTCTCCGACTCCTCGAGACAGAGCTCGAGCGCGTCGAACGACACGCCCGCCATCTTCTGCCTCTTTTTAGAGAAGCACACCTCGTGACGGATTACCTTCCCGTCCTCGCGCTTAAGCGCCTCCTCGTAAGCGTAACACTCTCCTTTCGTAATCTTCTTTACGCCCTTGTAGCTGAGCTTAAACGGCTCGCCGTTAACCCACAGCTCGTAGACCTTAACCCCGTCGGGCCCCTCGAGCTCCTTAAACTCCACCAAGTCCCCGCCCTTAGCCACTATCCGCTTTATAAAGTCCACGCGCGGGTTAAGCGGGTACTTAAAGACCACCATGTCCCCGCGCATGGGCTCGGAGAGCCGGTAGAGGAGCTTGTTGACTAAGATAAAGTCGCCTATAAGGAGCGTCGGCTCCATGGAAGCGGAAGGTATGTTGTAGGCCTGAGCCAGATACTCGCGTACCAGAAGTACTAAAAGGAGCACGAGGGCAAGCTCTACGAGCTGTTTCCGCATATTATCCTTATAATAAACTACTTACGCACCGCTTCCGGGAGGTAGAGAATGACGGAAGGGAAAGTAAAGGTACTCGCCAACGACGTTAAAAACCTCACGCAGGCGCTTAAAGGCTACTACGCTAAGGCCTTCGAGCAGGGGAAGGACCTCTGCGCCAGCGTAGGCCTCTTTTTAAAGACGCAGAACAAGCTCGCCGCTAAGCTCGAGGAGCTTAAGCAGGCCCTCGGCTCGGCTAAAAACCTCTCTCAGGAGGTGAAAGCGCGGGCCGAGGAGACCGTAAAAGAGGCCGAGCAGGCCCTCGAGCAGGCTCTCCCGTTAAAAAAAGCCCTTAAGGAGTTCGAGGCCGCCTCTAACGTCTACAAGAAAAACCCCACGCCCGAGAACGAGAAGAGGGTAAAAGAGGCCCTTAAGGCCCTCGAGCAGCCTCAGGGCGCCAACAAAACGCTTAAAGACTTCGTCGAGAGCTGCAACCCTTACAAAAAGTACCTGAGCAAGCGTCTGGCCGGGCTCGAGGCCTAAACTTGAACTACTTTTATCTGAGAATTATTTTCAATTAGACGGAGGTAGAGATGGGCGAGCGCGTCTACATCTTCGACACGACGCTTAGAGACGGTGAGCAGGCGCCCGGCTTCTCCATGACGACGGAAGAGAAGCTCCAGATGGCCCACCAGCTGGCACGCCTCGGCGTGGACGTCATAGAGGCGGGCTTTGCGGCGGCCTCGAGGGGTGACTTTGAGGCCGTAAGACGGATAGCGAGCGAGGTAAAAGGGCCCGTAATATGCTCGCTTGCCCGTGCGCTCGAGAGCGACATAGAGACGGCGGCTAAAGCCTTAGAGCCGGCCGAGAGGAGGCGGATACACACCTTTATAGCCACCTCGCCCATACACATGCGCTACAAGCTAAGGATGAGCCCCGAGGAGGTTCTCGAGCGGATAAAAAAGGCCGTCTCTTTCGCCCGGAACTTTACCGACGACGTGGAGTTCTCGTGCGAGGACGCGACGCGCAGCGAGCGGGAGTTTCTCTACAAGGCTATAGAGACGGCCATAAAGAGCGGGGCCACCGTTATCAACATACCCGACACGGTGGGCTACGCCGTACCCGAGGAGTTCGGGAAGCTTATAGAGGACATCCTCAACAACGTCCCTAACGTGGACAAGGTGGTTTTAAGCGTCCACTGCCACGACGACCTCGGCCTAGCCACCGCCAACTCGCTGACGGCCGTTAAGCACGGCGCCCGTCAGGTCGAGTGTACCGTAAACGGGATAGGCGAGCGGGCGGGCAACGCCGCGCTCGAAGAGGTGGTCATGGCGCTTAAGGTAAGGCGCGACTACTTCGGCGGCCTTTACACCGGCGTAAACACGAGAGAGCTCTACAAAACCTCCCGGCTCCTGTGTAGAATTACGGGCAGCTTCGTCCAGCCCAACAAGGCCATAGTAGGCGACAACGCCTTCGCCCACGAGAGCGGCATACACCAGCACGGCGTTCTCAGCCACCGCCTTACTTACGAGATAATGAACCCCGAAGACGTGGGCTTCCCCATGAGCAGGATAGTGCTGGGTAAGCACAGCGGACGGCACGCGCTGAAAAAGCGTCTCGAGGAGCTCGGCTTTACCTTCACCAAAGAAGAGCTCGACAGGCTGTTTGAGCGGTTTAAAGAGCTCGCCGACAGGAAGAAGGAGGTCTACGACGAGGACCTCGAGGCACTCGTCTACCAAGAGTTCGTTCAGGTTCAGGACCACGAGCCGGTAAAGGTGCTCCACTTTCAGGTCCAGAGCGGCGACAACCTCATACCCACCGCCACCGTAAAACTTCTTTTTAAAGGCCAAGAGCGCGAAGCTACCGCCACGGGCAACGGCCCCGTGGACGCTACCATAAAGGCCATCCAGAAGGCCCTCGCCCTCGAGCCGAGACTCCTCGACTACTCCATAAAGGCCCTCACGCCTAACACCGACGCCCAAGCTGAGGCCCGCGTCGTTTTAGAGCTCGACGGCGTTAAAGCCTCCGGCAGGGGCGTAGACACCGACATCATAAAAGCCTCCGTGAAAGCCTTTACCGACGCCCTCAACAGGGCTATAGTAAGAAAAGAGTACATACTCCAGCGCAAGCGCGTAAGGGAGGAAGGGACCGTTTAATGTGGCTCCGCCTTATCCTCTCGCGCTTCTTTCTCCAGCTTCTCAGGTTTCTCTTAGCTCCCCTTTTCGCCCTCACGCTGGGCGCCTTCGTTCTTACCCTTCTGGGCCTTCTTACGTACGTCTGGCTGCTACAGAAGACCTTAGAGCTGTACGAGCGGCACCCCTTTCTGGGAGGCCTGCTTATAGCCCTCGAGGCTCTGCTGGCGATACTCTTTCTGTTTGCCGTCCGCCGCGCTTATCTATACCTTAAAGAGAGAGTAAAAGGAGGTAAGGCATGAAGAGAGGCGTTATCTTAGCGCTCGCCCTCTCGTGGCTGGTAGCTTGTAAAGGAGAAGAGAAGAAAGAGACGAAGGCGCAAGCGCCTTCGTGCCCTTCTAAGCTGGCCTTTCAAGAGAAGCTTAAGCCCTTAGTGGGCGAAGGCTGGCAGGTCGTAAGCGTAGAGCCGCTTAAAGACCTCAACCTCTGCGCCGTGGTTCTTAAAAAAGGCTTTAACACCTTCGTCCTCTACATGGACCCGAAGCTAAACTACCTCATCTCTGGACACGTTATAGACGTCCGTCGTCAGGTAAACGTCTCGAGGGAGCTGGCCAACAAGTACGCCCGCGTCACCGAGAAAGAGCTTAAAAAGCTCGAAGAGCTTACGGACCTGAAGTTTAACGAAGGCGCTAAAAAGTACGTCTACTTTATATCCGACCCCGACTGCCCGTTCTGCCGCAAAACCGAGCCCATCTTAAAAGAGTGGGCTAAAAAGCGCGGCGTAGAGATACGACACATCTTCTTCCCGCTGCCCATGCACCCCGAGGCCTTCGACAAGGCCGTAGACATCGTCTGCTCTAAAAAAGGCTACGAGTACGTCCACAAAGACTTTAAGCCCGAGAACCTCTGCGAGGAAGGGCGCAAGAAGATAGAGCGGAACGTAAAAGAGCTCTCTCAGATGGGCGTAAGCTCTACGCCTACTATCGTGGGCATGACGGGTAAGGTCATTACGGGTCTGCCGAGCGACGAGAAGGTGCTCGACGAGCTTATCCGTTAACAGCAGGGCAGGTACTCGAGCGGGCTGGTTTTAAAGCCGGCCCGCCGGTGCCAAGCGTGGAACGCCTCTAAAAGCTCGGGCGTAAGCTCGGCAAAGAGAAGCTTGTAAGGCGCGCTGAGGCCGAAAAACTCGGCCAGAAGCAGGAACGTAAAAAACTCCTCCAGCTCGCGGGCTTCCCTTAAAAAGCCGCTGCCTATCTTAAGCCGGTAAAACTCCTTAAGAACTTCTCTCGGGCTCAAGCCTCCTGACCTCCCGCTGGAGCTTCCTAAAGGCCCGCCTTATCCCCCTAACGGCCTGCCTTATGCGCTGCTCGTTCTCCACGAGCGCAAACCGGACGTAGCCCTCCCCGTACTGGCCGAAGCCCACCCCCGGTGCCACCGCCACCTTCGCCTCTTTAAGCAGAAACATGGCAAACTCGAGCGAGCCCATCTTTACCCACTCGGGTATCTTGGCCCAGACGAACATGGTGGCCTTAGGCTTCTTTACCGGCCAGCCGAGCTTGTTAAGCCCGTCTACGAGGATGTTACGGCGCCGCTCGTAAACCTTTGCCGTCTCGCGGACCACCTCGTAAGGCCCCTCGAGCGCCACTATAGAGGCCACCTGTATGGGCGTAAAGACGCCGTAGTCGAGGTAGCTCTTAAGGTGGGCCAGATTCTTTATAAGCAGCTCGTTGCCTACCACGAAGGCCACGCGCCACCCGGCCATGGAGAAGCCCTTAGACATAGAGTAAATCTCTACCGCCACCTCCTTAGCGCCCGGCACCTGCAGTATAGAGGGCGGCTCGTACCCGTCAAAGGCTATGTCCGCGTAAGCAAAGTCGTGGATGACCCAGAGGCCCTGCTCGCGGGCGAACCGGACGAGCTCTTTAAAAAAGTCGAGCTCCACCGTGGCGGTGGTGGGGTTGTGCGGGAAGCTGACCACCACGGCCTTAGGTTTAGGCATGGCTGTTTTAACTATCTCGTAGAGCCTTCTTAAAAAGCTCTCTTGGTAGTTCTCCTCTTCCACGCTTAAGGGTACCGAGTGGACCTCGCCGCCGGCTATTATGGGCGCGTAGTAGTGAATGGGGTACGTTGGGTTAGGGACGATGACCGTATCGCCGGGCGAGGTCATGGCCAGTATAAGGTGCGAGTAGCCCTCTTTAGCGCCTATGGTAAGTATCGCCTCGCGCTCGGGGTCGAGCTTAACGCCGAAGCGCCGCTCGTAAAAGTCGCATATGGCTTTTCTTAAGCGCGGGATGCCTTTAGAGGCGGAGTAGCCGTGGACGTTGGGCCTCTGGGCCACCTCGCAGAGCTTGTCTATAATGTGCTTTGCCGGCGGGACGTTGGGGTTTCCCATCCCGAGGTCTACGATGTCCTCGCCCTGACGGCGGAGCTTGTACTTAAGCTCGTTAACTATAGAGAAGACGTAAGGCGGCAGACGCTTTATCCTCGGGAAGGCCCAGTCCATAGGGTCGTTTATCATCTCCTGCCCTCAGTCGACGAAACGGCTCTCGTCGTTTCTTATCCGCTCTAAAAGCTCCTTCTTACCGTCTACGAAAACCGCTACCCACTCGGCGAGCCTGCGGCCCAGCCTCCGGCACGCTTCTTGCTCTTCTTCGCTTCTCGGCTCACCCGCTACTACGGCTCCGTAGTGGAGCGTAAACTTCTTGCCCACGTAGTCCGTAACGCCGAAAACGAGAAAGCCGAAGTTCACAAGCACCGTAAGCACCGAGGCGCACGCTATCTCGTTACCGCCGCCCCAGCCGCCGGAGGACGAGAAGGCGCAGCCTATCTTACCGTCTATCCTTCCCCAGAGGTCTATAAGCTCTTCGTCGAAAAAGCGTTTAAGCTTCCACGAGAGCATGCCCATGTGCGTGGGCGTACCCACCGCCAGCCCGTCGGCCCAGAGCACGTCTTCCTTTCTAGCCTCGTCTACGTGCTTAAGCCTTACCTCCGTCCCCTCTACGCTTTTCGCCCCCTCGGCCACCAGACGGGCCATCTTGGAGGTGTTTCCCGTCTTCGTGTCGTACAGGACGAGTACCTTACCCATAGGTTAGATTTTACCGCTCCTTTAAGTAGATAAGTATCCAGCCGTCTTCCACTTTTGCCTTCTCCGGCTCGAGCTGACGGAGCTTTTTAGGAAGCAGCACGTGCGTCTTAAAGTTGCCCACCCTCACCACTATCTCGTCCTCGCCCTTGGCCAGCGAGAGGCCCTCCTTTTTAACGCCGGGAGCCTTTATCTTTATAACGTACCCGCCGTCGGCCGGCTCTATCTTGTAAGGCAGCTCCTTGTGAAAGACCGCGTCGGGGGGTCTGTCGCCGTATATAAGCTCGGCAAAGGCTTTAAGCTTCTCCTTACCGACCACCTCTTCTTCCATAAGGGGTACCTTAAACACAGGCACGGGCGAGAAGTACTCCTCTATCTCTTTTACGTACTTTTTCTGAAGCTCGAGCCACCTCCTTAAAAACGGGCAGCTCTCGCGCTTTAGCTCCTCTTCGGGCAGGACCTTGTTTACGATAACCGCGTCTACGTTAACGCCGAAGAGCGAGAAGTAGAGAAAGGCCCGCTGGCTCTCTTTAAGTACCATCTTCTCGGGGTTGGCTACGATGCGTACGGACGTAAGCTCAGGGTTAACGAGAACCTCGTCTACGCCCTTTAGCCGTTCGTAGAAGGTCTCGAGAGCCTTAAAGTACTCCTCGTCCGGCAGCGGGACGTCCGTCATCCGGCCTACCGTGGGACGGGCCATCCGCATTATAAGACGCTCAGTTTTAAAAATCTTCTTCATGTACCACTTGAGGACTATGGGCATGGAGACGAACCTTATGCTCTCACCCGTGGGCGGGAGGTCAAGGATGAGAACGTCGTGCTTACCCTCGTTGTAGTACTTGTTTACGTAAAGCAGACTCGTTATCTCCTCCATGCCCGGCAGTATGGCAAGCTCGTCGGCCAGTATCTCGTGCAGGCCCGTGGTGTTAAAAAGCAGCTCTATAAACCGGTACACCTCGCCCCAGTAGCGCTCCACCTCCTCCTGTATGTCCAGCTCCTGAATCTCGAGGTTCTCGTCTACCTTTATAGGCAGGCCGCGGGCCTTAACCCTCTGCTCCTCGGGCACGTCGAACGCGTCCATAAGCGAGTGTGCCGGGTCGAGCGAGACTACGATAACCTTCTTCCCCTCGTCGGCCAGCTTACAGGCCGTTGCGGCCGATACGGTGGTCTTACCTACGCCCCCTTTCCCCGAGAAGAGTATAATCCTCATAAAAACTCTATTCTATAATCTGAAGCGGTGGGAAGGGCGCTCCTTACAAACCTTTACCGCGTTACCTTCCGGCCTACCCTTTTTACCGTCTACGAGCCGCTCGTAGAGCTTCCCGGGCCCGAGGAGGTGCTGTCGCGTCTGTCTCTTCCCTTTTTCTTCCGTAACGGACGGCTCTACCTGCTGGGCGAGGTGGAAGAGGAGTACCTCTTTAAAGACGGCCACCCGCTAAAAAAGCTCGCGCCCGAGCTTACCGCCCCTACGGCGGAGGAGCTGCCGACGCTGTTTTACTCCTTTGTAAGAGCCCTCGGGCTTAGAAAGCGTTTTCTGTTAAAGAGGCGGAGGAGGATAGACCGGGAGCGTCTGCTTTACTTTCTGCCCGAGGAGCGCTTTTTAGGGGAGCGCCTCGTGCTCTCGGTCCGGAGTCTGGTGGTGAGGCGTAAGCCCGTTGCACAAGAGCCGGTTAGAAACGGCTGGGTCTTAAACGTAGAAGACGGGCAGCTTTACTACGCCGAGCAGGCCGGTCCGGAGGGGGTTAAGCTCACCTCGGGCAAGCTTTTAGACGCGTGGTCCGCGTACGAGCTGCTCGGCTCCGCCGGCAGACCCTCTTTTAAGCTCGTAAAGAGCTTAAGGAGCTTTTACGCGTCCGTCCTTAAGCACTACGGCTGGAGCATAAGTAAAGAGGAGCCCGTGCGCGTCCGCGTGAGCTACGCCCGAAGGCTGGTAGACGCTTCGGGCAGAAGCTCGTTAGCGCCCGAGGCGCTTCTCGTTAGGGGTAAGCCGTTTCTAAAAAAGAAAGAGCTTTCCGTAAGGGCGGTGGCGGTGGTCCAGTCGTCCAAGGCGCTTATGCACGACCGGCTTTTTCTGCGCCGCCTTAAAGGCTTCTTTTACGCCAAGGGCGTAAGGCTTAAGGTAAACGGTCCTACGGTGGTAAAGGCGGAGACGCGCCCGGAGGCGCGTCGGGCTTTAAGTCCGCTGCTTGAGAGCTTTGACGAGGAGCTGCTGCTGGCCTTTCTGGAGCCGTTTAACCCGCCGGTGGAGCGGAGTAAGACGCTTTACGAGTTTATAAAGCGCAGCTGTCTTAAGCGCGGCAAACCCTCTCAGGTGGTGCTTACCGACAGTCTGAAGAGTAAGAACTTCTTAAAGGTGCTTCTCTCGGTCTATGCGCAGAGCCTTTTAAAGACGGGTAGCCACCCGTTTCTGCTAAAAGAGCCTTTAGAGGCGGAGCTCTTTGTCGGGATTGAAGGTAGGAAGCCGTACCTCGTTAAGCTCTTCTCGGCTAAGGGGGCCTTTCTGGGCTACCGTCTGGCCGAGGAGCTTAAAGAGCTCGAGCCGCTGCTTAACGGGGTTAAGGGTAGGGTGGTCTTTCACGCCGACGGGCAGCTCGAGGACGAGGAGCTGAAGCAGCTGGCGGGCTTGCCGGTAGAGACGGAGGTTTTAGAGATTACGCCCGTTAAGGGCGTCTTTTTCTCCGTAAAAAGCTCAAAGGGAGCCTTTTACGAGCTTAAGCCCGACGGGTTTCTCCTATCGGTCTCCGATAGGGCCGCTCCTCTTCTGGTCCGCCGACGCCGCGGCACGCTCCCGCTTAGTCGCCACGCCTCTTTTCTACTATCTCTTACGCTGCTGTCGCTCCCGCCGTCCATGCCCGTGACGCTTAAAAGGGCGGGCTTTTTTAGAGAGCTTTTAAGGGAGCTCCCTTCGGGGGACGTGCCTTTCTGGCTTTAGGGCTACTTAAGCGCTTTCGCGAGCCACGGGAAGAAGAGGGAGCTAAAGAGGGCCGTTAGGTACAGCCGGAGGGCCTGAGCGTCGTCGAGAAGGCCCGCCGCGTGCGCCAGCTCCGTCCCGACCACCTGAAGCGTGAAAGGGAACGAGAGAAGCAGCGCCAGACGGTATAGCTCGGCGGGCGTAAAGCCCGCGGGTAGAAGTAGAAAGGCCGGCAGCAGACGCGCCAGAAGCGCCGCGGCCGCGAGCAGCAGAACCTCTAAAAGGAGCTTAAGACCCAAGCTGCTTAACTTAAGCTCCAGACCCGTCTTTAGGAAAAATAGCGGCACCAGAAAGCCGTACCCTACCGCCGAGAGCGCTTCCTCGAGCGGCTTTTTCTTCCTTACGAAGTACGAGACCACCACGCCCGCCAGAAAGGCCCCTAAGGCGTCCTCTATGCCCGCGCTCCGGGCCGCGAAAGCACCCGCAAAGGCTAAAAAGAGGCTGAGCCTTATCCCGAGCGCCTCCCTGTCTTCGTCCTTTACGAAGACGGTCAGCGTCTCGGGAAACCACCAGAGAAGCGTCTTTACCGCGTAAAAGACGAAGAAGAAGCCCGCGAAGAAGAAGGAGAGCTTAAGAAGCTCCTCAAGCGCCGAGCCCTTTTTAAGCGCGTGAAGGTAAGAGAGAACGAACAAACTAAGCACCTCGCCCACCGCCCCTATCACGAGCACGCGCTGCGTAAACGAGGCCGGGAGCTTTAACTCTTTTAAGACCGCCAGCAGCAGACCCACCGAGACGAACGAGAGAAGCAGACCCTCCACGGCCGTAAGGCCCAGCAGTATAGCCACGAGAACGCCCGAGGAAGGAACGCCTGCGGCGTAAAGGAAGTAAACGGCAAGAGCCTTAGGGGGCGTTCTGCTAAGGAGGTTAAAGTCGACCTCCAGCCCTGCCATAAACATAAGAAGCAGAAAGCCCAGATGGGCCAGAAACGACAGACCCGCGGGCAGCTCGCCGGTAAGCAGCGAGCCTATAAGCAGACCTAAAAGCAGCTCTCCTACCGGGACGGGCATCCTGAGGGCGTTGGCGAGAAAGGGCGCGACGAGGGCAAAGCCGAAGAAGACGAACAGCAGCGTGCCGCTCTCCAAACGCTTCCTCCTAAGAGGCCGGGATTAGAAGAAGCGTAACGGGCGAGGACTTGGCTATAAGGTAGGGCGCGTAAGGAAACAGGAGCGAGCCCGTCTTACCTACCGTATATCCTACTATGAGGGCGTTAAAGCCTTCCCGGGCCAGCTTTACCGTCTCCCTTACCGGGTTACCCTCGCGGAACACGAGCGTAACCTCGGGCAGGCCCGTCCGCTTTGCCCGCTTTACGAAGCTTTTTAGCTCTTCTTTTAGCTTCCGCTCCTCTTCGTCCTCCATGGGCCCGGGCTTGGTAACGAGAAGGACGTAAAGCTTCCCGCCTACGGTCCGCGTAAAGTCTATAGCGTCGGGTAGGACCGAGAACAGAACGTCCGTGTTAGCCGAGAGAAGTATGCTCTCGTACGGGTGCGTGCCTTGCAGAAATAGCGACGGGACCGTAAGCTCCCGGAAGGCCGTCTTGAGGTAGTCGTTGCCTAAAAAGCCCTCGCTCTTGACGCCGAAAACCGCTACGCCCAGCTCCTCTCCTTCGGGACGGCAGCTCTCTACCCACTCTCTAACCTTAAGCTTGTTCTTTACGTAAAGAAACTCCTTCTCTTGCGTCTCTACGCGGCAGTAGCTGCCCGTGCTGCCCCACTCGAGCGGGAAGTTCGGGCTTCCTTCCGTAATAGTGCGGACCATAAGCTCCACCGCCTCGGGCCTGCCCGTAATAAGAAGGCGGTCCGAGACCTCTATCCGCGTCTGGGGCCTCGGCAGCACGACCTCCTCCCCGCGGTACAGAAGGCATATGCGCGCTCCCCTCTGTCTTAGGTCTTTCACCCTTAGGCCCGCCGCCGGAGAGCTCTCGGTAACGAGCACCTCCGCCAGCTCCCCCTTTAACAGCCCCACCCCTATAGCGTACTTAACCAGCCCCTTACCCTTTATCAAGCTCTTAAGCAGGGCGTTTATAAGCGCGGGCAGGCTTATAACCTCCGCACCCAGCTCCCTGAAGGGCTTCTCGTTTACCTTACGGTCCGTAACGACCGCTACGAGACCCTTAAAGCCGTAGACCTTTCTGAGGTAGCCCGTAAGGTCGAGAGCTTCCTCGGGAGTTAGGAGTAAGACAACCGCGTCGTCGGGCGAGAGCTCCGTCCGGCGCCAGAATGAGAGGTCCGTAACGGGCGCGTTTACTACTTTAACCCCCTCTCTCTCTAACGGTTTCACCCCTTCGCCCACGAGCACGAGCTCGTCCGCGTAAGAAGAGAGCTCCTCCACGAGCTCTTCTAAAGGCCCCTCCATCCCGAGCAGAAAGACCCTCATAGCTCTACCTTTATAAGCTTCTCCTTGGAGGTAAGGCCCTTTAGTATTTTTAACGCGCTTCTGGGAACGCCTAAGTGTTTAGAGAGAAGCTCGAGAAGCCGCTCGTTGGCTTTACCCTTCTCGGGCGGTGCCTTTACGCGGACCTCGTAAAGCCCTTCGCCGAGCTTTTTAACGCTCTCGCTTTTGGAGCGGGGCTTAACCTTTACCTTAATTATCATTCTTCGGGCAGCTCGCGTCCGCGGTAAAGCACCGTGTAGACGATAACGAAGCCGTCAAGGCCGTGCTCTTTAGCGTAGGTGACCTTTACGTCTATAACCTCGTTACCTTCGGCGTATATGCCCTCGAGCGCTTCGTTGAGCTTCTCGGTAATCTCACGCGTGGTGCCTTCTAAGTCAAGCACGAGAACGCCCACTTTTTCCATGTAAATTTTATTTTAGGAGGTTTTCCCTTGAAGGTAGGATACGTGGCCATCGTAGGTAAGCCCAACGTGGGTAAGTCGACGCTGCTTAACAACCTGCTCGGTACTAAGGTCTCGATTATATCGCCCAAGGCCGGGACGACGCGCATGCGCGTCCTCGGCGTTAAAAACGTACCCGACGAGGCCCAGATAATCTTTTTAGACACGCCGGGCATATACGCCCCCAAAAAGTCCGACGTGTTAGGCAGAAGCATGATTGAGACGGCTAAGCAGTCGCTCGAGGAGGCGGACGTAATTCTGTTTATGATAGACGCCACCGAAGGGTGGCGTCCCAGAGACGAAGAGATATACCAGAACTATATAAAGCCGCTTAACAAGCCCGTCATAGTCGTCATAAACAAGATAGACAAGATAGGGCCGGCTAAGAACGTCTTACCGCTTATAGAAGAGATTCACAAAAAGCACCCCGAGCTTAAAGAGATTGTACCCGTCAGCGCCCTAAAGGGCGCTAATCTGGACGAGCTTGTAAAGACGATTCTTAAGTATCTGCCCGAGGGCGAGCCGCTCTTTCCCGAGGACATGATAACGGACCTCCCGCTAAGGCTTCTGGCGGCGGAGGTGGTGAGGGAGAAGGCTATGATGCTTACGCGCGAGGAGGTGCCCACCTCTATAGCCGTAAAGATAGACGAGATAAAGAAAGGCGACGCTAACCCCGACATGCTCGTCATAAAGGGCGAGATTATCGTAGACCGGGAGAACTTAAAGCCGATAATTATCGGGAAGCGCGGGCAGCGGCTTAAAGAAATCGGGAAGCGTGCCCGCGAGGAGCTTGAGCTTATGCTCGGGCGGCCCGTCTACCTCGAGCTCTGGGTAAAAGTGGTGCCCGACTGGCGGCGGAGACCCGAGTACGTGAGGATGTTCGGCTACAGCCTATAACCGTTTCCGTTGACGGACGGAAGCCTCTTTGATATTTTAAAGACCAAACTTTACGGAGGTGAGCGCATGAGCTGGACTATAAGAACGGTGTTGCTCTTAGGCGTGCTTACGGGCCTGCTTATGGCCCTCGGCGGTCTTATCGGCGGGACGGCGGGGATGCTCGTAGGCTTGATTTTCGCCGGGATAATGAACTTTATAAGCTATTGGTTCTCGGACAAGATAGTGCTCTCTATGTACGGGGCGCGCGAGATACCCTACGAGGAGGCCCCGTGGCTGCACGACATGGTAGCCGAGCTGGCCCAGAGGGCTAACATGCCCAAGCCTCCTATATACTTGGTCCCCATGGAGCAGCCTAACGCTTTTGCCACGGGTAGGGGGCCCGGGCACGCGGCCGTGGGCGTGACGCGCGGCATACTCGAGCTTCTGGACCGCGAGGAGCTCAAGGGCGTGCTGGCTCACGAGCTGGCACACATAAAAAACCGCGACGTACTCGTAGCCTCCATAGCCGCCACCATCGCCGGCGCCATAGGCTTTTTGGCCAACATGGCCCAGTGGGCGCTCTTCTTCGGCGGGTTTAACCGCGACGAGGAAGAGGAGGGCGGCGGCATTCTCGAGGTTGTGAGCGCCGTGCTTATGATAGTGCTCGTGCCCATTATCGCCACCATCATCCAGCTGGCCATATCGCGCGCCCGCGAGTATCTCGCCGACGAGACGGGGGCTAAGATATGCGGCTGTCCCGAGGCGCTGGCCCGGGCGCTTAAAAAGATTCACGAGTACGTGACGAAGATACCCGCTCCCGTAAACCCGGGCACGGCTCACCTGTTTATAGAGAACCCGCTTAAGGGCGAAGGGCTTTTAGAGCTGCTCTCTACGCACCCGCCTACCGAGAAGCGGATAGAGCGGCTCTGTAAGCTGGCTCGGGAGATGGGTAAGGAGTGTATAATCTAACCGGATGCTGAGGCTCTTTATTATCAGGCACGCCGAGAGCGAGTGGAACCCCGTAGGTAGGTATCAGGGCCTGCTGGACCCGGGCCTGACCGAGCGCGGCGTCCGTCAGGCCCGCCTTCTGGCCCAAGCGCTTAAGGACGAAGGCATATCCGTCCTGTTCACCTCACCGCTGAAGCGGACGTACGAGACGGCCCGCATCGTGGGCGAGGAGCTCGGGCTCGAGCCCATAGTGGACGAGCGGCTCCGCGAGATAGACCACGGGGAGTGGTCGGGCCTGCTGGTGGAAGAGGTTAAAAAAAAGTATCCCGAGCAGTTCGAGGCGTGGCTAAAGGAGCCACACCGCGTAGTCTTTCCGGGCGGGGAGAGCCTTAAGGAGGTTTTTAAGCGCGTAACGGACTTTTTAAACGACGTTAGAAGCAGGTACGAAGGCCGGACGGTGGCCGCCGTCTCGCACACCGTGCCCATAAGGTGTCTCTACTGCTCGGCTCTCGGGATAGACCTCTCTAAGTTCTGGAGCTTCGGCTGCGACAACGCCTCTTACTCGGTGCTATACTTAGACAGTGAAGGGAGGAACGTTCTTCACAAGCTTAACCTTACGTGTCACTTAGGAGAGCTCTATGTGGAAGCTCATCGGGCTCTTTAGTTTGTTTCTCGCCCTGCTCTCAACCGCCCGGGAGCTGGAAGAGCAGCTGACGCTTAAAGTCGAGGTTAAAGACCTCGTCAGGCTCGAGAAGCCCCCTTTTAACCCGCCCGAGAAGCTCTCCTACCGCGTCCGCTACCCCGAGGAGCGGAAGCTCCTTGCCAAGCTCTTGGAGCCGCCTAAGGAGCTCGAAGAGGCGGAGCTGTTCGTGCCTAAAGAGGGCGGCTGCGGCGCGCCTAAGGAGCTAAACCTTTACCGCGAAGCGGTCTTAGCTTACAGAAAAGGAAACTACTTTACGGCCGAAGAGAAGCTTAAGAGTCTCGTAGCCTTAGAAGGGCCTTACGCGAAGGCGGGTAAGTACCTGCTCGGTCTCGTTTACTACAAGAAAGGTAAAAAGGAGGACGCGCTGGAGCTGTTTAGGCGGGCCTGTCAGGAGCCGAGCATCTACCGCGAGCCGGCCTGTGAGAGCTTTTACGCGCTCTACTTCCAGCTCTACCGCGAGCCTTACCCGGCCCAAGAGCCCGCCCTCTGGAGAAAGGTCTACCGGATAGCTAAAGAGGGGGTCGTGCCGTCCGAGCGGCTCAGGTGCAACCGCTACACCTTTAAAAAGTACTGCCGCTACGTAGAAGACTTCTCGGAAGGACGGGTGAACTTACACTACCGGGCGAGCACGGAGATAAGGCGGGCGCTCGCGCTCTACTACGCGGGCAGGCTCGACGAGGCTAAAAAGATTTTAGAAAAGTACAAGGACGCCCTTCTGCCCTACCGCGACGTGGTGCTTTACTACCTCGCGCTTATAGAGCTTAAGCAGGGAAACGAGGAGCGAGCGCTGGACCTTGCGCTCCTGCTTGAGACGGTTAACGAGGAGCTAGCGCGGAACCTCTACACGCTAATAGTCGTTAAGCGGCCCGAGCTGGCGCCTTACGTGTACCAGAAGACGGGCGAGAAGTGGGTACTCCACTACGCGGGCGTTAAGGCTTACAACGAGGGCGACTACGAGAGGGCTTTAAGGTACTTTGAGAAGGCCGGGAGTTACCTTTACGCGGCCTACGCGGCGCTAAAGCTGGGTAAGCTCGAGAAGGCGTACGAGCTTCTAAAACGGGTGGAGCGTAAGAACGCGGCTTACTACCGTACGCTTCTAGAGGTGCTCTACGCGCTAAACCGCGAGGAGGAGTTTCTGAAGCTGCTCGAGGAGGTGGCCCAGAAGTACCCGCAGCTGTACAAGGAGTACTACGGCTGGTACCTCTTTAAAAAGGGCCGCTGGGAGGAGGCGGTTAACTACTTCGACGAGCCGTACTACAAGGCCGTGGCGCTCTTTAACGCCCGCAAGTACGAGCAGGTGCTCGAGCTGTTAAAAGACGACGATAGCTTAGAGGCAAGGCTGCTTAAGGCCCGGGCGGCGCTGGCCATGGGTAAGCCGGCGCTGGCACGGAAGTTCCTTTTCCGCGAGACGCCCGAGGAGTTGTACTTAGAAGGGCTCAGCTACTTCGTAGAGGGTAGGTACGAGAAGGCGGCGGAGCTGTTTAGTAAGCTGACGAGCCACGAGAAGCTCGGGATAAAGGCCACGCTTAAGCTCGCCGACGCGTACTACAACATGGGTAAAAAAGAGCAGGCCCGCGTGCTCTACCGGACCGTCGTAGAGAAAGCGGCGGGCTCCAAAGAGGCGCGCGAGGCGCTCGTGGCCTTAGCGCAGATACAGGCCGAGGAGCCGACGAAAGACCTCGAGCGGTTTATAAGGGAGTTCGAGCGGACGAATCCCGACAGCCCGCTTCTTCCCGAGCTTAAGCTCAAGCTCGCCGAGCTGTACGCTAAAGAGGGGCGGACGCTCGAGGCCGAGATAGTGCTCAGGAAGCTCGTAAACGACCCCGAGTACCGCGAGCGGGCCTTGCTGCTGCTGGCGCAGGTGACGCAGAACCCTCAAGAGAGAGAGAAGATTCTCCTTAGACTTTTAAGGTCTAAAGACGCAAGCGTAAGAAAAGAAGCCTTTGAGCAGCTAACGAGGTTCTACCGCGAGACGGGTAACGAGCTCAAGCTCGCCCGCCTGCTCGAGAGACGGGGCTTTAAAGAAGCGCTTAAGGCCGTAGAGCTTTACTTAAGGCTCGGGAGGGTAAAAGACGCGGAGCGTCTCTTTAACCGCCTTTACGAGCAGAACCCCGAGGACGAAGAGCTTAAGGAGCTGGCGCTCAAGCTTTACGAGAAGACGGGAAAGCTCAAGTACCTTAAGATAGCTTACGCGTCCAAGCGGCCCGAGGTGGCGCTTAAGGCCGCTTACCTGCTGGGCAACTACTACGCGGGTAAGGACGACAAAAAAGCCCTTGAGTACCTGCTCGAGGTAGTCTACTCGGAAGAGAGGTCTCTCCCGTTTTACAAGCGGGCCGTCTTTACGGCGGTGGAGCTTCTTCTTAAGCTCGGGGCCCGTAAGGACGCCTCGTGCGTTCTTAAGAAACTCGAAGGTCTTACGCTCGAGCCGTGGGAGGAGGAAAAGGTCTTAAAATTAAAGAGAGAGCTTCCGCCTTGTGAGGTGTAGTTATGGACCTCCTGCTCTCGTGGGTGGAGAAGGGAGGGGTGGTGATGTACCCCCTCCTGTTTCTCTCCGTCGTCTCTTGGGCCGTAATTATAGAGCGCGCCTTTGCCCTCCGGCTTAAGAACTTCCTCCCGCCGAACCTAAACGAGATAAAGTACCTGCTTAAGCGCGGCGACTACGAAGGTGCGTACAAGATAGCCAGCATAGGCCGGCACCCGTTTCTAAGAGCCTTAGCCGTGGTTCTTAAGGAGTACCTCTCGGGCAAGAAAGAGAAAGGGTACCTGCTCCAGCTTATGGAGGGCGAGCTGGGGCCCATGGTGCCCAAAGTAGAGAAGAACCTTATAATCCTGTCCACGATAGCCTCCGTGGCTCCCCTGCTGGGCCTCTTCGGCACCATAACCGGGCTTATAAAGGTCTTCTCCGCCTTCGCCTTCTCGCTCGAAGAGCAGGCTACGCAGCTGCTGGCTAAAGGCATAAGCGAGGCGCTCGTGGCCGCGGCCACGGGTCTGGCGGTGGCCATACCCTCGCTGTTGGCCTACTGGGTCTTTAGGGCCGTGGGGAACCACATTCTCGACCGGCTGAGCGAGGAGGCCACCGAGCTCGTAAACCTGTTGGAGTAGAAGATGAACCTAAGGAGGCGCGTACGCTTTAAAGAAGAAGAGCGGACTTACATAGACGTGGTCCCGCTCGTGGACACGCTGCTGGCCGTCTTTCTGTTTCTGGCGGTGCTGGCCTTCCGCTCACCCGAGACCTTTATAGGCGTAAAGCTGCCCAAAGCCGAGAGCGGCGAGACGGCCCGTCTTACGGCCCTTAAGGTAACCCTAACGGCCGAGGGTAAGCTCCTGTTTAAAGGTAAGCCCGTAAAAGAAGAAGAGCTTTACGAGCTTTTACGGCGCGAGCGGCCCGAGTACCTCGTGCTCGAGGCCGACGAGCGGGTTTACCACGGTAGAGTAGTAGAAGTTATGGACCTTGCCAAGCGGGCCGGCGTGGAGCACCTCGTTATAGCCGTCAGAAAGAAACGATGAGCTTCTTTTTAAAAAAGCTCGCCTCTTACGCGCTCCTACCGCCGGGGCTTTTTATACTGGGCTTTCTCCTGCTGGCGCTCTTTACGCGCGGGCTCGTCCGTCGGAGCGCCCTCCTTTTCGGCCTTCTTCTGTACCTGCTCTCCATAGAGCCGTTTAAGGACCTGCTCTTCTACCCGCTCGAGGCACCCTACCGGAAGCCCGTCTACGGCAACGCCCAAGCCATCGTGGTCCTCGGCGGAGGCGTTTACAACAACGGCTACCTAAAGCCCTCTTCCTACCGGCGGCTCGTGACGGCTTTCCTGCTCCACCGCGAGACGGGCCTGCCCGTCATCCTATCGGGCGGAGCCCCCTTTACCAAGCTGCCCGAGGCCGAGAGGATGCGCCAGCTGCTTAAGGCCTTCGGCGTGGACGAGAGTCTCCTTTACGCCGACGTAAAGAGCCGCGACACTTACGAGAACGCCCTTTTCGTCCGCCGGCTCTGCGAGAAGCTCGGATGCAGACGCGTCTACTTGGTAACCTCGGCTTTCCACATGGGACGGGCTGAGAGGCTCTTCCGCAAGGCTGGTCTGGAGGTGCTGCCCTACCCGACGGACTTCCGCCTCGAGGGCCGCTACAACCTCTTCAGCCTCTTCCCCAAGTACTCGGTTCTCTACGACAGCTCCGCGGCCCTGAGGGAGCACTTAGCCCGCCTCTTTTACAAACTCAAAGGTCACCTTTAAGGAAGGAGGCCAGTCTGTCTACTTCCCGCTCGAGCTTCTCCGGCCCCTCGTCGTTAAATACTATAAAGTCGGCCATCCGCGCCTTGTCCTCGGGAGGCAGCTGGAGCCGCCACCGCTTTAAAAACTCCTCCTCGCTCATGCCCCTTTTTAGGGCCCGCTCTTTACAGAGTACAAAAGGCGCGTAGACGGTAACCACCGCCTCGTAGCGGTCCCGGCTGCCTTTCTCAAAGATAAGTGCCGCCTCCAGCACGAGCGGCTCGTCCGGCGGCAGCTCCTTCAGCCTTCTCTCCACCTCTTCGTAGAGCGCCGAGTGCGCCAGCCTCTCTAAAGCCCTGAGCTTCTCCTCGTCGTTAAAAACTACGCGTGCCAGCGCCTTACGGTCCAGCCTCCCCTCTTTAAATACCCAAGGACCGAACAGACGCTTAAGCTCGTCCTTAAGACGCGTCTCGTACAGCTCGTGGATAAGCCCGTCCGCGTCCAGCACGGTAAAGCCCCTCTTTTTTAGCAGCTTACCCACGGTGGACTTACCGCTGCCTATGTTACCCGTAAGGCCCACGAGCCTGCCCACGCTACAGCCCCCAGACGGTAACGCCCCACGCCTCGGCCATCCTCTTAACCTCTTCCGGCTTAAGGATAAATACCTTCTCCGCCTCTAAAAAGAGGGCTCTGCCGCCGCCCTCCTTTACGGCCTTAAGCGTCTCGGGCCCTACGGTGGGCACGTCCACGCGCATGTCTTGAAGCCTGCGGGCCGCCTTTACCACCGAGAAGCCCTCTCCGGCGAGCCGCGCAGCCCGTCTTATCGTCTCTTGCGTACCCTCCATGGCCTCGACGGCCACCACCGCCCCTTCTTTAACCACCACCGTCTGGCCGACGTCGAGCGAGGCCAGCTCCTTAGCTACCTTAAAGCCCGTAAGCCCGTCTTTTAAAACCTCTTCCGGAGGCTCGGGCCCCGCAACGAGCCCTTTAGGTGCGAGCAGCTCCTTAAGGTAAGGCGTCGGGTCTATAAAGGTAAAGCCCCTCTCTTGCATAAACTCCATAAAGGTTTTAACGACCCCTTCGGGGTTTTTACGACGGAGCCGCCGGTACAGAAGCAGGCCCGTAAGGTCGAGCGAGCGCGGGGAGGCGTAAACGAGGCGCGGCTCGAACTTACCCAGAAGCACGAGCTCCTTAACGCCTTCCTTCTTAAGCAGCTTTATAAGCTTGCCCACGCGTCCCAGAGGCACCGTAAGGTCGCCTTCCGAGATGCCCTCCACGCCGACGACGAGGACCTCTCTACCCTTTCTGGCCGCACCCTCGACGAAGGCACGCGGGAGCTCGCCCGCACCCGCTATAAGCCCAATCTTTCCCATGGGACAGTTAAAATATCTTATCGTGCTCGCAGACGTAGACGTCTTTATCAGCCGGAGAAACGGCTTAGTTATAAGCGTTATAACTTTAGGGGAGGAGGTGGTCGAGCTTAAGTCCGAGCGGGAGAACGGGGAGCCGCCCATAAACTCCGTCTTTAAAGGCGTCGTTAAACGGCGCTGCAACAGCCTTAACGGCTACTTCGTAGACGTCGGTCTCGAGGACGAGGCGCTTCTCCAGAAAAAGCCCGAGTGTAACGCCCTGAAAGAGGGCGACGAGGTTATCGTCCAGCTTAAGCGTAAAAAGACCCTCACGAAAGGCCCGAGGCTGAGCTGCCGCATAAGCTTGCCCGGTAAGTACCTCGTGTACTTCCCCACCGCCAGAAAGCTCGGCGTCAGCGGCAGGATAAGGGACCTACCCTTTGCTAAGAAGCTAAAAGAGCTTCTCGAGAAGGTGCTAAAAGAGAACGAGGGGGTTATAGTCCGCTCGTCGGCCGTTAAGGCTAAAGAGGACGAGCTTTTAGACGAGCTTTCGCAGCTGCGGCGTCTGTGGGAGGAGATAAAAGAGCGCGCCAAGAAGGTTAAAAAAGGGCTGCTCTGGCGCGAGCTGCCGCTGTGGGCGCGCGTGGTGCGCGACTACTGGGGCCAGATAAAGGAGGTGGTGGTAGACGACCCGGAGGTCTGGAAGGGCTTGGCCGAGGCGTTCGGGAGCGAGCTCAGCGGTAAGCTCCGCTTCTCGAGGAACTTAGACAAGGTGCTCGGCCGCCACACGCTTAAAAACTTAATAGACCGGCTGTTCTCGCGCTACGTCTGGCTAAGCGGGGGAGGATTCCTAGTTATAGAGGAGACGGAAGCCATGGTGGTTATAGACGTAAACAGCGGGGAAGGCTGCGGCGACTCGCTCGAGGAGAACGCCCTAAGGACGAACCTTAAAGCCTTACAAGAGGTTGCGCGCCAGATAAGGTTTAGGAACCTCGGCGGGATAATAGTGGTCGACCTTATAGACGTGAGAAACGAGGAGCACAGGAGGAAGCTGCTCGAGGAGTCTAAGCGCATTTTCGAGCGCGAGGGCGTGCGAGTAAAGATTTACGAACTTTCTAAGCTTAACCTGCTCGAGATGACCAGAAGGAAAGAAGAGCAGAGCGCCTTAAGGGAGCTGAGCGAGGAGTGTCCGGCCTGCCGCGGCCTAGGACTTATAAAAAGCAAAGAGCTCGTTCTTTACTTTATAGAGCAGGAGCTCGACTCGTTTAAGGGCACCAAGCTGGAGCTGCGCGTCCACCCCCGTCTGGTCGAGGCGGTTAGAAAGCTCGTTAGGGAGAAAAAGCTCGAGCCGTGGGTTAGTATAAAAGAGGTATGGCACGAAAACCCCAACTACTACGAGCTCTTGCCCTCGGAGCCTTACTGACGGTTACGCTCGCCTGCTCGCCTAAGCCCGAGGAGCGCAGGAAAAGCTACGCCCGGGAGTTTTACGCCGAGGCGCTTAAAAACTACCGGGAGGGCGACTACGGCGACGCGCTGGCCAACTTCGAGAAGGCGCTCGCCTACGTTGAGCACCTTACGCCCGAAGAGATTAGAAAGGCCAAGTACCTGCTGGTAAAGTCGGCCTACTTGGACAAAGACTACGTAAACGCGGCCGTCTACGCGGAGGACTTTCTGGCCACTTACCCCGGCGGTAAGGAGGCCGAAGAGGTCTTCTTTATCCTTATAGACAGTTTGGTGAAAGTAGCGCCCGACCCCTACCGCGACCAGACTTACACGGTAAAGGCGATAAAGAAGGCCGAGGAGTTTCTGCGCCTCTACCCCGACAGCAGGTACGCCCCTAAGGTACGGGAGATTGTAGAAGAGGCTAAGCGGAAGCTCGCGCTCCACGAGTACTACGTGGCCCGCTTTTACGAAGAGTACGGCTACCCTTACAACGCCGCCGTCCGCTACAGAGAGGTGCTTCTTAACTTCCCGGAGTACTTTAACGAAGAAGAGCTTACCTACCGGTACATAAAGAACCTCTTCGAGACGCCTAAGCAGGTTAAGCTCGAGCGCGAGAAGCTCGAGGAGCTTATAAACGAGGCGAGAAAGAAGCTGAAAGAGGTCCGCTCGGAGGAGGAGCGCCGCGCTATAAAGAACCGGATAAAGTTCCTCCTATCGGAGGTTAAGCGGTGGGAAGAGATTGCTGAAAAGGCGCGCAGAGAAGCGCTTGAGGCGCTTAAGCGCTACAAAGAGGTCTTCGGCGAGAACGAGTACTACCGCAAGCTGTTAAAATTAAAGGCAAAATGGACAAGCTGAGGAAGATTAAGGAGCTGCTGGAGGAGAAAAAGGCTAAGGACCTCGTCTTTTTAGACGTCTCTCCCCTTACGAACTTGGCCGACTACTTCGTTATAGCCTCGGCCGACACGCCGGTACACGCCCGCGCCGTGGCCGAGCACCTCGAGGAGAAGCTGCCCGAGGCCGGCTACGGGATAGACCACGTGGAGGGTAAAGACTACGGCCACTGGATACTCCTCGACCTCGGCGACACGATAGTCCACGTCTTTACGCCCGAGACGCGCGAGTACTACGGGCTGGAGTGGATATGGTCCGACGCCGAGCGGCTCGAGCCCTGAGGCAGCATAAGCACCTCCGAGTAAGGCTTGTCTAAAAGGTACCGCTCGAAGAGCCTCAGAACGTCTACCTTTCTAACCCTACGGAGGTTTTTGTCGAAGAAGCGGTACAGGTCGAGGTCCTTAAGGACGGTGTAGGCGTAGCCTATCTCAAAAGCCTCGCTCTCGGCCTTCTCTTCGGCAAAGAGGCGCGAGCCGAGTATCCGCTCCACGGCCTCTTTTACCTGCTCGTCCGTAACGGACCGGTAGAGCTCGTTAAGAAGCTCGAAGAGCTTCTCTTTAACCTCGTCGTAAAGCTTAGGCTCGAAGGTGGCCTCTACGACGAACAGGTTGTCGCGGGGGCGGGCAAGGTCGCCGCACCAGACGGCGTAGACGAGCCCCTTCTCCTTCATCTGCTGGTAGAGGAGCGATATCCGGCCGCCGCAGAGAAGCTCGCTTAAAACTAAAAGGGCGTGGTGCTCTTTCGAGCCCGCGGGAGGGACGCGCCAGCCTATAACCCAGTAAGCGCGCTCGAGCCGCGGGTCCTCGAGCTTTTTAAACCTTACGCTTTTCTGAGGCGGCTCGGTGGGTATCTTTACCTTAGGGACGGGCCAGCCTTCTTCTTTACCGAAGGTCTCGGCGAAAAACCGCTCCACCTCTTCGGGCTTTACCTTGCCCACCACCACGAAGGCCATGTTTTTAGGCTGGTAGTAAGAGCGGTAGAAGTTAAGCACTTTCTCTAAGGTGAACTTCCGGACCGTCTCCTCAAAGCCTAAGACGGGGAAGCGGTAGGGTGAGACCTTGTAGACGAGCTTCTCAAACTCCTCCCAAAGAACGTAGGTGGGGCTGTCTTTAGCCCGCCTAATCTCTTCTATAACTATCTCCTTCTCCTTCTCAACGCTCTCTTTAGTTATCTTGGGGCGCATGGTTATCTGGTAGAGCACCTCGGCGCCCTGACGCCAGTAAGGGTGGGCTATCTCGACGTGGTAGTAAGTGTAGTCTTTAGAGGTGCCGGCGTTTATCTGGCCGCCCAAGCTCTCTATAACGCGGTCCACCTCGCCCGGCCCGTACTTCTCGGTCTGGTGGAAAAGCAGGTGTTCGAGGAAGTGTGCCATCCCTTTCTCGTCGTACTTCTCGTAAACCGAGCCGACGCGGAACCAGACCTGCAGGGCCACGGCCTCGGTGTCCGTTCTGGGCTTTACTATGAGCTTGGCCCCGTTTTCAAACTCCCTTATAAAGAGCTCCCCGGCTAAAAGACCCGTTGTCATAAAGGCTACTCCCAGAAGGAAGCGCTTAAGCATCTTTAAACCTGCTAAGTATTTTATCTTTAAACCAGAAGGCGGCGGTAAGTAGTGCCACGAGGCCTACGCCGAGCAGGCTTAAAAGAAACGCAAGAAAGAAGCTCGAGCTGAGGCGGTAGCTCGTGTCGAAGAAGAATAAAAAGACGAGGTAGTAGCCGTAAAGGAGCAGAAGCTGGGAGAGGAGTCCCCAGAGCTTTTTAAGGATTTTCATGTAGAAGGATTTTACCGCACGGAGTGCGGTCTTTTTGTATAATAAAAAGGCTCTCGGAGGAGAAGAGATGAAGCGCGTAAAGGTCGAGCTTTTCCCGCGCGAGCCGGGGAGAAAGAGCGAGCTTAAAAGGAGAAGGAGAGAGGGCTGGCTCCCGGTCGAGATTTACGGTAAGGGCGTGGAGAACCGGCACGCGTGGATAAGGATAAAGGACTTTGCGGAGCTGCCCCACGGTGAGGCGTTTCTGATAGAGGCTAAGCTCGGCGACGAGGTCAGGGTCTGTCAGCTTAAGGACATCCAGTTCGGCTGGCTGGGTAACAACCCCATCCACATAGACCTGTACGACCTTACGAACGTTGAAGAGATTGAGGTCGAGGTGCCCATAGAGTTCGTGGGCACGCCCGCGGGCGTGGAAGCGGGCGGTACGTTCGAGCCGGTTATGCACACGCTTACCATTAAGGCTCCGCCGGCCAACATACCCGAGAAGATTGTCGTAGACGTGAGCGGTCTCGGTCTCGGCGAGGCGCTCCACGTGCGCGACATAAAGCCGCCTGAGGGGTGTAAGATTCTCGACAACCCCGAGGAGACGGTGGCCGTCGTCTACGAGCCCGAAGAGGAGGCTCCTCAGGAGGAGCAAGCCGAGCAGACGGAAGAGGGTACGCAAGAGAGCTCGTGAATGCCCCTTAAGCTGGTCGTAGGGTTAGGTAACCCGGGTAAGGAGTACGAGGGGACGCGCCACAACGCGGGCTTTGAGGTAGTAGACGAGCTCGTCCGTCTTTTAAGGGCCAAGGGGCCCTTTGAGGAAGCCCTCTCGCACCTGTACAGAGCGCGCGTAGCCGGCCGGGAGGTCTATCTGGCCAAGCCCATGACCTACATGAACAACTCGGGTCTGGCCGTGGAGAACCTCGTCGAGGAGCTGGGAGTAGAGCCTCAGGAGCTGCTTCTGGTTTACGACGACCTCGACCTCCCGCCGGGTCAGGTGAGGATGCGCTTAAAGGGCAGCTCGGGCGGGCACAAGGGTGTGGAGTCGGTCATTAAGCACCTCGGGACGCAGGGCTTCCCGCGCGTGAGGATAGGTATAGGCCGGCCTAAAAAGAAGGAGGACGTAGTTAAGTTCGTCCTCTCGAGGCCCGAGGGGGAGGAAGAGCTTCTCTTTAGAGCCGCTATTAAGAAAGCGGCCCGCTGCGTAGCCCGGGCGCTCGAGCTCTCGCCCGAAGAGGCCATGGAGTACTGTAACAGGCCCGACTAGAGGAGCTCGAGCTCCTTTACGCGTTTGACGAGCTCCTCGAGCTTTGCGTAGTCTTTTCTGGGTAAAGAGAAAACGACGGAGCCGTCTTCTTTAGATAGCCGCTTAAGCCGTACCTCGGGCAGCTGCTCGCGCAGGAAGGCTAAAAACGCCTCCGGGTCGTCGGTTTTTACCTTTACCAGCAGCGCGCCTTTGGTTTTTATAAGCTCGCGCTCTATCTTGCTGACCAAGCTCAGGAAAGCCAGTAAGACGGCGAGGGCGAAGGCGGCGGTGGCGTACATGCCCACGCCTACGGCCATGCCTAAACCGGCGGTGCTCCAGAGGCTGGCGGCGGTGGTAAGGCCCTTTACGGTGGTACCGAAGCGGAGTATGGCGCCCGCGCCTAAAAAGCCTATCCCGCTAACTATCTGTGCCATAATGCGCGAGGGGTCGGCGCCGGGACCGCCGTAGGCGTGAACGGTGTAGACCGAGACGAGCGTAACTACGGCCGAGCCTACGGCGAGGACGGCGTGCGTTCTTAGACCCGCCGGCTGACGCCGCCGCTCGCGCTCGAGCCCTACGAGTGCGCCCACGCCCGCGGCCAAGGCTATCCTTAAGAAGGCCTCCCAGAGCGGGAAGGGGTAGCTCTCCATCAGGCGGGACACCTTGCGCCGTAGTAAAGCTGGTCTAAAAGACGCGCCAGCGTCTCTCTCATCTGCTTACGGTGTACCACCATGTCCAGCTGCCCTTTCTCGAGGAGAAACTCCGCCGTCTGGAAGCCTTCGGGCAGCTTCTGCTTAATCGTCTGCTCTATAACGCGCGGGCCGGCAAAGCCTATGAGGGCTTTCGGCTCGGCCAGAACGACGTCGCCTAAAAAGGCGAAGCTTGCGCTGACGCCCCCCATGGTGGGGTTGGTAAGGACGCTTATAAAGGGTATGCCCGAACGCTTTAAAAGCCCGACGCCGAAGGTGGTCTTGGCCATCTGCATGAGCGAGAGTATCCCCTCCTGCATGCGGGCGCCGCCCGAGGCGGCAAAGGAGACGAGGGGGGTCTTCGTCTCGACGGCCCGCTCGCAGGCGCGGAAGAACCGCTCGCCTACCACCGAGCCCATGCTCCCGCCTATAAAGTTGAAGTCCATAACGGCCAGAAGGACTTTCCGGCCCAGAAGGTGGCCCTCGGCCACCACCATGGCCTCGGTGAGGTCCGTCTCTTCTTGGGCGCGCTTTAGCCGGTCCTTGTAGCTTTTGGTGTCTTTAAACGAGAGCGGGTCGGTGGGCAGCACCTCTTCAAAGAGCAGCTCGGGGTTCTCCTCGTCGAGGGTGTAGTTTATCCGCTCGCGGGCCGAGAGGGGGAAGTGGTAGTCGCAGTTAGGACACACCTTTAGGTTCTTCTCGAGGTCGGGTACGTACAGAAGGCTTTTACACGAAGGGCACTTGGTCCAGAGGACCTCCTCGCGGCGCTTTTTGAAAAACCGGTCGAGGAACTTCATTGAGTGCCTTTCTGCTGCTTAAGCCGCTCGTAAACGGCCATGACGTAGCCTAAGAAGGCGTTCTCGGGCTGGGCACCCACGAACTCGGCCATGCCCTTGTTTATGACTATCTTGGGCACGCCCACGACTTGAAACTGCTGGGCAAGGTCGGGGTTCTCGTTGGCGTCTATGACTTTGGAGGTTATGTAGTCGCTGGCCAGAGCAAAGTCCCAAGCCATGACGGCGGCGGCAGGGCAGTAGCCGCACGTCTGGGTGACGAACACCCATATCTCTATAGGCTCGTCTATCTGCTTCAGAAGCTCTAAAGTCTTTTCTGAGAGTTGGGGCTTTCTCTGCGAGACGTGGAAGATGCCGTTTACGAGCGTGGTAAACTCGAGGCCTGCGGGAAGGCCTACGTAGCGTATGCCGTAGTCTTTGTCTCCTTCTATGACGAAGGTGGGGACGCGGTCCACGCCGTAGCGCTCGGCCTCTTCTCTGTTGGTAAAGGGGGAGAGTATCTCGGCTTTAAACTTCTCTTCGCCCACGGCCTGCTGGAAGACCTCTTTAAGCTCTTTTAGAAGCTCTTCGGCCGTCTGGCAGCTCTCGCACCCTATGGCCTGAGAGAAGAGCTTAACCGTAACGGGCTCTTTAAACTCCTTCTGGGCGAGCTCTTTAAGCTGGGTACGCACCTCAAGGTTTAACAGCATGGGAGACCTCCTTTCCGTTGAGGTAGTTATATTTATCTTAATATCCTGATGAGCGAGTACAAGCCCAACGCCTACGTTCAAGCCTTCAGAAGCTTAAGGCTCTTTGAGCTGTTCGAGCCGGGTAAGCCTTTTCACAAGCTGAGGCGTAAAAACACCTTCTGGAAGGAGATAACCGAGGCCTACGCGGTGAGGAGTCGTTTAAAAGGGTACCTTATAAAGGACCCCGAGTTTACGGTGGTGGACGTGGGCTGCGGGAAGGGGTTTTTAAGCACCTTTGTCGCTCTCATGCACCCGAGGTCGAGGGTTATAGCGCTGGACATAGACGAGAGTGCGGACCGGACGCACTTTGAGCGTCTTAAGAACGTGGAGTTTAAAAGGGTGGACATTATGAGCGAGGAGTTCGAGCGGGTTATAAGGGAGGCCGGCCCGAAGGTGCTCATGGCGGGCATACACCTCTGTACGGACCTCGCGGTCCGCTTTCTGGAGGTCTTTAAGCGCTCACCCAACGTAAAGGCGGCGGTGCTTATGCCCTGCTGCGTGGGCGAGTTTCCGCGCGAGCGTTACCGCTTGTTAATAGACGAAGGGAAGCTCTACGAGGCGTGGTGCCTCCATCTGGCCAACCTTTTGGGGCCCGAGTTTAAGGTAAAAACCGTCAGAGACGAGAACGTGCTCTCGCCTAAGAACGTTATCCTCCACGCGGAGCGTCAAGAGACTCTAAAAGTATAAGGTTGTTAAGCGCGCGCTCCCGGCTCTCGGGTACGGTCTTGCCGCCGAGAAACTCGGTAAGCATCTCCGACAGTTTGTCACCCTCTTCGCGCTTGGCTAAAAGTCTTCCCGACTCGTAAAGCTCTTCGCGCGCAAAGTCTAAGTAGAGCTCCTTCTCGCCCTCTACGAGCCAGTACCTCTTAGGCTCGGGGTGCTCCCACGCTACCTTTAGCTCGAAGGGTACGCCCCCGGCCTCTCCCGTAAGCAGGTACCCGTCTTTAAGCTTTGTAACGCTTCTAAGCGTTACCGGTCCTATCAGGTGCTGTAAGACGTACAGGTCGTGCCAAGCGAGGTCCCATAGGGGGTTTAAGTACCCCCTGCCCGCGCCGAGCCGCTCGGCGTAGATGCGCCTTACGCCTACGGGAGGGAAGGAGCGGACGGGCACCGAGTAGAGCTCTATCTCCGAGACGGTAAGGCCTTCTTCTTTAACGAGCGGCAGGAAGGCGCGCGAGGAGGCGGCGGGGGGCTTCTCGAGCAGGACGCGCACTCCGCGCTTTAGAAGCTCTTTAGCTACGGCGGGGTGGTGGACCGGGTCTACGGCTACGACGGCACAATCGACGGGCTCGCTTACGGCCTCAACGGAAGCGTAAAAGGGCTCGTTTAGGGCAAGCTGCTCTTTAGAAGGCTCTTCGTCGCAGAGGACGAGCTGTAGGCCCATCTGACGGAGCTTTCTTAGGTACTTCTGGCCCATGTTGCCCAGACCGACGAGAAGTACGCGCACGACAGAACTATTGTATAAGCTCTCTTAACTTCTTTAACGGGTTGCCGCTCTTCATAAGGGCCGTTCCTATTAAGAAGGCGTCCGCTCCGGCTCGGGCAAGTCTGTTTAGGTCTTCTTTCGTCTCTATCCCGCTCTCGGCTACCACTAAGGGAGCTCCGGCCTCTTTTAGCGCCGGGACGAGCCGCTCGCCCACCGAGAGGTCTACCTTAAGCGTTTTTAAGTCGCGGTTGTTTACGCCTAAAACGCGGGCGCCCGCCTCTAAGGCCCTAAGGCCTTCTTCCAACGAGAAGACCTCTACGAGAGGCGTCAGCTCCAGCTCGTAGGCCATTTTTATAAAGTGCTTAAGCTCGTCGGGCGTAAGCATGGCCACTATAAGGAGCACCGCGTCGGCTCCGAAGGCGCGCGCCTCGAGTAGCTCGTGCTCGCTGACTATAAAGTCTTTTCTTAAGACAGGCAGGCTTACGGCGGCGCGGACGCGCTTAAGGTCCTCAAGCGAGCCGTTAAAGTAGCGGCTCTCGGTAAGCACCGAGACGGCCCGCGCCCCGCCCTGCTCGTACAGCTTAGCCTGTTTAGCAGGGTCTACCTCTTTAATGGTACCGAGCGAGGGCGAGGCCTTCTTAACCTCGGCTATAACCTTAACTCCTTTACCTTTAAGCGCCTCTTCGAAGGGCTTAGGCTCGCACTTTTCAGCTTCCCGCTTTAAAAACTTTAGGTACTCCGGACTGAAGTTTAGGCTTTTAAGTTTTAGCTCGCGTACGCGCTCTAAGAAGCTCATGGGTTTATTCTACAAAGGGGACGGGGAGGTGCCACTGGTAGACCTCGTGGTAAAGCTTAACCGGCTTTACGGTCTCGGCGTTAAAGCTCGGGTAGACTAAAAAGAGCTTAGGCTCGCCGCCAAAAAAAGCACGGAGATTTTCGTTTCTTGCGTAACGCGTAAGCTGGCATACGTCTTTTCTGTCAGGCTCGGCGTCGTACTTGTACTTAGCGTCTATTATGCCTCTGCCTTCTACTACAAAGTCGGGCGCGTCTTGGCCGGCAGGGGGCTTACGACGGACGAGGCCGGGGTAGCGCTCTTTTAGTTTCTTCCAGACGAAAAGCTCGAAAAGCAAGGGTAAGTTAATAGAATATGGCGGGACGGCCGTTATGGCGGAATCCGTAGAGCTGGCAAGCGGGTCGTAGCCGAGCTGATAAAAAATGAGCCGGGCCAGCTTAAGGGCCTCTTCGTACTCGGGGTAAAGCCGGGCGCGTTTAAGCTTTAGAAAGTCGGTCTCTGAGACGGGGGTTAACGATACGGCTTCAAAAGTGCGGTTAAGGGACCTAACGAGCGTTTCTGCCACCCGTAGGTCCCGGAGCTTTTGGGAGGCTAAAACAAGGGCGGCTTTAAGGATGCGGTTCTCGAGCGTATCTGCCGTTAGAGCCGGGTAACGGCAGACGGACCTGTAAGGGAGACCTTTTAGAGTGCAGCGTCTTAAGGTTGGCGTGACGAGAAGCTTGCCCTTCGTACGGCTAGTTAGTTCCTTCTCTATAAAGCCATAGCTTTTCTTAAGACCCTTCTTTACGAGTTTGCTTAACAAGCGTAAGTAGTAAATTAGCAGAAAAAAAAGAAACTGCTCGTCCCGTCCATCGAGCTTTATAAGCGGCTCGTCGGGCTCTACCTTAAATACCTGACTTAACTCGGGAGCGTTAGCCACCTCGCGGTCGGTGAGTATCTCCAACAACATCTTAGAGGCGTTTACGAACTTACCGTTAAACGATTTTGGCCTTACGCGGACGAACTGCTTACCGCCCTTAAGCCACCAAACGCCTATAAAGTAGTGGGCACGGAGGTAAAACGAGCCGTCGTCTCCGGTTATCAGGTGAAGACCGAGGGGGCCTTTAGGAAAAAGGCCCAGCCTGCGTAGCTCGGCTACAAGCTCGTCGTTCACTTTTACGCGCTCGTGCTCTCTGAGGTTTTCTAACTTCTTTAAAAGGCGCGTAAGCTCTTGAGTACGGTCTCGGGGCTTAGCTCGTGCCAGTTTTCACCCTCCTTCCCGAAAGTATCCGTAAAAACCTCCTTCACTACCTCTTCGTTTTTAAAGACGCCATCTTTCAGATACTCTTCTATTAAAGGAACTACTTGGTATGTAAACTTGTAAGCTACCTCTTCGTCGGTACCTAGAAAGTAGGTATGTCCTACCTTTAGGTCCTCAGCTGCGTCTTGAAAGTCTACCGAGAGGCGCTCGGGCGTGAAAAGTCTTTCCACTACCTGTTCGTAAAGTCTGCGGGCTTTCTGGTTCGTTATAGCCTTCTTGTCGGCTCGTACGGGAAAAAACAGAAACCGTCTTCTTACGGCGTAGTCTATAGAGCCTATGCTCCGGTCAGCGGTGTTCATGGTGCCTATAACGACGAGGTTTTCCGGTACGACGAGCGTAAAGGTTCCGTTTATCTCGTAAGGCGTCTCGACGGGTCTACCTCTGTACTCGAGACCGTATATAAGCTCACCGAGTACGGCCGGTAGGTTGGCCCGGTTAATCTCGTCTACAATTAACACGAAGGTTTTCTCGGGGTTTGCTAAAGCCTGTTCGCAGACGTGTCCGAAGGTCTTGTTTACCGTCTCGTAAACTACCTGACCTTCTGTGGTTTTTGCCCGTATGCCCCGCACGAAGTCCTCGTAAGAGTAAGAAGGGTGGAACTGAACTAAGGTGATAAAACTGGCAAGATTTGCTTTAACAAAATGGTTAAGAAACTGGCCCAAAAATAGGCTCATAAGAAGCTCCGCCGGTACATCTCCGCTTCCGCCTTTTTTAAACTTACTTGGGTCGTACTCGGCCTCTTCGGCCACTTTCTTTTTAAAGCGCCGTATCCCAACGCCCCGGGCTACGCCCTCTATTTCAAGGCGTACTTGCTTATCGTTTACTTTAACTACCTTGGCCGTTTTTACTTTTCCGCTTTTCGTTCTGGCTGTAAACTGCCGGTTTAAATAATTTCTTCTCAGAAACTCTACGAAAGCTTTCCAGTGCTGCTCGAAAAGCTTAGGGGACTTTAACGTGCTTGACACAAGTTCTTCGGCTACTCTTTGAGCCAGATGCGTCTTTCCCGTTCCGGGAGGGCCGTACAGGATTACCTGTTTAAGACTGCTTTTCTTTATAGCGTCTATTACGGCGTTAACTCTGTCCGTCATACTTTTCCCTCAGAAAGTGCCCTCCACCTTACTTTACATCTTAATACTTAAAGTTAAATCTTTACCATTAATCTTCACTCCTTCCCGGCTGAGGCATCTTCGCGGTAAACCTTACTTTTATTCTCTTTAGCCAGAAGTAGGATGCACTTAGCGTCAGGAAAACCGTTAAGACGCCCGTTAAGTCGTTTAAAACGGGCGTTATTAGCGTAGCGTCGTGGAGTGAGAGTAGAAACTCGTAAAGCGGGAGCTTTTCCCTCTCGAGGGGCAGCTCGGAGCGGCTTACGGGAACCACTTGACCGTTTTTAACTACGAAGTCGACGGGCATCTTCACCACCCCGGGAAGCTCGTAGCACCGGCCTTTATAAAGCAGACGGTTAGGAACGCCCATGCCTGCCAGATAGAGCCGCTCGCCGAACCTCCGGAGACGGTAGGTAAAGCCTTCGTAGACGAGCTCCCAGCGCCCGCGCTTAAGCTCGTACAGGCCCAGCCTTGTGGCGATTCTTACCGTACCGCTACTTAGGTCCGCGTCCCAGACGTCGTAGAAAGGCGCGCGGTAGACCGGCGGCGTTAGCAGCTCGGGCAGCTTCTCTTTAAGCAGCGGCTCGTACAGCCGGGGCCTGTTTATAAACAAGCCCGTAAGGGCAAGCAGGAGCACGAACGGCAGCGTAACAATCAGAAGGCGCGAGGCGTGTACGCGGAAGAGGAACCGCTTAAGCCGCCTGCGGCGGCTCTTTCTAACTAAAAAGTAAAGAAACCCGCTTACCGTGCTTACCAGAAGGGCTACGGAGAACGCGTCGTTAAGCAGTGCCGAGCTCTCGCCCGGCAGGAGACCCCTACCGTAGTGAAAGTCGCGCACGAAGCGCTTAAGCGTTACCTCTTTTGTAGGCTCGGCTTTAAGGGGCGTAGGGATAAACAGCGTCCTTTTTTCGTTAAAGTCGTACAGGTAGAGGTCGCGGCGGTCAACCACGAGTAGCACCTTCGGGTAGCTGAGCGATACGGCCGTAACCTTTCTGCCTTTTAGCGCAAGCGTCTCTACTTTACCTGCTTTGTAAAGCTTTAACCCGTCGTCGGTGGCCAGAAGCAGCTCGGGCCTCGGTCTGCTTCTTAGCAGCTCCACCTTAAACACCCTCCCTTCGTAGACGCGCCGGCCCGAGGGCGCGTAAAGACCGCTAAAGGCACCTATAAAGTAACCGGCGGGCGTTTTTACCGCCGAGGTGATGTCGGCCTTCCCGTTACGCTTCAACGCTTGGTCCGAGAAGAGCGACCGCGGCAGCTCGACCCTCCACAGAAAGTCAAGACTAAAGAGGTTCTTCTCGTGGTTTAAGAGCAGACCCGTAAGGGTTAGAACTAGCAGCCAGAAGCTTACGAGAAAGCCCGCGTACGCGTGAAGCCGCCTCATGGCAAAAAGGAAGGAGGGAAAAGGGAGGTAGAGAGTAGAAGGGGCAGAAGGAAGGAGGCCTTTCTCACGCCACGTTCATTTTTTAACAACTTTAACACAAATTTAACACCCCGTTAACGGTCCGTCAAGTCTTTCCGTAAAGAAGCTCAAAGACCGAGCGCCTAAGGCGCTCGGTAAAGGCTTCGTAAGACTCGTCTTTACCGGCCGTTAGGGGTTTACCGAAGAGAACGGTTATCTTGGCGGGTTTGGGCAGCTTGTCGTAGACGGACCACGCCTCGTAGCCGCCCTTTATGCCCACGGGTACGACGGGCACGCCCAGCTCCTTGGCCAGTATGGCCACGCCCTTTTTAAACTCCATAAGCGCGCCCGTGCGCGTCCGGGCGCCCTCGGGGAATATGAGCACGGCCTTGCCGCTTCTGAGGGCGCAGGCGGCCCGCTTGAGACTCTCGGCAAGTCCTCTGTTTAGGTTTACGGTTATGACGTGCGCGAGGCGGGCAAAGAGGGCCGTAAGCGGGTTTTTAAAGTACTTCTCGTCGCCTATAAAGTAGGTGTTACGCGCCAGCTCCGTAGGCAGGGCCGAGGCTACGGCAAAGGCGTCGAGGTAGCTCTGGTGGTTAGGCGCGAGGATAAAAGGCAGCCGCGGGAGGTTCTCCAGACCCAGTACCTCCATCCGGTGGTAAAGCTTAAAGTAGGCCCTTAGCGCCAGCAGACCGGCCTCGAAGACGAGCGGGTAGTGCGGAAGCTCGCAACTGCCCTGAAGGAGAATCTCCCTCCACGAGACGCCCGTAGGCTCCGTCTGCTCGCGGTCTACGAGCTCAAGTAGCTCCTTTACGGTCTGCCGCCGGGCCAGCTCCTCTTCGGTGAGCTTAACGCCGAAGCTCTTGTCTAAAAACGCCAGCAGCTCGAGCTTAGCCAGCGAGTCGAGCCCGAGGTCGAGCTCGAGGTGGTGCTCGGGTAAGACGGGCCGTCCCGAGAGCTTCTCGAGGAAAGCTATAAGCGGGTGCTCCTCTCTACGCCCGGAGGGCGTCTCTTCTTCTTTCTCGTAGAGGGAGGGTAGTAAGTAGCGTTTGAGTTTGCCGAGGCGCGTCTTAGGCAGCTCGGTTTTTACCACTTTAAAGCCGGCGAGGCGCTTCCACTCGGGCAGGGAGCGGTTTACGCGGTCAACTACTTCCCACTTTAGCGTCTCGTATAGGTTCACGATGCCCAGCTCTTTTACCTTCTCGAGGTCGGGGTATATGAGCGCGTAAAGCTTGCCGCCCTTTTCGAAGACGCCCACCTCTTTTATAAAGGGCGCGGCCTTAAGAAGCTCGCGCTCTATCTCCTCGGGAAAGACGTTCTTACCGCTCGGCAGGACGATGAGCTCTTTCTTCCGGCCGGTTACGTAAAGGTAGCCCTCTTGGTCTAAGTACCCGAGGTCGCCCGTGTGGAGCCAGCCGTCTTTTATAACGCGGGCCGTCTCGTCAGGCCTCTTCCAGTAGCCCTTCATGACGTTGGGCCCTTTTACTAAAATCTCCCCTTCGTCGCTAATCTTTACCTCGACGCCCTCGATGGGCAGTCCCACCGAGCCGAGCTTAACCTTGCCGGGCGGGTTGAACGAGACGATGGGTGAGGTCTCCGTAAGGCCGTAGCCTTCTAAGACGGTAAAGCCTAAGGCCGTAAGGTCGAGGGCTACCTCGAGCGGCAGCTTAGCCCCGCCGCTTACCATGTAGCGGAGCCTACCGCCCATGCTCTCGTGGACGGGTTTAAAGAGCTTCCGCCCTACGGACGGGTTTCTCAGTTTTCTCGAGAGGTTGAAAAGCAGCCGCGCCGGCAGACGCTCGTTTATCCGCTCCTTTATCCGGTTTACTAAAAGCTCGTAAAGCCGCGGCACGCCGACGAAAACCGTCACGCCGTAGCGCCGCATCTTCTCGAGCATGTCCTGCGGCGAGAGCTCGTCTAAAAAGACCACCTGAGCGCCTAAGTAGAGCGGCAGCAGGAGCGTAGTCATAAGCGGGTAGGTGTGGTGAAACGGCAGCACCGCCAGCGTAACGTCCTCGGGCCCGGCCACGCCCACCTTCTCGACGGCCCTTACGTTAGAGTAGAGGTTACCGAAGGTCAGCATAACGCCCTTGGGGCTGCCCGTGGTGCCCGAGGTGTAAGGCAGCAGCGCGAGCCGCTCGGGCGGGAAGCTCAGCTCGGCCGGCTTGCCGGGCGTTAGCTTAAGCTCGTCGAGGTTTAAAAGCGGCGTGCCCGTCTCTTCGGCGGCTCTGCGGGCCGTCTCGAGCGTCTGGTTAGAGCAGACGAGAAGCTCGGGCTCGGCGTCTTTAAGGATAAAGCTCAGCTCCTTCTCGTTGGACATAAAGTCTACGGGCACCACCGCCGAGCCTCTTAACCACGCACCGTAAAGCGCGTAAGCCCACTCGGGACGGTTCTCGGCAAACAGCGCCACGCGCGAAGAGGAGGGCAGACGCCCGGAAAGGGCGCCGACGAAGCCCAAAAGCTCGTCGTAGGTTATAAACTTACCGCGGTGGACGAAGGCGGTTCTTCTGCCCGGCCGTACGAGCTTCATCTTATCCATATTAAGGTATATTTCTACTTATAATGACGAGTGAGAAAGAAGCCCTCGAGAAGGAGGTGCTCCGCCTCCTTAAAAAGCGCAACAAACCCCTCCACTTCCTCCAGATATCCAGCCTTTTAGGGCTCGACAAGAAGGGCCGTAAGACGCTAAAGAAGGTCCTCCGTAAACTCAAAAAGGAAGAGAAGGTTAAGGTGGTTAAGGGTAAGTACGAGCTTGCTAAGGAAGAGACCCTTACGGGTAGGGTGCTGGCTTACCCGGGAGGCTTCGGCTTTTTAGAGGTCGAGGGCGGGAAAGACGTTTACATACCCCACTTCGAGATGACCCGCCTTATGCACGGCGACGAGGTGAAGGCCCGTCTTACCGAGTACAAGGGTAAAAAAGAGGTCCGCATCTTAAGAATTTTAAAGCGGGCCAAAAAGGAGCTCGTAGCCAAGATAGTAAAAGAGGAGAAAAGTTGTTACGCCAAACCCTTAGACGAGAACGCGCACCTGAAGATACTCCTTCCTAAAAAGGACTGCGAGAGGTACGAAGACGGTTTAGTGGTCGTGGTAGAGCTTACGCAGTACCCGAGTAAAAAAAGCCCCCCGCGCGGCCGCGTAAAAGAGGTCCTCGGCGACCCTAAAAAAGACTTTATCGCCGTCGAGGTCATTATACGGAAGTACAACCTGCCCACCTCTTACCCAGAAGAGGTGCTTAAAGAGGCCGAAGAGATTCCCGAAGAGATACCGCCCGAGGAGCTTCAGCGGCGGCGCGACCTCAGGGACCAGCTCTGCTTTACCATAGACCCCGAGAGGGCCCGCGACTTTGACGACGCGGTGGCCATAGAGCTCACGCCCGAAGGCTACTACCGCCTTTTCGTCCACATAGCCGACGTTAGCTACTACGTAAAAGAAGGCTCGGCCTTAGACGAGGAGGCCTACAAGCGGGGCTTTACCTTCTACTTTCCCGACAGGGCGCTCCACATGCTCCCGGAGAAGCTCTCGGCCCGCGTCTGCAGCTTAAGACCTAACGAGGACAAGCTCGCCTTTACCGTCGAGATGGTCTTCGACGAGAAGGGGAACCTGAAGGCTTACGACCTGTACGAGAGCGTGATAAGAAGCAAGGCCCGCCTGACTTACAACGAGGCGCTCGCGCTAATAGTCGGCGAGCCGCCGCTGGAGAACAAGCTCGCGCATCTGGTCGAGCCGTTAAGGCTTATGGAGAACCTTTACCGGATACTAAGCCGTAAGCGGTGGGAGATGGGGAGCATAGACTTCGACCTGCCCGAGGCGGAGGTTATCGTAGACGAGTACGGCGAGCCGACGGCCATATACCCGTACGAGCGGCACGTGGCACACAAAATTATAGAGCAGTTCATGATAGCGGCCAACGAGACGGTGGCGCAGCACCTCAGCCACCTCGGCTACCCGTGCCTCTACCGCGTCCACGACCCGCCCGACGAGGAGCGCGTGGAGAACCTCCTCGAGATACTCGAGGGCTTAGGCTACAAGGTAAGAAGACCGCACGAGTTTACGCCCAAGTTCTTCCAGAAGATAATAGAAGACTTCGAGGGCCGTCCCGAGGAGAACCTCGTGAGGTTTCTAACCTTAAGGGCCATGGCCCGCGCCAAGTACAGCCCCCACAACACGGGCCACTTCGGTCTCGCCCTCGAGTACTACGCCCACTTTACCTCTCCCATAAGACGCTACCCCGACCTTATCGTCCACCGGCTGCTCAAAAAAGCCCTAAAGGGCGAGCCTTTAGACTTCGAGAAGACGCTCGCTTACTTAGAGGAAGCCGGTAACTACCTGTCCAAGCGCGAGCGGCTGGCCGACGAGGCGGAGATGGAGGCCATCGACTACATGAAGGCCCGCTACATGAAAGGCCGGATTGGCGAAGAGTTTATAGGCGTCATTACGGGCGTGGTACCCTTCGGCTTTTTCGTCGAGCTCGAGGAGAACCTCGTGGAAGGGCTCGTGAGGATAAGCACGCTTAAAGACGACGAGTACGTCTACGACGAGCCGGCCCACCGGCTCGTGGGCGTAAGGACGGGCAAGGTCTTCCGTCTGGGCGACCACGTTAAGGTAAAAGTACTATCGGTAGACGAGGAGACGCCCCGCGTCGAGTTCGGTCTCGTGGAGAAAATTAAAAAGCATGAGGTCTGACGAGCTTATAGAGCTTCTAAAGGCCGAGGTTAAAGGCAGACCGCCCGAGCGGATAGAGGGCGTCTCGCCGCCCGAGAAGCCCCGGCCCAACACGCTCGTGTTCTGCCGAAACGAAGAGGAAGCGCGCAAGGCCTTAGAGGCCGGCGCCCTGCCCGTGGTCGAGCACGAGACAAAGCTCGAGCCTTCGCTCCGCGTCAAGAGCGTTAAGCTCGCTTTAGCGCTGGCGCTGTCGCGCCTCTACCCCGAGGAGCACCCCACGGGCGTCTCGCCCAACGCCGTCGTGGGCGAGGGCACGACGCTGGGCAGAGACGTCTACTTAGGCGACTTCGTCGTCGTAGGAAAGAACGTCCGGATAGGCGACGGGGTTAAGATTTACCCGTTTACCTTTATAGGAGACGGGACGACCATAGGCGACGGGACGGTGATATTCAGCGGCGTACACATCTACCCGAGAACGGTTATAGGTAGGCGCGTCAGGATACACAGCGGTGCCGTTATAGGCGCCGACGGGTTCGGCTACTACGTCGGTCCGGAGGGCATCGTCAAGCTGCCCCACGCGGGCGTGGTGGTTATAGAGGACGGGGTGGAGATAGGCGCCAACGCCACCGTGGACCGGGCGCTCCTTACCGAGACGCGCGTAGGACGCGACACGAAAGTCGACAACCTCGTTATGATAGGCCACAACTGTAAAGTGGGGCCCGAGAACCTGCTCGTCTCGCAGGTGGGCCTCTCGGGCAGCGTGGAGACGGGCAGGCGCGTCATGCTGGCCGGGCAGGTGGGCGTGGCGGACCACGTTAAGATAGGCGACGGGGCCGTGGTGACGGCCAAGTCGGGCGTAGCCTCCGACCTTAAGGGCGGGAAGACCTACGGAGCTAACCTCCCGGCCATAGAGTGGAGCCGCTGGAAGCGGATTTACCTCTACATACTCCGCCTGCCCGAGCTCTTCAGGAAGTTAAAGGGAGGGTAATCTCGGCCGTCGTCCCTTCGTGAGAGCTCTTTATCTCCAGACGGCCGCCGTGGAGGCGGACCGCCCGCTCCGCCAGCGCCAGACCCAGCCCCAGACCCTCGCTCTCCTCGCCCTTAATAAAAGGCTCTTTTACCGCGGGCAGAAGCTCGCGCTCTATCCCTCTCCCTTCGTCCCTAACCGTTACGCGTCCGAGCCTGCCGCGCCGCTCGAGCTTTACCTCCACCGAGCCGCCCTCGCGGTTAAACTTCACCGCGTTCTCAAGCAGGTTCTTCAGCGCCAAGCGCATAACCCTCTCGTCGCCTTCGAGCTCCAGCTCCCCCTCGAGCCTTACGTTAAGCTTCTTCTCCCGTATAAGCGAAGAGAGCTCCTCGAGAACCTCCTCTACGAGCCGCCTGACCGAGAAGTGCTTTCTCTCGGGCAGCCGGTTAAGCGTCAAAAAGTAAACCCCTTCCACGAGCTTTTGTAGCTCTAAAAGACGCCGCTTAGAGCGGCGTAACAGCTCCCTGTCTTTACCCTCGAGACGCTCCTCGAGCGTCTCTAAGCTTAAAAGCAGCACCGAGAGGGGCGTCTTCAGCTCGTGGCTAACCGTAGAGAGAAACTCCTCCTTAAGCCGCTCGAACTGCTCGCGGTCGCTCACGTCTTCCACCAGCAGGCCCACGCCCTCGGGCGCGTAAAAGGTCCTGTAGCGGTAAGAGCGGCCGCCGTAGCTGAAGCTCCCCTCCCCGTCCTTTTTGTGGGCGTACGCGTCGTGGACGGCACTTATGAGCGCCAGACTCTTAAGCCCCTCGTAGTACGGGCTGCCGCGCTTAAGCTCGCCGAAGCGCTCGAGGATAAACCGGTTAGCCAGAAGCGTCCTGCCTTCCCCGTCGAAGAGCGCGACGCCCGCCCCGAGGTGGTCCAGAATCCGCCGCATCGGTATAAAATAATACTTTCTCCCCGCCCGTGGACGCCCCCAAAACTTGACACTATCTTTATAAAGAAGCTTAACAGAAGCTTAATGAGAAAAAGGTAGTTTAAGAGTAAAGGAGGTAGGAAAAGGTGAAAGTATTGGTGGTAAAAAACGGCAGACAGAAAGAGAGGGCGCTGCGGCGGCTCTTAAAGGGCCGTAAGGTGGTGGCGGTCGTCTCCTCGCCGGAGGAGCTCGGCCGTAAGGAGCTCCGCAGGGCCGACGTGGTGCTTATAGAGGGCCATGAGAAGGATAGTTCTGCTTGAGGACGACGAGGACCTCTCTTACCTGCTTACTTACCAGCTCGAGCGCGAAGGCTTCAGCGTAAAAAGCTTTAAGCGTCTTAAGGAGTTCTACGAGGGGCTGCGCGACGAGCGGGAGGCCCTCTTCATCTTAGACCTTATGCTCCGCGACGGCGACGGGCTCGAGGCGCTCAGGTACCTCAGGCGCCACCCGCGTTTTGCGCGCGCGCCCGTGCTGCTGCTTACGGCTAAAAGTACCGAGCGCGACAAGCTGGCGGGCTTCGAGGCGGGCGCGGACGACTACCTTACCAAACCTTTCTCGTTTAAAGAGCTGCTGGCGCGCGTTAGGGCGCTTTTAAGGCGGTGCGAGCGGAAAACGAGCAGCTACGAGCTAAAGGGCGTAAAGATAGACGCGCTGGAGCGGAAGCTCTGGGTAGACGGTAAGGAGGTCTACCTAACGCCGGCCGAGTTTGAGATTCTCTGGCTGCTGTTTGAGAACTTCGGTAAGACCTTAAGCCGGAGCGCCATCGTCGAGCAGCTCTGGCTAAGCGGCCGCGACACGAGCGAGCGGGCCGTCGACGTCCACGTTAAGCACATCCGCGACAAGCTCGGGCCTTACCGCGACCTTATTAAAACCGTCAGGGGCGTGGGCTACCGTCTCGAGGCCTAACCCCAGCTTTTAGACAGCCGCGCCTCTACCTCCACCGGCACGCGCTTAAGCACAATCCTTCCCGCCCGCTTCATAGACCTCACGAGCAGCTCGAGCAGCCGCTCCCCGTCTTCTTCCCTACCCTCGGCCACTATCTCGTCGTGGACCAAGTTCACCGTCCCTCCCTCGAGCCCCTCTCTTTTTAACGCCGCGTGGAAGACGAGCACCGAGAGCTTAATAAGGTCCGCCCCCGTGCCCTGTACCGGGTAGTTTACCGCGTCGGTAAACGAGTCGGCCTCGTACGGCCGGCCTAAAAGCGTCTTCCCTTTTACTTTACCTTCGCGCCTTAGCTTCTCTTTTACCTCCTCGTGCCACCGGGCGAAGGCCTTAAAGGTGTTAAAGAACTTCCGCCTTATCCTCTTTGCTTCCTCTTCCGAGAGCTCTACGCCGTAGCCCGCGCGCGCGTAGTGGGCCAAGCTCTGAGCCGATATGCCGTATATAAGGCCGAAGTTCAGGGCCTTGGCGAGCTTCCGCTCCGTCTCGGTCACCGCCTCTTCCGGCTTTCCTAAAACGAGCGCGGCCGTAAGCCGGTGCATGTCTTTACCCTCTTTAAAGGCTTCGGTCATTATCTCTTCGTTTACCAGCTCCGCGGCTATCCTGAGCTCTATCTGCGAGAAGTCGGCCACGGCGAGCACGCGCCCCTCGGGCGCCTTAAATACGGCCCTGAGGGCTTGAGGCACGTTCTGCAGGTTCGGGCGGGCGCAGGCCATCCGTCCCGTAACGGCCCCTATCTGTCTAAACTCGGGATGGACGCGGCCGTCCTCGGCGTACTCTTTAAGCTCCTTAAGCTTCTCGAGGAGCTTCTTGACGCGCCGTATCTCGAGCAGAAGCTTTACCGGCTCGCGGTGGGCAAACTCCTGCAGAAAAGCGTCGTCGGTAGAAGGATTACCCTTCGCCGTACGCGGCAGCACTATCCCAAACCGCTCCTCTAAAAGGCGGGCCACCTTTTTGGGCGAAAAGGGGTCTACGCGGAAGCGTCTTATAAACTCCTCGACGCGCTTCGTAAGCTCCCGCGTAAGCTCGCGCTCGAGCGCGTTGACGAGTGCCGCGTCTACGGGAAAGCCCCTCAGCTCCACCTCCGCCAGCTCTTTAACGAACGCCATCTCCACCACCGCCACCGGGCTGCTTAGCCCGAACAGACGGGCCGGAGCGGTCTTCAGCACCTCCTCGCCGCGTACGCCCTTAAGCGCGTTAAGCCTGTCTCTTATTAGCGGGAAGAGCTCTCTAAGCACGAGAGCGTCCCGTGCCGCGTACTCGAGCTGCTCTCTGCTTAACGCGGGAGCCGACCAGTCGGAGAGCTGGAGGCTTTTGTCGAGCGGCTTGCCCAGCAGTGCGCCCGTAAGGTGGGCTAAAGAGAGCTTTTTAAAGCCCAGAAGCTGGGCGCCTATCATGGTGTCGAAGACCGCCGCGGGCTCGAGACCGAGCCGCTTCAGGACCTTAAGGTCGAACTTCAGGTTGTGGCCTACCGCGGGCTTGCGCTTAATCAGCTCGCGTAGCGGGGTAAGCTCCTCGAGCTCAAACAGGTCGAAGATAAAAAGCTCCCGGTCGGAGGCTATCTGGAGCAGCCTCGGCAGGCCCGAGGGGGTGGTCTCGGCGTCTATAAAGAGCAGGGGCGCCGGCTCGAGCGCTCGGCAGGCCTCGAGCAGCTCGTCGTTACTCGTTACGTAAGTAAACTCCATCGCTATAAAAAATTTAACGGGATATGACGGAGGTTCTTCGGGCTTACGGAGATAAGGCCGAGCCGAGGAGGCGGGTTTTGTAAAATGGTGTGAGCTATGAGCATGTACGTAATAAAGAGGAGCGGGAGGAAGGAGAAGCTCGACATAAACAAGATAAGGATAGCCATAGGGTTTGCCTGCAAGGGCTTAAGCGTGGACCCTCTGGAGCTTGAGGCCGACGCGCAGATACAGTTCCGCGACGGGATAACCACGAAAGAGATTCAGCAGCTGCTTATAAAGACGGCCGCGGAGAAGGTCTCGGCCGAGAAGCCCGACTGGACTTTCGTCGCGGCGCGGCTCTTGTTGTACGACCTGTACAAAGACGTGGCGCACGTGAGGGGCTACTCGCTCCGCGACGACCTCGGGAAGTACCGCCCTTACAACCGCAAGAGCTTTTTAAGCCTTATTAAAGAGTACGTAAAGCGCGGCATATACGGCTCTTACCTGCTTGAGGCTTACGACGAGAGAGAGATTGAGGAGCTGGCACGCTACGTAAAGCCCGAGCGCGACCTCTACTTTACTTACGCCGGTATAAAGATTCTCTACGACCGGTACTTGGTGCGCGACGAGGAGGGCAGGGTTATAGAGCTGCCGCAGGAGATGTACATGCTCGTGGCCATGACGCTGGCCCTGCCCGAAAAGAAAGAGGAGCGCGTTAAGTGGGCAAAGGAGTTCTACGACCTGCTTTCGGAGCACCTCGTCACCGTAGCCACGCCCACGCTCATGAACGCCCGCAGACCCTTTACGCAGCTCTCGTCGTGCTTCGTCCTTACGGTAGACGACGACCTGTACGACATCTTCGACAACGTTAAAAAGGCGGGTATGATATCGAAGTTTGCCGGCGGGCTGGGCGTGTACTTGGGGAAGGTAAGGGCCACGGGTGCCCCTATAAGGAAGTTTAAGGGCGCCTCCTCGGGCGTTATTCCCGTCGTAAGGCTCTTAAACGACACCATGACTTACGTAGACCAGCTGGGCATGCGGAAAGGGAGCGCCTCCATTACGTTAGACATCTGGCACAAGGATATCCTCGACTTTTTAGAGGTAAAGACCAACGTCGGCGACGAGCGGAAAAAAGCGCACGACATACACCCCGCCGTCTCCATACCCGACCTGTTTATGAAGCGGCTGAAGGAGCGTAAAAAGTGGACGCTTATAGACCCTTACTACGCCCGCCAGTTTATAACGCAGAGGCTTTACGGCGACGGATATAAAGAGCTCCGCCCGCTGCCGGGCAGCCACTACTACGAGGGCGTCAAAGAGGACGGTAGTACGGAGCTCGTAGAGCCTAAGGGGCTCGAGGACTTTTACGGGGAGGAGTTCGAGCGCTGGTACGAGGAGCTCGAGAAGGGTCTGCCCGAGTACGCGAAAAAAGAGGTAGACGCGTTCGAGCTCTGGAAGCGGCTCCTTACGGTCGCCTTCGAGACGGGCGAGCCGTACGTGTTCTTCCGTGACGAGGCCAACCGGAAAAACCCCAACAAGCACGCGGGCATGGTCTACTCGTCTAACCTCTGCCACGAGATAGTACAGGTCATGTCGCCTTCTAAGCACAAGCCGCCGAGGCTCGACGAGGAGACGGGCCGCGTAGTTTACGAGAAGGAAGCGGGCTACCTGCCCGTCTGTAACCTCGGCTCGATAAACCTCGGTAAAGTTTACACGCGCGAGCAGATGGAGCGGGTGGTGCCCAAGCTCGTCCGGATGCTCGACAACGTTATAGAGATTAACTACTACGCCATCCCCGAGGCCAAGTACACCAACAAAAAGTTCCGTGCCGTAGGCATAGGCGTCTCAAACTACCACTACTGCTTGGTAAAAAACGGCGTAAAGTGGGAGAGCGAAGAGCACCTGAGGTTTGCCGACAAGCTCTTCGAGCTTTTAGCCTTCTACGCGGTTAAAGGCTCGCTCGAGCTTGCCAAGGAGCGCGGCCGTTACCCACTCTTTGAGGGCTCCGACTGGTCTAAGGGCGTACTCTTCAGCCGTACGCCCGAAGAGCTGAAGAGAGACTCCGAGGGAAACGGCAACCACCTGCCTTGGGACGAGCTGGCCGAGGAGGTCCGCCGGTACGGCCTCCGGAACGCCTACCTTATAGCCCTCATGCCCACCGGCTCGACCTCACTCATCTTAGGCGCCACCCCCTCCGTAGACCCCGTCTTTGCCCGCTTTTACAAAGAAGAGAACATGAGCGGCATCCTCCCGCAGGTTCCGCCCGAGGTGGACCGCTTCTACTGGCACTACAAAGGCGCCTACCAGATAGACCAAGAGTGGACCGTACGCGCCGCCGCCGTCCGCCAGAAGTGGATAGACCAAGCCCAGAGCCTGAACCTGTTTATAGACCCTGCCTCCGTAGACGGGCCGCGTCTCTCGAGGCTTTACGAGCTGGCTTGGGAGCTCGGCCTTAAAACCGTTTACTACCTGCGAAGCAGGTCTTTAGTAGACATAGACGAGTGCGAGGCTTGCGCGGTTTAAGATGGAGCGCGTCTTAGAGGCTATAGAGAGCGTTATAAAGGTAAAGCGCGACACCTTAGAAAAAGCCCTCGCCACATTCCTCTCGGGCGGGCACCTGCTTATAGAAGACCTCCCGGGGACGGGAAAGACCTCCCTCGCGCTGGCTCTGGCGCGTGCGCTCGGCCTCTCGTTTAAGCGCGTACAGTTCACGAGTGACCTCATGCCCTCCGACCTTACGGGCGTTAACGTCTTTAATCCCAAAACGCGCGAGTTCGAGTTTAAAGAGGGCCCCGTCTTTACCAACGTGCTGCTTGCCGACGAGATAAACCGCGCCACGCCCAAAACCCAGAGCGCCCTCCTCGAGGCCATGTCCGAGAGGCAGGTAAGCGTCGACGGTAAGACCTACCCCCTCCCCGAACCTTTCTTCGTCGTAGCCACGCAGAACCCCTTAGAGCAGCACGGCACTTACCCCCTGCCCGAGGCCCAGCTCGACCGCTTCTCTACGCGCATATCCCTCGGCTACCCGTCCGTAGAAGAAGAGGCCCAGATAATAAGCGGCGAGAACCCCCTCGAGCGCGTAAAAAAGCTCGAGCCCGTCGTAAGTAAAGAAGAGCTACTTAACGAGCTCGGGCGCGTTAGGCGCGTCTTCGTCTCGCCCGAGCTTGCCCGCTTTACAGCCGAGCTGGGCGCCCGGCTCAGAAGACACCCCGCCGTGGTCTTAGGCCCGTCTACGCGCGCACTCATCCACCTTACGGCCAACGCCCGGGCCTTGGCCTACCTAAGGGGCCGCGACTTCGTGGTCCCCGAAGACCTGCTGGACTTTCTGGACGAGACGCTGGGGCACCGTCTGGTCCTGCGCGAGGAGGCCGGCTTTAACGAGGTAAAGCGCGAGGTTCTGGAAGAGCTCCCCGTCCCGTAAGATATATACCATGGCGGTGGTGCTGCTTCTCGACATGGACGGCGTCCTTACCAGAGACAAAGAGCTTAACCCCTTTCCCGACGCGGCCGACTTTTTAACCTTTCTCAGGTCGCAGGGCGTCCCGTTTAAGATAGTCTCGAACAACTCCACCCGCCCCCCTCGCCTTATAGCCCGCGCCCTTAAAGAGAAGGGCCTGCCCGTAGAAGAGGACGAGCTTATAAGCCCCGTGGCCGTCCTGCCCAAGTACCTAAAAAGCCGCGGACTTAAGCGCCTGTTCGTGATAGGCACCGAGCAGCTAAAGAGCTTCTTAAAAGAGGAAGGATTTGAGGTAGTAGACGACCACCGCGTCGACGCGGTGGTCGTAGGACAGGACAAAACTATAGACTTTAAGAAGGTGAAAACGGCCACGAGTGCGCTGTACCTAAGTAAGGCCGAGCTCGTCCCGGTAAACCTGAGCCGCTTGGTAAAAGACAGCGACGGGCTGTACTTCCCCGGTGCCGGCTCGTGGGCTAAGATGCTCGCCTACGCTACGGGCTACGAGAAGGAGCTGCCCAACCTCGGCAAGCCCGAGCTGCTTAAGCTGGCGCTTAAAGAGCTGCCCGAGGGTGAGGCCTACATGGTAAGCGACGACCTTTACACCGACTTAAAAGGGGCTAAGGAGATGGGCCTTAAGACCGTCTTTATGACCACGGGTAAGTACCCGCCCGAGGAGCTCGAGCGGGCCGGCTTTAGACCCGACTTCGTCTTTAACTCCCTTACCGAGCTTAAAGAAGCGCTCCGAAGGTGGCTCGGCTCTTAGCCCTCCTACTTCTTCTCTCGTCCGCCCGGGCTTTAGAGCTTTACGCCGACGAGCTCGTCTTTAGAAAGAACCAGCTCGAGGCGCGCGGCCGCGTAGAGCTCGTAAAGGGACGCTACGCCGTAAAAGCCGACTGGGTTAAGTACCTAAAAGACACGGAGGAGCTCTTTGCCCGCGGGAGCGTCTACCTTAAAGACGCCAAAACGGGCCTCGAGGTTACCGGTAGCTACCTCTACCTCGACCTTAAAACTAACGAAGGGTTTCTTATAAACGTCCGCGGCCGGATAGAGCGGCTCAACTTCGAGGCTAAAAAAGTCGAGCGGCTCGGAGAGAAAGAGTTCTTAGTTTACGACGGCGTGCTCACCACCTGCCCGCTCGAGCGGAAAGAGCTCTACGTCTGCGTCTGGCGCGGGCTCGTAAAAGAAGGGCGGGCGCTGCTCGTGGGCAACACCCTGAGGTTCTTCCGCGTACCGCTCTTTTTCCTTCCCTTCTACTCGGTACCCCTCTCGGGCAGAAGGAGCGGCCTGCTCTTTCCGGTAATAGGCTCGACCACTTACAGCCCCTTTATTTACCGCCAGCCCATCTTCGTAGCCCTCGCCCCTTACGCCGACCTTACGCTAACGCCCGACTACCGGCGCGACTTCTCGCGCGGCCTCTCGTTTGAGTTTAGACGGCTCTTTACCGAGACGGACCGCCTCCTCTTTAACGCCTCGTTCTTCCAAGAAGAGCCCCTAAAGGGCGAGTGGTGGGAAGGCCGCGGGCTCCACCGCCGGAGACGCTTCGTCCTCTCGGGCGAGCTGCGGCTCGGCCGCTTCTCGTCGGCCCTCGAGCTTCTCTCCGACCCTTACGTTTACGAAGACTTCTTCTTCGAGTCGCGTCTAAGAACCAAGCCCTACGCGCTTACGCACCTAACCTACGCGCGCGACTTAGGCCGGCTAACCTTTTACGCCACCGCCCGCCGCTACCGAGACCTTACAAACGACTCAAACGCCTCTACTTACCAGCTTCTGCCCGAGCTGGGCTTGCTGCTAAGCCCCGTCCGTCTGGGACCTTTCGAGCTTTACGGCGACGCCTTCTTTACGAACTTCTACTCCGACCGCGACGGCAGCACGCCCCGTCTGGCTTTAACGCCCGTACTGGCCAGACACTTCCGTCTGGGCCCGGTAAACCAGTTCTCCCGTCTCGAGCTTATAAGCCGCTTCTACCCCGCTACCGGCCAGAGCGTGGGCACTTGGCGCTTCACGCACGCCGTACCCCAGTACGCCTTCGTCTCTTACCGCGGGTTTAAAGACTACAACCTCTTCGAGCTTAAGTACGCCTTCTCGCCCGACACCTACGAGCTGCCCGCGTTCGACCCTCAGGACGCGGTAAACCAAGAGAACCTGATAACCTTAAGCTGGGTTAAAGAGCTCTTTAAAGGCGAGCGGAGCTACCTAAAGGCCTTCTTGCGTACCGGCTACAACTTCTTAAGCTCCTACACCTTTCCCACCGACGGGAAGGTTATAAATAAACCGCTCATGCCCCTCTACTTTACGGTTAAGCTCTACCCGCTTGAGCGGCTCTCGCTCTGGCAAGACGGGATATACGACTTTAACGTAGGGACGCTGGCGCGCAGCGTAACGGGAGCCTCTTTAAGCTTAGGCACTTGGAGCTTCTCGGTCACCAACGCCCAGTTTAGGGACAGCTCAAAAAACAAAACGGCGGACCAGCTTACGGGTAGCTTAGGCTTTAACGGCGAGCGGTTCACCCTCTCGCTCTCGGTCCGTTACGACCGGCTCGAGCAGAAGGAGCTCTACCGGAGCGCCTACTTAGGCTTTAAAGGCGGCTGCTGGAGCCTCGGGCTCGACTACAAGCGTCGCTACTTTGCCGCCCGCGACGAGTACGCGACGGAGCTCTACCTTAAGTTTAACCTCTTCTTCGTAGAGGAGCTTCAGCTCCCGATTACACGCTACTGAAGCGCTCCATAAGGCTTTTTAGCCTGCGCGTCTGGCTCTCGGGGTCCGCGCTCGCGAATATGCCCGAGCCGACCACCACGCAGTCGGCCCCCGCC